>JBGSTP010000042.1:0-26352 GCA_041736515.1 Pirellulaceae bacterium
AGATTCAACTGATTTGACGCGATCTGATCCATCGAGGTCCACAGGGAGAGGCTGGCGTTCGATTTGTTTGCAAGTTAGAGACTCAGCGGTGGTCTCCGTACGAACAACGTCGATTTTCTCCCAAAGCTCGGAGTAAATCGATACATTCTGGGTTGAGGTTTCCTGCCCTGGAAAAAGTTGGAATCCGAGCGAGCTAACCGTTGGCAATAGTGTAACTGCAACGCGCCCCTCTACCGTTAGCAGATATTCCATATTTTTTGGATCGTTCGTCTGCAAAATAGCTGATTGAAGAAAATTACGATCGCTTGGCCGTGCTTGCCAAGTCAAGCCCACCTCCATCGTTTGGTTGGGCATAAGCTCAGTCGCGCTCACGTCGGTGGCCGTGCATTTACAGGTAGTTGAACCACCTTTGATTACCAAAGGGGAGCTTCCTACATTCTTCACTACGAATGTGTGACGGCCCTCCGTATTCGGAAGCATCGTTCCAAATTCGAATTTGGGACTTTCGCAGTAAATCTCAGGCCGACTGGGCGCATCCTTGTCGACTGCCGGCTTGCGAAGCATCTCGACCAACTTTTTGTACTCTTCCTCCTGACCAGTTCTTGTCCACGGCTTAAACGTTACGCTTTTAGCTAACCCAAATACCGCAAGCCCGGTAATGGCCAAAAATAATACTAGTATCCCGAAAGCTTTCATTTTTTGTCCGTGTCGACCAGTTTTACTGATTGTGGAGGAACTACGTGTGACTCAGATTGGTCTGCGCATGGCGCCAGTTTTTAAGCAAGTAGACCAAAGCCTGCTGGGTTGACAAGCCAGAACATGGAGATTCATTGGAACTTAATAACAACACCTGACAAGCTCCAGGAAAATATTCCGGTCATTGCGCTGCCAAACTCTGCCACTGCGACAAAAGTTCTTCGGCTTTTTCGTCGTTGGGGAAGTCGCGACGATACTGTGCAAGAATTTCCATAGCTCTTGGGTAGTTCTTAAGTTTCTCGTAGCAGACAGCCAAGTTGAATCTGGCCGTGGCATCTGCGGGAGAATGCTGCAATGCAATTTCAAACCAATGAGCGGCTGTAGCAAAGTCTCCCCGATCGCCTTCGGCGACGGCCCGCAAAAAAGAAGTCCTGAAACTTGGCAGAACCTTATAGGCCCTCTCAAATAGTGATTGCGATTCCTGCCATAAGGCCCTGGCCTGATCAGTCTCGCTAGTGGCTTTAGCCCGCTCGTGTACAATTTTCGCCAGGTTCAAAATGCAGTTGGCATAGTTTGGCTCCAACAAAAGCGATTCGCGGAAGGCCTTCTCTGCCAATTGAGGGTAGCCTAAGGCATTTTCAACTAGCCCAAGCGTGTTCAGTAGATGAAATCGGTCAAAGTCATATGTTAGAGCTTGATCAATCGCCCGTTTTGCATAGCCGACATCGCCAGAATCCAAATAAGCGTGCGCCAAGTTATGCCAGGCGGCCGGGCAATCAGAATTCTTGCTGAGAGTGTCCTCCCATAGCTTGACTTCGTTTTCATACGCCGGAATGTAACGCAGCGTGTGGAAAACAAGCAGCAACGCGAACGTCGGAAGTGCCGCGTCAGCAAGATAGCTTTTTTGTTTTTCCGTTTGCATTGCCTTCTTCAAGCGTTGGACTGTCTCATACAAAAAAGATACAAAAACTGCCAAGATGCCGATCATCGGAATATATACAAAATGATCGGCCACAAACGAGAATCGATGGGGATAAACATTCAAGAATCCCAACGCTGGGAAAGCGGATCCTCCAAAAAATAAAGCGCCCGCCAAAGCGCCACGCTGCCCTCTATAAGCAGCATAAACAAAGCCAGAAATCAGAACTACGCAGAGCGTCAGTGCGACAAACGCCTGCCAGCCAAAGTCGGTTGAAAACCTAGGATAGAAGAACATTTGCTCCGTTGGCAGAACTATATTCAATGCATAATGCTCGACGCAGCGTGCGGCGATGCCTATGCGGTCAACAAAACCGTACGACCAGTCCATTCCAGAAGCGCCAACATGCTCAACTTCTAGTCGAGCTGTGTTCCAGCCCAGGGCGATACCAACCAACATAAACGGCACGAGATACCCGACGTCGCGAAGCCTAATCCTGCCGATTCGAAACCACAACACCAGCAGAATAGCAAATCCAAAAGTAGCGGTTACTGATTTGCACAGGAGGGCCGCAGCAAATGCTACCAGCGCAATTGTGTATCTCAACCAGGGGAATCGTTGGGTTCCAAGTTTGGCACCTGATTTCCCGGGGGCAGCTACAACTTGATGATCTTGGACTAAAACCGGCCAAAGTGCGATCCATGAAAGTCCATAGAAAAAACCTGATCCAATATTCTTAAATTCCGTCACCCAGGCAACGCTTTCAACGTTTATCGGATGAATGCCAAACATGATCGCAATCCAGAAACTAGCGCGAAGATCAAGCGATCGCAATATCCTGTATAGGATGGCAGCATTTGCTGCATGTCCAAGGACGTTTAACAGATGATACGGAAACGGCCACAAACCAAATCCTTGGTGCAGACTCCAAAATGTTGAAAAAACAACAGGATAATATTGCGGAGTGGATTCTGGATTGGTCCAAATATCATACAGCCCCTGCGGAGTCTGCAAACACTCATTTTCAGTAACGTAATCGTCGTCATCCCAAATCCACTGGTTTCTCAACGCAGGAAGGTAAACCAGTATTGTCAAACAAGCGATCAGTGTCGCTAGTCCGGCGTCAGAACGCGGCACTAATTTGGATACGAACGCCACTTCGGGTCTCCAGGTGATGGCTGAGTTTGAGGGGTGGGGCTTGCGGCTCACTAAATCAATCGCCCACTAATAGCCAGTTCTCATTTTGTATTCATGTCACCGAACTGCTCGCGCAAGGCCGCCTCCATGCTTGGGAACTCCTCCGAATTCAACTCCGGTCCTAGATCGAGACAGTACAGTTGTTCCTCCGTCTTGAGATACAAGCATCGACCGCTGACAGCCGGTGAGGCAAAACAAAACTTGTCCCCTGAATAGGAATCGCTTTTTGCGATCATCCTGAAGCCCTCGGTTGTCAGTTCGCCACTCACCAAGTGACCGTGATCGTCCAAAAAAATCGCATGCGTGCCCACCGTCACGATATTAGCTCGAGTGAACTTCACCTTGGTACGCCACTGCAATTCTCCCGATTCCATTTCAATACAACGCAGAGAATGATCGCTGCAATGAAAGCCATACGCATAGCCATCACGGCAGATAATGGGGTTGAATTGGGATGTGAGAATTTTGCGATCTTCCCACAACAGCTCTACTTGACCGTCCGCTCGAAACCGAAAGCAACTCGAACCATTTCCGTAAGAAGAAAATAATGCGAGTTCACCATCAATCACCGGGGTGACTGCATTCTCGGCATCTGAGATCTTTATTGGCTGCGAATACTCCCATACAAGTTGCCCGCTTTGCCTGTCTACCGCCAACGCTTTGTCATAAGCGAGTACAATTACGAGTGTGCGGTTCGCAGCGTGGAGAATTCGAGGTGTTCCATAGCCATCGAGCGCCTTGCCGGTTGCCCAACGCATCACCCCTGTCGCCAGGTCAAAACAAACCAAGCCACTTTCACGGGCAGTTCCGCCAACATTGACATATACGTTTTGCCCGTCTATCAGTGGGCTATGGCCAACTCCAAATATGCGTTGCTCGACTCCAAATTCCTCCTTCAAATTCCGTACCCACAATAATTTTCCTGTCGTGAGCTCAAGGGCATGCAACATACCTTCCGCGCCCAGTGAGAGCAAGATGTTTTCAGCTATAGACGGCGTGCCATAGGGACCGTTGGTATAGTTCGACTTGCACTCGAATTTAGTGGGATAACGATATTCCCATAAAACCTGCCCACTACTGGCATCAATGCAGCTCACCACCTCTTCATTGCCCAGACGGTGCAACTGGATGACTCGGTTTGACGCCACGACAGGAGAGCTGTAGCCCGTTCCGATCTTCATCTGCCAACGCTGTGGTGGACCATCGTGACCCCAATAATGGCACAGTTGTTGAGTTGCAGAGCAATCATGGGACGGTCCAAACAAATTCGGCCAATCATCGCACTGCGAAACCAATACTGCTTCTGGTTGCGGAGCCTCGGAAACAAGGTCGACTCTCAGCAGCTTCTCCGCTGGATCGTTACATCCACAAATCAGGCATAAGAGCATGGGGACGAAGACATACCAAAATCTTCTGGTGCAATGAGCAGGTCGAAGACACTCAATTTCACCCTCAGTGCAGAAGGGTTCTAGAAACTGTCGCGTGTCCAAAAACAGAGGAGGGAAAGCGTGCGAAATCATCGCGGACATGTTGAATTTCTGGGTAAGCAACCGCCATTGTCTGAGCAATAAAAAGTCAGGGGGCAGACCAAGCCACCCCCTAACCCTCTGTTACATCATATTAACCAACCCGATGCTCGGATCAGTCATACTTGCCGGTCTTGGTCATGTCTTGCAGACCAATGCCGTTCCACATTTGAGCCATAGGAATCTCAAGTGTGTCGGTTGTGTAACCGATCGTAGCATAGCTGGTCAGACCTGTTGGGATCTGGAAACCTGGGTTCAGGAATTTGTCGTTATCGAGGTCATTGAACACGCGAACCGAGCCGTCAGCAAACAAGATGTTCGCCGAACCGCCCTTAGTGCCGCCGTGCAGAGCAAACCAGTCGCGAGTATCCTGGTAGATACCGCCAACGTTTGAGTCGACACGAGTATTCTCGATCAGGTCATTGCGCAATGCAACTTGAACTGGCGTTGCACCGTCTGCACGAACTGGCGTGATAGTGGTGGCAACAGCATCAACCGCGAAGCGAACGCGGTTGTCGTTGTCACGAACGCTTGGACCATCGCAGAACGATTCGCACAGCAGTTCACCTTCTTCAACGTAGGTGTAAATTGTGCCTTGCGAATCAGTGAAGCGGAAATTACCGAGAGCAACAGCGTCCTTCAAGTCGCCAGGAGCTGCGTCGCCGAGCATTGCAACTCGGTCGATAGCGATTGGACTAGCTTCCAACATGCGGCGCTTGACTGGACCGTTGGTCGAAGCAAGACCCTTCTGCGCGAAAGTGTTGCTCGAGCCGTCTTCACGAGTTACGCTCGTTGGAACAATGAAGTTATCGGTAGTTCCCAGACGATCCAACTTGATACCACCACGAACTGCAAACCAGCTGGTTGCATAGTTGGTGTTGTAGCCTTCGAAAATCAACAGTTCAGCGACTGTTTCTTCAGTAAGAGTAGTTCCGCAAGCACCAGCAGTTTGCTTGACCAGAGTTGTGGCTTCCATTGACGCGTTGGATGTAGTGTTTCCAGCCAAGTCGTTCAACTTCTCCGAACCACGCAATGGGTTGGATGGGCACATCATCTCTTGTCCGCTACCAGCACCTTGGTTGACCATGTCGGCAACCCAACCGTAAACGTCCGAGCAACCATCGCGAGTTTGGTCGAAACCACCGCTGCACAGACGCTGCGAAGGATCTTTGTCGGAGAACATTTGCATCGAAACACCGATGTTCTTCAGGTTGTTCTTGCAAGTTGCATTACGAGCAGATTCACGAGCACGGTTAACAGCTGGCAACAGCATAGCGGCCAAGATGCCGATAATACCGATCACAACCAACAATTCGATCAACGTAAAAGCTGGACGTCCAGCGATTCCAAAAGTCTTTTTCATCTAATCTTTTTCCTAGTGAAGTTTTGAGTTCGATTCTGTATTGACAGAGACTACTCGAACTCGTCAAAATACGGCGTTTGTTTTGGGGAAAGCCGGGGAGCCCATCTGCTTCGAAACCTGATGGCGTTTTCCGGTTTTCCTCTCTTCCCCATTGCTGGGTCGACTTTAGTCCGCGTCAAGAATGGCCTGGCCACTCTAACGATCTGAAGAAATCATTCTTCAATTCCGCTTCCTGCAGCACCTCCGCAAAATTTGCACATACGAGTTTCTAAAACCTCTTACAAGTTCTTCGTCGGCTGACCGCCAGCTCTCTCTAAGTTAACCGCTCACGAATAAGCTCATCTCACTGATTTCTAGCGACACAACTCGCTTAGATCCGCATAGGTTCATCAACAATTAACATACGGGTTCGCCTTGACACTACTGGCCGCTATACTTGCTCAGACTGTAAAAGCTGCCCATGTCCGTTGGTAACAACTCGGGTTCGTCGCTCGTAAAGTCGGAAGCGCTGCCGCCCTTGGGATATTTGGGATTATTCGAAAAGTTGTTCAGAAAGCCATCGTCGTTCGCATCGTAGAACGACCGCACCGACCCGTCAGCCATCACCACGTTGCAACTGCGCTGGTGGATCGGTGCTAAATTTCGATAATCTTGAGCTGTATCTTCATACCACAGGACTGCCGTAAAACTCGCTGTTGGGTATGAAATTGCCCCGGTCGTCGCATCCCAAGTAGCTGGCCCACCAAAAGAGTTCAAAGCCAAGGGCTCGCCATTGGGGTGCAATTCACCCAGCGATTGCGAGAGAAATCCAACGGCTATCTTAATATCTCCAACTAAGGGGATACTCGAAGTCGAGATCCGAGAGGTGTCCATCAACTTCTGACGCAATGGTCCCACAGTAGAACTGCGGCTCCAAACTCCCGCAGCACATCCTGTAATAGTCGTGGCGGGCGTGTACTGACTTGGCGGCGCAAGAAACTTCATTTCACTGCGAGTCAAAAACCAACTTGCACCATAATTGGTGTTGTAGCCCTTTTCGACCATCTCCAGTTGCACTAACTCGCGCTGATCCGCCCAGGTGCGATGTGTAATCGCCGCGTTACCTGTGCCAGCATGATCGATGATAATTTGACAGGGCCCTAGCACCTTTTTGCCGGTGGGCAGTGACGTACCAGGACCACCCTTCGGATCGCCACATTTCCAAGTCGTCGCCACCGCCGCCGTAGTAGTCAGCACCTCTTCGACCGTCACTGATGTGCGGGCTTGATTGGTGGGACACAACAGGTCGCCAGCCAGCACTCCATTGTTGACCAAGTCTGCCACCCAGCCGAACTCCGTTACTGCCCCATCCTGCTCCCAATCAAAATTTCCACTACACATTACTCCGCCTTTGGCCACAGCAAACGACTGTAGGCCTACACCAATCTGACGCAAATTGTTCTGACACTGCGCTGACCGCGCCGCAGCTCTCGCCAAGTTAATTGCAGGCACAAGCATACTGACCAAAATTCCAATAATGCCGATCACTACCAGCAGCTCAATCAGCGTGAACCCAGCTTGCTTGCGGTTCGTATTCATCTGCATTCCTGTAAAGTGAAATCGCATCGAGTCAGCCAGACTCGAGTCATCCAATCTCTGGCGGACCAGCTTGAATAACCGGTGAATGACCCTGCTTGAATGACTCAGTTGCGGATGATTCTTGCGGACGATCGAAATCTTGCAAGACGCAGAAACCGGACTTTGCCGGTATTCATACAACCTTAAAGTTGCGGGTGGGAAACCACAGTACTTTGCTCGAAAGCATCGGCAAACAACTCCCCGATCTAGTGGAGCTGGCAGGCCAAGCGGGTAGTTTTTTCCGCAGTGTAGAGCAATTGTCCCAATTGCTTAAGGAGTAGGTGTGGAGCAATTGTCCCAATTGCTTATGAAAACGATTGGGACATATCGTTCTACAAAAAAGCTACAACCACTAAAGCTAGAATGAGGGTTGCCGCCAAGCCCGGAGGGCTGGCACAACCTCTGCCGGGGCCGCAGGTCCCGTTGAAAAAAGCACAGAACACGCAAAGGCCTGAAAGGCCGACACATCAACTTGGAGCCGCCATGTGTGTCAGACCTTCGGGCTTTGGAGTCAATTAACTAACCTACCGGTGGTTAGCACCACCGGCTGACGATATGTCAGCCCTTCGGGCTTTGGAATCAATTTAACTGACCTACTGGTGGTTGACACCGGTTAACACTAGTTGACACCGGTTAACACTACCGGCTAACGATATGCCAGCCCTCCGGGCTTGGCATTTAGTCAATGATTTTGTTTGATCGCTCGAGTTGGTCGCACTCGACAAGTGCGGCCCGCAGGGCCATTAGTGGTGTAATCGCCGCTGATTTTACTAAGAATTGGTTAAGGCTGGCAAATCATTGGCCAAGAGTGTCGACAGCCAATTGCAGGCTAGTTATACCATTTGATCATGCCCGTGCTTTACTCATATAGGACGCGACAAGATGCACGTCTCCGGGAGCGCGTATGACTACTGTGGCACAAGCGAATTCCAACATTAACGTATCGACGTTCATTGAAGTGCTCAAGCGCAGCAAACTGGTAGATCCAGCAAAGCTGCAGCACGCCTTGAAGTCCGTAGCCCTGACAAGCGACAAAGACCGATCTGCGGCGGATGTCGCCGAACAGCTGATCGTGGCCGGCCTCATCACCAAATGGCAGGCCGCGCAGCTGCTCAAGGCCAAGTACCGTGGTTTTCTGTTAGGCAAATATGTGATCCGTAAGCCGCTGGGACGCGGTGGCATGGGCATCGTCTACGAAGCCGAGCATTCGGTACTGAACACGCGTGTTGCCATCAAGATCCTGCCGAAGGCCAGAAGTAACGTAGAAAAGTCGGTCAGCCGCTTTTTGGCGGAAGCACGCGCGGCCGCCAAATTGGTACATCCGAATATTGTCCGAGTTCACGATTGCGATGTCATCGATGATCGCCGTTTTATGGTCATGGACTTGGTGGAAGGTGCGAATCTCGGAGAAGTGGTCGAGCAGCATGGGAAGCTCGGTTATCGCAACGCACTGCTGCTATTGCGGCAAGCCGCAGCCGGCTTGGGCTATGCCCACGATCAAGGAATTACCCACCGAGATGTTAAGCCACACAACTTTTTGATCGACAATAGCGGACAATTGAAAGTCTCGGATATGGGGCTGGCGCTATTCGAAATCGATTCGCCCGAGCGACACACACAGGATGGCAGCAGTTCGATTCTGGGCACAGTGGACTATGTAGCCCCCGAGCAAGCTTGGGACAGCCGCAAAGTGGATCGCCGCGCTGACATGTATTCACTTGGCTGTACACTCTATTTCATGCTTTCCGGTCGTTCTCCCTTTAATAAGGGAACCATGGCACAACGCTTGGCCATGCATCAGACAGCCCAGCCCACACCATTGCCGGAATTGTTGCCTGATTGCCCGTTACCGATTTGGCGGCTGTGCGAAAAGATGCTGGCCAAGAAGCCCCAGGATCGCCTGCAAAAGATGAGCGAAGTAGCTCTTTTCTGCGACCAGATTTTGCCCCGCTTGGCGCCCTCCGGCCCAGATATAGCCGCACTGGTATCGGCCGGAAAAAGAAACAGCCCCGGGGAGGATTCCTCCGGCGGTTGGAACGGCGGTGGGGTTCAGGGCTCGCAGGAGTATCAGCCAGAAGGCAGTCTTGATTCGCCCAGCTTTTTGAATTCCGGCAGTATGGCGGATTTCGAAGCGTCTGGTGCATTTGATACCGCGTTGGGTAGCTTCGGCCAGCAAGCGGGTGGATCTACAGAAGCAAGCTATTGGAACACCGCGTCAACAGTTGCGACCAAGTCAAAACCGATGACTAAGAGGGAGCTAAAGGCGTTCCGAGATTCCATCTATGCTAAGTTTGCTCTTGGTGGCGGCTTGGCTTTGGCGCTGGCTGGCTTGGGGCTTTCAATTTGGATGGCGGTAACTTATGATCCCAAATCGGATGCAGTTAAGCCACCGATCAGGACCAGTGAATTGCAGGATGGGACTCAAGTGATTATTGTTGAATCTCCCGACTAATGCTTCCTGCAATTTTGTTTGGGCCTGAGCATTTAAACCGTGCAGGTAATGAACTGGTTGCAATCTTTTGGGGGTAGCTTCCGCAGTTTCAAAACGCGTGGTTGCGGGCACCCGGGACGTACTGGTGAAATCGGCTAGCCGTCAAAGCTCCACAGCGACCAAATATTGTAAGCCATTATGGCGATAAACAACAGGATACCGCCAATCAAGGCAATTGGCTTGATGCTGTCGGACTCCAGCCAGTCCGCCCAGGCGGCCCCAGCGACTTCAGGCTCGCCCATTAGTTTTCTTTTGCGTTCGTCGAGTTCTTTCTCCTCGGCCACCTGTTGCTTAGCTCTTTTCGGGTCTTTCAGTTTGAACTTGCGTTGCGGTGGTTTCACCACAGGAGCTGTGGCCTGCTTTTGGCCTACCCATTTCTGCACGCTCTGAATATCCCAATCGTGTCGCAGCTTATACGCCGGCAGCGGTTGGTCGTCCCCCAAGGATTCGCTGCTTCTGGGGGCGGCAAAATCAACGCCTTCGTCCACTTCTTCCAGGCCATCCACGTCCACCAAAACGCTAGCTGCCTGCTGGTTGCCCTGATGATCGCGCTGATGATGATCACTGTCGAGCTGCGTCGGCAGCTTGATTGCACTGGCGGGCGATACGTCGGAATTCTCGACGTCTTCGAGCAGGCTTAGAATGTCGTCGATCACATTAGCATCGCTATCCCCTGGGCTTACTGCTGCATCTGCCTTCGGGTTGCTAGCAACGACGGGCTCGGGGGCGGCATCGCTACCAGAAGCACTTTCGTCGCGAAAGCCTATGTCGGAATCGGAATGGCTTTCGCTGGAATCACTTTCCGCAACATCCAGCTTGGGCTGATCTACATCAGGCTGGGAGCGGTCATGAGCTGTGCCTGATTTTTTCGCTTTTGGTTTGCCTGTGTCGATTGCGAATCTAAAGTGCGATCCGCCAACTCGCAAGCGATCGCCGTCGGAAACCACCACGGCCAAGCCATTCTCGATCCGCTTGTCATTGAGAAAGGTGCCGTGTTTGCTACCCGTATCCTGCAACAGCAACTCGCGTTTTCTGTGAATAATGGCGCAATGATTGCGGCTGACCGATTTGTTTTTAGGACGGATCTGACAATTTCGCGATCGCCCGACGAGATAGACACCGCGAGCCAGTTTCGTCTCGCGCCCTTTCTGTGTGCCGGAGTCAAGGATTAAGCGAACGTCCATTGGCGATGTCGTAAAAAAGGCTAATTGGGAGGTTAAAGAGTCGACCGCAAATAGGTTAGTTACAAGGGACCCACTCGCTGGCACGTCGAGCTGGTATTGCCAAAGTTTTCCGCAAAGTTGCGCTGTCCAATTAGGTTCCATAAGCCCGGAGGCCTGGCACATCGTTAGCCGGTGGTGTTAACCACCGGTGGGTATATATGGATTAATTCGTAAGCCCGAAGGGCTGGCACACATGGCGGCTCCAAATTGTTGTGCCGGCCTTTCAGGCCTATCTGTAACGCTGAGCTTTTTCTCCGGGGCCTGCGACCCCGGCAGAGGCTGTGTCAGCCCTCCGGGCTTGGGCAAACACTTCAGTTTATCCAACCCCAATTCAAAACGTTTCAAAGTGTTACGCACTTTGTTTCGGTTTATTCATGGGCATCATCTTGAGTCAGGATTGTTAACACTTTTTCTAGCGTTGTAAACTGTGGGTTTTTTTTCTTCGAATCATTACTTGTCGTTACTTGCAATTTCACCACAGCCACTACAATTGCGTTGCCTTATAACCACCCAAGCATACTTGTTTGCTTAACACATATAGCCGCCTCGTAAACCCGTGGATGGCGGAACCAACTTTTGCATCCCATGTTTGAAACCTTAGGAAAATGGCCATGTTGACTACAATCTTGGACGTGTGTGGTAGGGGTTGGTTAATTGCAGTCGTGCTTGTTGCGCTAATCAATTTGGCGTTTGCAATCAAGTTGGTTTTTGTTAATCGCAGCGTTATCGCCTTGGTTGCCTTTGGTCCGATCGCAGTGCTGCCGCTGTGGTTGGGCGTTATAGGATGTATGCTGAGTATCACTGATGCGATTCAGTTGGGTATGTCTGGAGAAGCCAATAGTTTGAATACCAATCTCTTGGTGGCGCTGGCGCTGCTGCCGCTGGTCGTGGGTGCAGCGCTGTGTATTCCAGCTTTTTTCGTATCGTCCTTTGGTCGGTTTTGGTTGGCGACACGCAGTGTTGCCGCCAAGACAGTTTCTAAAGAGACTGCTTCTTCCGCCAGCAATGATGATTTGGCCTTTCAGCAGTACTCCGATATGGTTTCGACCACTGGTCATAGACGGGCGCGTTGAAGCTGAGGGATGCGTCCACCTCATGGTCGTCGGCGTCTAGTGCGTTTGGCCTTCTTTCCTCGCAATGGCTGGATTTCGTGGGCCGCTTCAGCTGATCGGTCTTCTGCTGGTAAACTGGCTGCTTCGATAGCACGCACCAATGAATCCGTGGCCTCGGTTATTTCCCCAATCGCGTCGATACCAAGCACATAAATTGCCTCTTGGTTAAGCTCAGATGTAACCTTTCGAATACTGCGCGCCGCCCACTCGAATTGCTCGGCCAACGCATCCAGATGCGCTAGAGAAACAGGGGTCATGGGGCGTATTCGTTTGGGCATTGCGACTTGCAAAATACTTGTTCGAAGTCCTCGATAATTTCCTGCCACCAGAAACACGCTACAGGGTTGCCGTTCCGCATCGCGCACAAAGTAGAACGGGTCCTAGCCCGACAAACCAGTGCCCCAAGCAGGATCGCGGCGACTTTAGCCAAATCTTAACAGGTGTGCAGTTGAGAATCGCAACGGACAAGCAAACACTAACCTTCTAGCCACTTTACGCTTGATCACCACCTGCGAGATTTATACCGAAAACACCATGTTAGCACTACGCATTAGTAACCGCCTCCTGGGCACGTTATGCGACCGTGTCGGAGTTGCATTTGATGTTGGCCATGACCCCCAGCGAATTTTCAAACGCGAAGGCGAGTCCCGTAATCGCATCTATGGAAGTCGAATGCTCGATATCGCCAACCGCGTTGAAGCGGGAGGCACACTGGCAGACGCGGTTAGATCCCAGGGAAACTATTTCCCAGACGATTTCGTGCAGATGATCGAAGTGGGCGAGCGCACTGGGCGACTCGAACGCGTCCTTAGTCGCTTGGCCGCGTACTACCACGAATTGGCCGAGTTGCGCACCGAGTTCATCAATTCGATTATCTGGCCAGTAACGCAACTCTTACTGGCGGTCATCGTGGTTGGGCTACTGATCTATGTGCCTTCGGTAGTTTCAGGAGGAGATGTCGGCGACCAGACAGACTTGCTTGGGTTGGGCTTAACTGGTGCCAGCGGACTCAGAACCTATGCGATCGGTGTGGGGCTCGCTGCAGCGGCTTTTGTGGCGATATACCTGCTGATGCGCAACGGCGGCTTGGCGTTTCTGGCTAATGTTCTATCGCAAGTACCGTATGTCGGTGGGCTGATTAACATCTTTGCGGAATCGCGATTTGTGCAAACTCTGTCGTTGGCTTTGGAATCGGGGCTTGATTCTTGGAATGCCGTCGATTTGGCTTTCAAGAGTGCCAGCTCGCCGCTTTTTGCTTCACGGGCCGAGGCTTCCAAGCAGGCCATTCGTCAAGGCCGCGAGCTCCATGTGGTGTTGCGCGAATCGGGTTTGTTCAGCACAGACACCATCGATGCCGTGCAATTGGGTGAAGAATCCGGTCGACTCCCAGACACGTTGGACAAGCAATACCGCTACCTACGGACTCAGGTGAAAGCTGCTTTGTCTAAATTCACCTATATGGCTTCTTCCCTCATTTGGATCTCGATTGCGGCATTGCTGATCTTTATTATTTTCCGAGTGTTCTCCAATTATTTGGTAAGTATTGACGCAGCCGGTGGAGCGGTGCTTGATCGTACGTTGCAATTTCAAAAACAATAGTCCTGACGCAGAGCAAAAGGTAGACATCATGGCAACCCTGGTTAATGATTTGCAGTCCACGAGCGGAGATAATTCGCAAAAGCCGCGTTACATCGATTTGGATGAAGTACGTCAGGCGATCGTGGGGCGATTGACGGGCCTCAAGCCCGAGACGGATCGCTACGCGTCGGAATTTGTCGACGGACTATTCGCCTTTGCAAGAAAGGTGGGCACCAGCGACTTGCATTTGCAACCCACTCGAACGGGCTTGCAAGTTCAGTTTCGGCACGACGGCGTGCTGCAAACGCTAGGCGTCTTTCCCGCCGGCGCGAAGTCTTCGATCGTGTCGCGTTTAAAGATCATGTCTGACTTGCTGACCTACCAAGCCGACGTGCCCCAAGAGGGCCGCGTGGCCGATGCGGAGGGCGGCCCTGAGGTGCGTGTTAGCACCTTTCCAACCCTGTACGGCGAGCGCACCGTGCTCCGATTTTTTGGAAACGGCGAGACGTTTCTGAATCTAGAAGATCTAGGCCATACCTGTGATACCACACAGAAATTGAAGAATGAGCTGCTGCAGACCAGCGGTGCCATATTGGTAACTGGCCCTGCGGGTAGCGGCAAATCGACCACGCTTTACGCCTGCATGAGGCACTTAGTGAATTCAACGTCAGGCTCGCGGAGTCTGGTGTCGATCGAAGATCCTATCGAAGTCCCGGTCGACGGTGTGGCACAGAGTAAAGTAAATCTTGCCGCAGGCTTTGATTTGGATACCGGCCTGCGTTCCATCCTGCGACAAGACCCCGAGGTCATCTTGGTTGGCGAGGTTCGCGATCGCTCCACAGCGGAAATTGCGATTCAAGCCTCCCTAACTGGACAACTCGTGCTGACCACGTTTCACGCCGATAGCGCCGCCACTGCCATCAGTCGCCTCACGGAAATGGGCATTGAGCCCTACCTACTGCGCAGCGGACTGAACGCAGTCATGAGCCAACGTTTGATTCGCTTACTGTGCGATTGCTCCAAAGAGTCTCGCGATCCAGCTGATTTGTGCGGATTGCCGGTCGAGAGCGCCCGCGTACCGCGAGGTTGCGGACGCTGCAACGACAGCGGCTATCAAGGTAGAGCGGTGATCAGCGAGTTCCTGTCGCTACGCGATACGGCTTTGGCAAGCGCAGTGCTGTGCAAGTCGGGCGGCCCGGAAATCAACCGCTTGGCGATCGAGTCGGGGATGGTTTCCTTGTGGGAACAAGCCACCAATATGGTTCGCGCCGGTCGCACTAGCCCACTGGAGGTCAGACGTGTTCTCGGCGCCGCCTAGGTAGCCACCGCCGCCAGATCGCCAGACGGTCGCCGACGCAGGACACCGTAGCCACCGTCGCCAGACGGCGGACGTCGTCGTCGACGAAAACACACACCGTAGCCACCCGTCGCCAGACGGTGGACGTCGTCGCCGACGAAGACACACACACCGTCGCCAGACGGTGGATGAAGGATAAAGAATGAACATACACTGTAGCCACCGTCGCCAGACGGTGGACAGCACACGACGGAGGACGAAATACTAGAGACCGCCGCCAAGTTTTAAAGTTGAGCGACGGCATGCGAGCCCGCCTGCCGCGATCGTGATCTACGCGATTGCCCGCGATGCGGTCAAACGCGTAGATCACGACGGGATTGTGCGCACCATCATTCCTGGGACTCGCGTCCCAGGCTGGTGCCTGCCGTGCCTTCGGCACTCAAAATCGCAAATTTAAAACAGTCATGTGATGATGGCGAGTATTTGTCCACCGTCTGGCGACGGGTGGCTACGTGTCCACCGTCTGGCGACAGTGGCTACGTTCCACCGTCTGGCGACGGTGGTTACGTTAGCGCTGGAACTTGAACGACACAGTCCGATTCCTTAGATTACCAGGTTGGGTTCCTATGACTGCTATTCGATTTGTCTGTTCCAATTGCGAGCACACAATTAAGGCCAAAGCCGAGATGGCTGGACATACAGCCAAGTGCCCAAACTGCAAGAAACAAGTCTCGGTTCCGCAGCAGAACGAAGTCAATTCCAGTTTTGAAGACGACTATGGGCTGGCAGCCATGAGCGTCAGCGATGTCGACAGGGACGAATTGCAAAGAGACATCACGCGGGCCAAGATCGAATTGGAGGATCATCCATCTCACACCGCCAGAAACGGTTTCGGAACCGCACCTGTTTCGCGACCCAGAACAGAACAGGATCGCCAACCAATGGCCGTCGACCATGCGGCTAATCGCCGTTATCCTGTATTGAGAGCGGTTTCGCTGGCGCTACGCCTATTGGCTTGGATGTCGGCCATTATTTGGTTTTTCGCAGTGGCAGCAATTCTGCTCGGCATCGATGCAGGTGCCAATCCGGAATTGAACAAGGCTACGTCCGAATCCTTTCTCTGGCGCCTGGCAAACGAATTCATGCGTGGTGCGACAGGAGTCTGCGTCTTGATCGGCGCCAGTGAACTCATTAAGGTCGCAATCGACATTCAAAACAATACACTAGCCAGCGCTCGAAAGTAGTTATGAGCAACAAGCTAAAGTCGCTGCAGGTTCGCTGTCCGGCTTGCAAGCAACCGATCGAGTTAACAGAAGCCGCTGCTAATTCCGGGGGATTGTTCGACCTTGCTTGCCCAAAATGCCAAAAAAAGTTTCGCGCAAGATTTCCAGCGGCAACAGCAACCTCCGCCGAAACCTTCACCGATCTGAACGAGCTGCAATTTGATGGGCTTGAGAATGAAACGCCACTCCCGATCCACGATTGGTCAGGCAATAGATCTAAATTCCGCCTGGATCGTACGGCCCTCCGCATTGCGCTGGCTGCTGCGATTATCGTGTTCCTGATAGGCGGCGCATGGACTTACTTTCAACAGAACGATTTTCGCTTGCCGTCGATTGACATGTCGATGTTCGAAGGCCAAGCCGATACGCATGCTCGAATTTTCGACGAGTACCAGAAGTGTGTTTCCCAGCTATCGCAATTGGTTGAGGGAATTGACCATCGGTCCGATTGCCAAAATCTGATGGCACCCCTCGAACGACTGCAGGAGCGGCAGAGACGACTGATCACGCGAGTCGCCCAACTTGGCTTATGGCGCGATCCAGTTGCTGCGACCGACGAATTCCAGCTACCGGAATATCCGCCTACTCGCAGTACTAGGCGAATTGTCGAGGTGTTCCTCACGCCCGAGTTTCGCGAAGCGGAAAATCAAGTCAATCAAGCAGGAGACGCTGTGCTGGCCTGGCTCCATCAAGCGCGAGTCCCCGGGCCATTGCCCGCGAGCGACTTCCAAAAAAATCTGGCGATGCAGCTCAAGTTGTACTTGGACGTTGTTTTGGCGCTTGCAGAACTCGAGGGTTCTGCAAGCGAAGAATCCGTAGCAGTCCGCATTCATGAAATCGCCGCAGCGCTCCGCGAATTGCGCGTGCAACAGTCCCAATTGGACAATGTCGAGACTCCTGCGGCCGCTACGGTGCAGGCCCAACAGCTATTAAAAAATGCAATCGAAGTCCAATCCCGGCGGTTCGTTCAAAATCCAGAATCAAGCATCGGAAAGGCGCTTGCCGTTCTTGATAGCGACGCACTGGAAGCTAAATGAATTTCGGAAGCGTTGGAATAAAATCTTTACCATCGATAGAAAGCCCAAAAACATGAAGAACTGTTTTTTTACTTTGATTCTCATGGTCTTTGTTTCCCCCGTTTACGCACAATCCGGCATTCTCGATGCGCTTCGATCTTCGAACGCATCCCCTGGGGACTTTGAGATGATGCGTACGGCTCATCAGACTGCCATGGATGCGGCCAATGCGGCAAACAAACGGGCAAGTTTGCTCTCGCGACGCGCCAACGAATTGGCATCGCAAAAAGATCGACTGGAGGAGATTATTTTGCAACAACAACAACACATGGCGCAACAGCAACTCGCAAACGACGAAATCACAGCTGCCGCCATGCAGTTTCGCCAGGCGTTACTACAATTGGAGGAGTCCGATCAAGCGCTCGCCAAGCCCATCAGCGACTTCCGGAAAACAAAATTCGAGCAATTCTTTAAGCTAATTCTCACGCAGACAAGCGGCATTCCGGTTGTCGGCCCTGAAAACGCGACGCCACCATCGCCCCAATAAGCGATTGCTGTGAGCGGAATGGCGCTAGCCACCGGTGAAGTATGGTCGCGTTTTCCAGCACAAAACCAGCGGCTACCAGCGCCCGGCCGCTCAGTTAATGCAGCTGGTTTTCCAATCGCCTGGTGCGCATTAAATCTCCGCGTTTGATGTACTGTCCGCAACAGTTGTGTTGTATGTGCCGTAGTGTACGAGCAAGTCTTAAAACGCGGAGAGGCGGAGAGCGCGGAGGGATGTCTAGGTGCGCTAATTGGACAGCGCCAGTCGCTTTTGAAACTAAAAAATCCAATCGCCTGGTGCGCTTTGAATCTCCGTGTTCAATGGCCGCGCAGGATTTCGCTGCGTAGGATGCGAGCGAGCTTCAGACAATCGTCGACGTACTCGCGCACCAATTGCCGGACCTCGTCAGCCACGACTACTGTTGTCGGCTGAATGTTTGGCGGGGGACGACGAAGTTTCAGTTTGACTAGCCAATTGCTGTTGGTAGGCTTTGCTTCTGGTTGCTCATGGAAAGCATGAATGCGGCGGCGAGCCCTCTGTAACGCTCGCACTAAAATCTCTACTGCGTGGGTGCGAAATTCTTGAAATAGTTCCTTATTAGTCGGATCTTTCAAGAATTTTCCGGCTTCGTCGATTTTCGACTTCTCAAACTTGGTCGCTATGCGCTGGATTTCGGTGCCAAGCTGACCTTTCTTCGGTGTTTTGGCTTCATCCCAAAGCTGTCGAAATTCGGAGACAGACAAACGCTGCAGATGCTGCAATACGAATCGATGCTCCTCTTGGAGAATCAAATCGGCGGGTACTCTGGATGAGGGTGTTGACGCTAGGTCCTTCAGACGCAAATTCGCTTTTAGCGTTTGGGCATCCGTGCGAAGACTAGGGTCGATTCCGCTCAAAACAAAAGCCAGGATGTCGATGGTTTCCTCGGCAAGTGCGCCACTAACATTGTTGGCATTGTCAATTGCTGGCAGATACTTTGGTTGAATGTCGTTTGCGGGAGGCGAATCAGTGATTTCCTCTTGCTCGATCGTTTCTTGATCTACGCTGGGCTCATCGATGCTCGACCAATCGGCGGGCATTCCAAAGGCCGTTTTACTCGGCTTGGCGCTCGTTTGGTCGATCAAACCCCGGGCGATGGCCTGCCGCAGAATATGCCTGGCAACGGAAGCGTCCACGGGAGAACCGTTGGGAACAGACTTGGTGACGGCGTAGGTCTTGGCGATGGCCAACGCCTGCTCGCTAGCCAATTTGATGGGCGCTTCATACTGCCCTTCCGCAGTTTTATAGACGATCACGAACGCCCTGCCCTCTTTGTCAAAACCAGATCGCGACTTGCTGATGCGACGCTTTTCTTGACTGACAGGTTTGCCTTCTGCGTTCATCGAAATTGCCCTATGGTTGTGCTACCTCATCATTAGATGCTCAATCCGCCACGCCATAGAGGGCCGTTTGATGAAGAGTGTATGAAAATTCTCCAAACCAGAAAACTAGCGCGATCTTAACAAAACGCGCATGTCCGCCGATGCGTCTGCCGTTAGGCTATAGCATCTTATGAAGCCTACTCAAAACCAGCGAACCTGGATAGTTGTTCCCGCATTTAACGAAGCGCTGCGACTGCCTGCCGTACTCGCTCAGCTTGTGCACATTGACGCCGAGATTGTCGTTGTTGACGATGGCTCGCGCGATGACACGTCGCGTGTGGCCACGGTTGCCAATGTGTGGGTATTGCGCCACTTGATCAATCGCGGTCAGGGGGCGGCGTTGCGCACTGGTATTGAATTTGCCTTACAACACGGAGCGACGGAGATCGTAACCTTCGACGCAGATGGTCAGCATTCTGCGGAGGATATCGCGGCCATCTTGGCGCCCATTCAGCGCGGCGATGCAGATTTGACCGTCGGCTCTCGATTTCTTGGTAGTGCGCCGGGAATTCCCTGGTACCGCATCGCCCTGCTAAAGCTGGCGGTGGTTTTTACTCGCTTGACCACAGGTCTCAAATTGACAGACGCCCACAATGGTTTGCGAGCCATGTCGGCTGCAACCGCCAGTCGCCTGCGCTTTAGCGAGGACGGCATGGCGCACGCATCGCAAATCTTGTCCATGGCCGCCAGAGAAAAAATGCGAGTTGTGGAAGTACCTTGTACTATCACGTATACTTCCGCCACGTTGGAGAAGGGGCAATCCAACAGAGCCGCATTCAAGATATTGGGTAGACTGGTGATTTCAAGGATAACTCGATGACGCTTTTTCAGTGGCTAGCTGGCGGCTTCATGCTATCTTTAGCAGGCGTCGAGTGTTATCTGCAGCTTGGCGGAAAGTCGCGGCGATTAATTGGTGGTATTCGGCTGGTGGTTTGGCTGGCTGCCGCGCTTCTAATAGTATTTCCAAGCGCCACAACTCCGATAGCAAAGTTTCTGAGTATCGGTCGTGGCGCGGACGTGCTCCTGTACTGCACGGTGATTGCCTTTTTGCTGTCGTTCTTCTATGTGATCCATTCGCTGGAGAAGCATCGCGAACAGTTGACCTACCTCGTTCGCAATTTGGCCGTTTCCGCTCCAGTCCATCGTCCGCAGCCCAAGCCAGCAACGATCGATCCGCCGAATGAGTCCGAGGTACAGGCGTAGCCACCCGCTGCCAAGCGGTGGAGCGAATCGTAGCCAAGCCCAACAACCGTCTGGCGACAGTGGCTACGAAAAACGTTAGGGGCTACGCAAAACGTTAGAAACAAAAAATCGTAGCCACCCGCTGCCAAGCGGTGGAACGAATCGCAGCCAAGCCCAACAACCGTCTGGCGACAGTGGCTACGAAAAAAACGTTAGAAGCGAAAAATCGTAGCCACCCGCTGCCAAGCGGTGGAACGAATCGCAGCCAAACCCAACCACCGTCTGGCGACAGTGGCTACGAGAAAAAACGTTAGAAGCGAAAAATCGTAGCCACCCGCTGCCAAGCGGTGGAACGGAATCTAAGCCCAGCGGTGGAACAGACGTGCCATGCATGGCTGAATGCCGCGTTGCGCGCGGTCCCTCAGTCGCGAGCAATTAGCGTTTTCGTAGCACAAACGCGAGATCGCGGGTCTCGTTCGATACGGGCTGCCCCGTCAGCCATTCTTCGCTGCGAACAATGTACAAACCCACTTCGCTGGCCAAAGTCTCAATCTCCTCGGGCAGGAAATATCGCTTCCGCACGGACTCGGCAATCGCATGATAGGACATGGAACTGGAATCGCCAATAAACGTTTCGCTATCCAACTGGACGATACTCTCACCGCCACTTTCACCGCCAACTTGTGAATGTTCCTCCACGCGTACCACGCGGATATCTGCGTTCTTGACTCGTCGCACGCTAACCGATTTCGCTTTGCTCTCCATGGTTGCGGCATGCAGCGCGTCGAAAATAAAAATTCCGCTGCCAGAAAGATGTTCGCGCGCTTTTTCGAACAGCGTTTTGACTCGGGCTGTCTCCAATTGATAGCTGACGAAATTCAAGCTGTACACGACGTCAAACAACAGGCCGGCAGACAAGCTGGCAAAGTCTTGGCAAAATGTCGGAAAGAAGAATCCATCTAATTTGTCGTCATGCTGTTCGGCACAGGCCAACGCTTGTTTGTATTTCACGTGATTGAATTCGACGCCAGTTACCCGAAATCCCAATCTGGCGAGCTTGTCTGCATGCAGTCCGGCGCCGCAGCAAAGTTCCAACAAATGCTTGGCGGTCGGCATATGTTCCTTCATCAGTGCCACTACGTATTGGGCCTCCTTGTCGAAATCTCGCTCGCCATCAAAGGACGATACTGTGCAAAACGTAGTTGAAGAGTTGGCGGGAAAAATTGGAAAAGATTCGCGCTAGAAATGCAACCTATCGGCGATTGATGGTGGGACAGAAAGGAACATGAAACTACATTCGGGCCTGAACGATAATCGTTTTCTCGGAATGCCTCTACAACCATTCTTTAAAAATTAACACTCCTGCTCGTCCTCATGTTCGGCAGCAGCACAGCTCTTTGTTAAGGCTGTGTTAACGATCATTGCGACAAAAACAAGTTACGGCTAGCTTATGCGGCTTCAAAGGAACCCAACAGCTCGAGGTGAGCGAAGTGGTATGTTGCGAAAGCTCGCACCGCCACCGACGGGAACGAAGTCCGCCCACGTAGCCACACACACGTAGCCTAGGCATCCTGCCTGGGTCGCACATGTAGCCTGGGCATCCTGGCATCCTGCCTGGGTAGCCCACGTACTGGGTAGCCCACGGTCTCACATCTATGGGTCTAACAGTTAGCAACCTGGCTTGATCGCCATCCCCATCACACCTACTAGTTTATGCCTTGTTTGTTTTTATCCCTTTTTTGTTAATGCATGCCCGTCACAGAAACACAAACGGAAATCGTGATTGCGGCCGAGTCGTCGCGAGCAGACAATCCCAGGCAGGAGGTCCAGGTTACGACGAGGGAAACCCAGGCAGGATGCCTAGGCTACGACGAGGGGAACCTAGGCTACGACGAGGGAATGCGGGCGAGCAATGTGGCTGAGCCGTTGACGATGCTGCCGATGCGTTACTACGGTCCGCGAAAAGGCTGGCAGCTGATCGATTTTGCTGAGCTGTGGCGCTTTCGCGAGTTGGTCTGGGCCTTTGGCTTTCGCGACTTAAAAGTTCGTTACCGACAAACCGCCGTGGGCTTGGCCTGGGCGGTGATACAGCCGCTGTTCACGGTGATCGTTTTTGGCGTGTTGATTTCATGGCTGCGTGGCTCGGCCAGCGATGGCAGCGTGCCCTATGTGGTGACCAGTCTCTGTGGCATGGTGCCATGGCAGTTTTTCGCTGCGGCCGTTTCGCAAGCCACCTTGTCGGTGGCGCTCAACAATCATTTGATCAAGAAAGTTTACTTCCCGCGGGTCATCTTGCCTTTGTCGGCATTTGTATCGGCATCGGTAGATTTCGTCGTGGCTTTTGCGATGCTTGCTGCCGTCATGCTATTTTTCGGCATCGTCCCCGGTTGGTCCGTCCTGCTGTTGCCCGTGTTGGTCGCGGCGACACTAGTGATTGCGGCTGCATTTGCACTCTGGTTGTCGGCAGTCAATGGAATCTACCGCGATGTACAATTCGCCGTACCCTTCGCCTTGCAGTTGGGCATGATGATCAGTCCTGTGGTGTACGAAACCAACGCGGTTGTTCCCGCCAAATGGCAGACGCTGTATTACCTCAATCCGCTCGCCGGTTTGTTGCAAAGTTATCGTGCCGTGTTGCTTGGATCTCCACTACCAAGTCTGGTTTCGCTATCGATCTCGATACTGGGAGTTGCTGTGTTGTTGATTACCGGCATGGCATATTTCCGTCGCATGGAGCGGTTCTTCGCCGATGTTAGTTAGGTGTAGGCCCTGGAATTCCAATTTGGCCCGGCGCAGTTTTTCGCTTACAATCAGGTGAACCTCAGGCACTAGCTGTGGGCGCTAAACCAATAACATTCAGAATCTCCAGAAGCCAATTCAGAAACTGCTGCATCCACGATGAGTTCCATCAGCCCTAGAATACCATCGCCGGACGGCGAGCCCGCTTGGGAGGCGGCGTACTTCTTTCCACCGCAGGGGAGTTGGAGCGAGGAGGATTTTCTGCAGTTCTATACCAATCGCATGGCCGAGTTAGTTGACGGACGGTTGGAGATTTTGCCGATGCCGACCTGGATGCACCAACTCATTGTTAAGTTCCTGATGCAGAAACTCGACGAGTGCATCGCTCGCGGCGCGGGAGGTGAGGCTTTGTTCGCTCCATTACCCACAAAGTTGTTTCCCGGCACAATCCGCGAGCCTGACATACTGTATTTTACTCAAGCGAACCTGCCGACACGTGACGAAAAATACCCTTCCAAAATCGATCTGGCCATGGAAATCGTTAGCGAAGGTGCCGAAGCGCGGAAGCGGGATTACGAAGACAAACGTATCGATTATGCCAAAGCGGGTGTGCGCGAGTACTGGATCGTCGATCCCGAGCAATCGCTGCTGACCGTGTTGACCTTAAGCGGAGCCGAATACGAAGTTGCCCAGGAGTGCCGACCCGGCGATACGGCCCGCAGCCTCTTGCTCGACGGTTTGACCATCGCCTTCGATGACATCCTGGCGCTAGGAGCCAACAGACAAGACAAGCCAGGCGGGGAACATTGAGCCCCTAGGCACTAAGCAATGAGCAACGCAGCAATCATCCATACTATGGCGGAACGACTCATCGAACTCGGCGACATGTCCGCAGATCGCGTTCGCTCATACCCCGCACCCGGCACGGCAACCTCAGACGACTTGATCGCAGCCAACTCAGGCTTAGGGCCACTATGTGAACTCATTGATGGAACCTTGGTGGAGAAGGCCATGGGGTTTGAAGCTTCGATTGTTGCGGTAACGATTGCACGAATCCTCGGCACCTTTGTCTGTTCACGAAAGTTGGGTGTGGTTTCTGGCCCCGATGGCATGTTTCGTTTGCTGGCCAACACTGTGCGCGGACCCAATGTGGCATACTTGGCCCGCGATCGTTTTCCAGGCGGTTCGTTTCCTACGGATACTTTCCCAGCCCTCAGTCCCAATTTGGTGGTCGAAGTCCTCAGTCCTGGCAACACCAAAGCCGAGATGTCGCGGAAACGAATCGAGTATTTTCATTCCGGTGTTCAGTTGGTGTGGATTGTTGATTGCGTCAGCCGCAGCGTAGCCGTGTACAGCTCGCCCAGCAGCGTCACCGAACTCGGTGAAGAGCAAGTCATTGATGGCGGCCAAGTGCTTCCGGACTTCACCAGCCCCATCGCCGACTTTTTCGCCGATTTAGGTTAACCAGTTTCAAACTACACTCTCCACGCAGAGCCATTCCAATCGTTGAATCCAATATGACTTCCATCAGCCCCAGAATACCATCGCAGGACGGCGAGCCCACCGGCATGTCCGCAGATCGCGTCCGCTCAAAGCCTAAAGCCTAAAGCCTTTACCAAGCTTGTTAGGGAATACCATGATCAACGCGGCAATCAACAACAGTATGACGGAACAGGTGGACAATCTGAAGAAGTGGTCTTCGCTACTCATGGCGTTACTTTTGGTTTGCTGCGCTACATGCCTGTTGGGGTGTGGGGAAAGCACCAAGGACACCATGATGCGAATAGCCAGAGAACAGGCTGCGGCGGCTGAGCAAGAGGAGAAGGAAGCGGCAGAGAAGGCGAAGGATGCTCCCCCACCGCCAGCGCCTAGTCCTCCGCCCGCGGTAGCCGAAGTGCCGCAGGCCGGCACTGCTGCTGCTGTCGCTGCGACTCCAGCTCCCGCAGCTGCAACTGCAAATGCGCAAGTCGCTGAGATAGTCCCCGAAAAACCAAAACGCGTCTATGAACATGCGATGCCTTACGAGTTCTCCACCATAGACGGAACGGGTCGGTTTGTAGCTCACAAATCAATCAACGGTACGATTGGGGTTTACGATCCCGAGAGCGGCAATCTGTTGCGGGAGGTCTTCAATCGCAACCTTGACGCGACCTGCATCGGTTTCGGAGAAAGTGGACAGTCGATGATCGTGGGTGACCGAAAGGGTGCCTACAAAATCTTTGCCCTTGGCAAGTTGGCCGGTTTGGACCGCTATCAACAACGCAAATACACCTTCGGCGACTTTTTGGCGCCTACAGTTTCTGGCGATGCACCGCTGAGCTGCGTTGCCTTGAGCGATGATGGAAACGTAGCAGCGACCGGGGATATGACCGGTGGAGTGCGATTGTGGCCTATTGAAGAAAAGGCTCCTCAAAAACTGGAGGGCGAATCGACGCCGATTCGACAACTACTGACGGTAAACAGCGATCAGACCCTGTTTGCTATTTCCAGCAGTCGCATTGCTTACTGGCAACTGGCCAAGTCAGTTAAAAGCGAAGTTTTTCAACAGGCCAAATTGGAGACACCGTCGACTGTCACATTGCTTGCGCCGGACAATGGCTCCCTGCTGATTGCGGATGAGAAGGGAACTGTTGCGCTGTGGAACTCTCCGACTCCCGAGTTCTTCCAAGCGCATGAAGCATCGATTCGTGAAATGGCTTATTCGGCAGGAAAGAGCGAATTGATTACGGTCGATGGTACCGGCGAAGTAGCTCGCTGGCCATTGCCGCTCAAGCAACCTCTCGCAGAACTCAAGCCTAGCGATCGCAAGCGATTCGGCGGAGAATGTGCTGTCGCAAAAGTCGAGTCGCGGAATAACCGCATCGCCACGGCAAAAGGTAACCGCATCGCGGTGTACGAGCTCGATTCCTCCAACACCGTTACTTTCACGATTGATGAGGGGATGAGTGTATTGGAATTGGCGTGGGTTACTGAAGGAGAGCAGTTGTTATGTGTGGCAGCGACGGACGCTGGCGATGATGGTCTGATCGTCCAGTGGAATGTGAAGGAGGCCATGATTCAGAAGGCGGTCGCAGCCTCACCGCTAGCCGCCTCTAAGCCAGCCCCAGCACCACCCGCGGCGCCCGCAACGCCATCGCCTGCCGTTGCT
>JBGSTP010000062.1:0-61084 GCA_041736515.1 Pirellulaceae bacterium
CCCTCCGCGTTCTACGCTTCTCCGCGTTTTAAAATGTGTGCTCCTACGCCAATTGCCGCGTTTTCCGTATTTGGCAGCTTTGGGGCCAGTATGGTGTAGTCGCTAGTTAACGATTGGATTCTCGTGACTCACCGCGATGACAGGAGATTAAACGCTATAAGGCGCGGAGACGCGGAGGAACACGGAGATTAAAATCGCACCAGAAGATCAACGACGTCTAGCTGCATTAATTCTTGGGTGTTGTTTAGTTGGACAGAGCAACTATGCATCTGCAGCTGGGCCTGAGCCACGGTTTCGAGTGACGTCGGCAGCGCTAACTTCGAGCTCTTTCCAGAATGACACGTACTTCGAATGATGTTTCACATAGGCTGGGTCAAACACTGCCTTCCGCAGTTCCTCGCGTTGTTCAACAAAAGCAGCTAGATCTTTGGGTTCATCAGGATGGAACACCGGGCATGGGCGGTCGTAAACGATGGTTGCGCCGCGGGTGCCTTCGTCGTGAAATCGGGACAGGCCGATCACGCGATTAGCAACGTAGATCGCCTCATTCAACTCATGGGTGACGATGAGAATCGTGTATTCGGGAATGCGTCCCTCTAGTTTCGCCTGCAGGTTTTCTTGATAAAAACCTAGTAGCATCATCTGCAGGCTTTCCCGTGTGGCTTCGTCCAGTGCTCCAAAGGGTTCGTCCAACAAAACGAGTTTAGGCTTCAAGATCAGCGACTGAGCAATGGCCACGCGTTGTCGCATTCCTCCAGAGAGTTCAGCCGGATACTTGCCACAGGCTGATTCAAGACTTACCTTCCGCAGGAATTCTCGCGACTCCGCCAAGTGCTTGTTTCGCAGGGCACGCCATTGTGGCCACAGGAACGTGCGAAACGGAATGGATGTTTGGTCGAGCTTCAGGCCCATGGCCACGTTGGCTTCGGCTGTCAAGAAGTCAAACAGGCTGTAATGCTGATAAACAATCCCTACGTTTCGCGAAGGCGCTAAAATTTGTCGACCATCGACAATCACTCGTCCTTCCCGCATCGGGTGTGTACCCAAGATTGCCTTTAGTAACGTGCTTTTCCCACAACCGCTGGGACCTACTAAGGCAACGATTTGCCCTGCTTCAATCCTTAGGTTGACGTTGTTCAGGACACGATATTCTCCAAACCAATGGGAGGCTCCCTCAACCAATAAAGCGTCTTGACTGGTGTGCATTCTTACTCTCCAAACCAAGGGCAAAGCCAGCGGCGGAGCCGCAGCAGCAACCAATCAATCAATAGTCCGGAAAGTCCGAGTATCGCGAGATAGATATAGACTACATTCATATTGACCAACCGCGATTGCTGCCGAATGGTGTAGCCAAAACCTTCGCTGGCAAACAGCATTTCTGCGGCTATCAAAAACACCATGGCCGGGCCCAAATGCAGTCGGATGTTTTCGATGACTCGCGGCAAAACTTGACGCCAGATCACTTCGATAATGACTTCAAACTCGGAAGCCCCCAGCGTGTAGGCTTTGTCGATATGGTCTGCAGCGACATCTTTCTTCACTGCCTGGTAGATCGACTGCACCATCGTGAAGAAAATGCCAAACGCAACCAATGCCACATACATCTCAAGTTTCGTTCCGAAAACGACCATGTACACCGCCAGCATGGCCGTGGGTGGAATTTTAGCCATGAAGGTGATCACCGGGCTAAAAAACGCTTCTGCCGCGCTGTAGGCTCCCATTCCCACTCCTACCAAGATCGAGACGATCGAACCCGCAGAAAGGCCAAGCAGCAATCGCCAGTAAGTAGCTTTGGCATCCGTCACTAGCCAACTTGGTTTGGGCTTTTTTTCGTTACCCCGCTGCTTGGTAATTTCCTGGATGCCAACCGCAAGCCCCTTGATTCCAGGTAGTACATTCTGACTGGGGTTAATGCGCGTCTGGCGTATGGACAAGGTCGCATAAACGAGCATAGCAACAATAATTCCGGTAGCTGTGAGCGAGGCAAACAGCCAATACGGAATGGAACGACGAATCATAGGTAGGAGTCCAGTGATACTGCATGGCCGAGCGACAATTACTTGACCGAATCGGGGGCAATTCCATCGCGGATTCCGCTTAGAAAACGCGAGTCAAAGTTGAGTTGAGCACTCGCATCCCCAAAGCCGAATGTGGGTTTGGCTTCGACCATCTCGTGGCTGACCAAGAACTCCGCCACGGCGGGCATCGTCGCGGTCCTGAATTTTGAACCATCCGCCAACAGTGCCAGTCCTTGATCGGGCGAATTATAAAACTGAGTCTGCGTGACTACCTTTTTCATGTCTTCAAGCCCGAGCTTGCTGAATTTGGCACCCAACGCGACCAATGTTTCATCGCGCGTGGCCGGAGTGTCGATTAGTTTGTTCACTGCGTAGAAGGTTTCCAGCACTGCATAGGCGAATCTTTCTCCGCCCGGCTTGCCCAGGGAATCTTTGCCGACGACTACCATGTCGATGATCTCCTCTTTGATGCTCGTCGAATCAAAAAGTACCTTGGAGTCTTTGCGATCGGCCAGCGTTTGCATCACGAAAGGATTCCACACCATGATCGACTGAATTTCTGCTTGGGCGGTCTGCATGGCAGTGGCGGCGGCGGCGGGATCCATGTTGACGAACGGATAATCAGCTGGCTGCTTGCCGTTGATTTCCAAAACGCGTTCGAAGCAGTACTGCGAAACCGACTTCTCAAGCCCATGGGTAGAGACGCCTTTGAGCTCATCGATAGTGTTTATTCCTACCACGATACAGGCGTCTGCTCCTGCGCTGGTTGAAGTCGGCAAGATTGCAACCGCAGGGCGAGAGGTGCTGGGGGCCACGATATCCATGTTGGTAATGCACACCGCATCCGCTTCATTGGTTCCATACTGGCCGATGCAGGTGTCATAGTCCGCCAGGTTTAAAACGATATCGACATTCCACTTCTCTTCTATCGAGCCCAATGCACCGGGATTGCCATCAATCAGTCCCTGTTCGTCGGCGACACCGAAGACCGACCAACTTGGATATTCGCTCCATGCCAAGGTAAACTGCGGAGCGGCAACGCCATTGACAGTAACCTTTCCTACACCTGAATCCGACTCGGATTTTGTGCAGCCCGTCAGCAAAACGCCGCCGATTAGAGCGCCCGTAGCCAGACCGACTGAAAAAAACGTGCTACTACGACGGAAGCAGTGCACCAAAATACCTTGAAGCTTCATCTTGCATGATCCTTTAGAATTGATCGTTTTGAAAGGAAAATTCCGTTACGCCTCTGGAATCTTTGCATCCTGTTGAGCGGGTGCGGCGGACTCCTTCTGCGACAAACCAATGAGCGCGTCGAATTCGTCGTCAGCCACAGAGGACTGAGCGTACTCCAGGAATTCGGCTTCGGCTCGTTTGGTATCCATGCCAGCCAACTCTCGGCTGACGCGTGCATTGGCCTGAGCCTTGCCTCGCATCTCACGGAGTTCACGCAATTCTTCGCTTGTCCGGTCGTTCGATAGCCCGGTCATCATATCGGCAATTTGCTTTTCCTCGGAGGCGGAAAGTATGTCGGCCACAGCGTCGTGCTTTTCTTCCTTCAACTTTTCTAGATCGCGCATCAACGACTGGATTTGAGTCTTGTGTCCGCTGACGTTCGCTACCAATTGCTTTAGGTCTTCATCGATTTCTGTGGCCCGCTGTTGTTTCTCGGCTAACGTGCTCGAAAAATCCTTGAAGGCAGCCTGGCACTTAATGTAATCAGGGTCGTTCTTGACCGCATTGACGTCGCCGTTGTATTTGTCGACCAGGCTTTTCGCTTTGGAGGCAGCTCCGGCGCGAAGTTTTTCAAGCTTCTCAATTTCTGAGGTAACCGCGCGCAGCTTTTCTTTCTTGGATTCTTCCTGGGCGATCATCGCACTAATGGCATCTTTGTATTGGTTCAATCGCTGGCGTTTTTCATCGATTACTCGATCGTAATTGGCTGAAATGACGCCCGGATTCATGCGGAGCGTTTCGCTGGCTTTGTCTACGCGAAACGTCATGAGGTACCACACAGCGCGAAAGTATTTGCCGACAGCTTTAAACATTGTTGTTTTTCCTTAAAACTACTCTTGGACGTACGCTTCTGGACCTGCCGCAGAGCGATTCTCTAGCTCGCGCATGCGCTCTTCGGTGCGTTTGGCAACGCGCATGGTTGCCTCAAGCTCTTCTCGCATGGAGGCCAAATCTACTTTCTTCTCTGTTTTCATCAACTGCTGGAACTGCTCGCAGGTGCTCCGCAACCGATCGATGGTCACATCCACCTCTTGCAACACTTTCTCGCGATCCACCAATATCTTTTTGCGGGAATCGCCTACTAGGCTCTCGGACAATTCCCACAACCGGAACGACTGCTGCAATTGTTCAACGACGGCCTTGAAGACTAGGCTTACCTGTTCACGAACTTGGGCGCTACGAAAATGATGTCCAGGCTGATGCGCGGCATTCTCAATTTCAGATCGTAAAGATCTTATCAAAGTCAAGTAGTCTTGTGTGCGATGGTCGCCATCGGTTTGCAGGATGCGGGCAAGTTCGTCCAGTTGTCGATTCTCGGCCCTCAGCCGCTTGTCGAGCTCGACCTGCATGGCCTGATCGGTAATGTCTTCAATTTTGAAGATCATTCGCGTCAGCATCCAGCCCACCCCTCCCAGCACTCCGACGATTGCCGCCCCAGTTAAGAGCGTCACGCCTCCCACTGCCCAGGAAAGAAGGCCAGCGCTGATGCCGCCAACAATCGGTAAGACGACGCTGGGGGCAAAGAAAAGCTCAGATATGACTTTGTTCTTAACCGGATCCACTCTTGTGCCTTTGGCTGGTAGCTGCCGTCCATCTGGCGTGCAGCGTAGCGATGGTCTCCACGGGATTTGCCAAATCACGCAACTTAATCCCAAATCAAACCAATATATCCCAGTCTAGCTAACGCAGCAGTGCGCTGGGGGACTACCCCGAGCGAACAAGCGTAGCCTAATTGGGGAAATACCTTAATAGGGAGGTTGCCCCAGGACAAACGTCACCGACGTTTGTCCTGAAATCTCCCCATCCATGGCATGCATCCGCGATTCGGGCACACCTTTGGAGATCAGGTATTGTAGAGCAGCGTCGGCACGCTGTTTAGCCAATGTGCGATTGGCGTCCGCATCGCCCACCGAGCTAGCGTTGCCACGGACCATTATGTAATAGTTGGGCCAGCCACGGAGCTTTTCAACCAGGTCGTCTAGTTTGGCAAGACTGGTCTCCGTCAAACGCGCCGTTCCACGAGCGTAAATCAGCGGAGGGACTTGAGCTGTGCCGACGGAAACCAACTGACTCCACTGCAACTCGGAAAGTGGCGGCAGCAGAGTGTCCTCCCGTACAGACTCTGGAGACATGCCTGGGTGAAAGCCAAACGATTGCAAGTCCCGCAATGCAGACTCGTTAAACAGTTTCCGCGAGTCGCCATCCGTGGGGTCGACCGTCAAGCCGCCGGTCTCCAACAGCACGCGCTTGATGCGATCGATCATGTCTTCAATATGTGTTACCGAAGCGCTCCGCAATCCAAAATGCGCCAGATTCTCTTGAGTGTTCTTCCAAACGATGCCATTGACCAAACTCTTGGCTTGTTCAGCAGACAGCCTCGCAGTGCTACCCTCCGTATCCTGCTGGATCAGCGCAATACGATCGGCTTCGTCGCTGTAGGAATACAACGCTCGAAAGTAGCTCTCCAGCACGAGACGCACCACCGGTTCGTTCTTGCTCAGGAAGTCGCGGCTTACAACCAACGCATCGACAACGTATCCACTCTCCTTTCCACTGTCGGTAAGTACGTGCATCTGATCGTTTTCCAGAAGTTGGCTGACCAGAGGTTGCCAAGTCACAAAGACTTCAGCGGTCTGCGCCGTCGCTGCTTGGTAGCGCGTCAAGAGCTCTTTTTCGCTGCCCAGGCGGACAAACGAATCCGCGCTAACTCGCTCAATTTGGTAATTCCGCATCAGCGCTCGTACCAACGTCTCGCTAGGCGAACCTCCGACAAGGACAAACTTGGTTCCCGACAAATTCAACGAGTCCACATTCACGTACTTGGTCTTGTTGGCTACGATTGCATCGGCGCCGCGCGACTCGTCGAGCAACGCGACAATCGTTGCCGGCAGGCTCTTTTTGGCCTCGCTTGCCTTCAACAGGGCATCGATCGGAAAGGCTGCCATTTGCAACTTGCCAGCGGCCAGGTCGTCGAGTCGCTGAGTATAATCGGCGCCGTCGTCGACGTAATCAACTTTGATTTCTTGGCTTCTCAGTTGCTGGAGCATGGCGTCGGACCGCAGAATCGCGTAGCCAGAGAAAGCGTCGAGTCCGATTCTTAGGCGATGCTTGTAACTCGAACTGCCGGTGGTTGCGTCCAGCAACTCGGCCTGTTGCTGCTCTTGATGCTTGGCAACAGTGGGCACATACCACAAACGATAAATGAAAACTCCGATCGAAAGCAGGATCAACCACACCATCGAAGCGAGGAATATCTTGGCTTTGCTCACAGGCTCGACTCGTTTTTCTGGACTATGACAACTACAGCCGTAAGGACTAACATTGGAATTGCCGAGGCTACTTTTACCGCCTTCGAGGACGACGAAGCAGCAGCATCATTGTTACCATTAGCGCTAACAAAGCGAAGGGGCAAAGGCAACACAGCAAACCTGTGAAAACAGTGTCGGAAGAAGTTCTGCCCCCAGACGAATAGCTTGTCGAGTTCGGCGCAAACTCATTCGAGCTGTCTTCCCTGGCAATGATCGGATCGTTATTGCGTTGGGTTAAGGCCTTGACTGCTTCGATGGCAAATTCCTCGGGAAGGGCCGACAGCATCTCGAAATCGGTGGCAGCGGTTTGATCGTCGGCGGAGGTTTCCGCAAAAACGGCCTGGATGGCTTGTTGGAGCGATTGATCGTCGGCTGCGCTGCGATAGGAATGAGCACGCCGCGCTAACGAATGTTCTGCTTGCATGTCCACGCCAATGACATCGACCGCTATACCTCTCTGCAGAATGTCGGGGAGAAATGCGTCAACCAATTCGTTGTCATTGGCTTCGCCATCGGTGACAACCAATAGTCGATAGTTGCCATACGGTCGCGCTGCTCTAGCGGCCAGCAACGCGTCAGCACCTTGCTTCAAAAACTCGCCCAATGGCGTGCCTCCGTTGGCTTGGATTTGCGCAATTCGATTGCGCCAATTTCCTCCTCTCTCCAGCGGACCAAGCGGAATAATCCAACTGGAGCCATTCAATTGCGAATTCATGGCCAGCACACCGACATTTGTACCAGCTGGGAGCTGCGCTAAAACGGCTGTCAGCGCGTCCTGAGCGGCTGTTATCTTGCGTACCCTGCCGCTGCTCGTCTGCATGCTCTCGCCCATCGAGCCCGAATCATCGAGTACGACAACGACATCCTGCGTGGAGGTAGCTGTCGCTTGAGCGGCGACAAATTGGCATAGGCCCGAGCAGGATAGCCAGACTGCCGCGAATATCCTAGCGACTTGCATGCCGTCGTCCTTCATAAAAATGTCTGTGTGCACTATGGCTCGAGCAAAGCATCTTTGCGGCTTTGCCGGAGCCTGTAATTTGACCAGGCCTGACCCTACTTCAACCTTGAGATTGCTGGCCGCTGAGTGGTTCAGGCAGTATGTGCTGGAGCCACGGCTGCCATTGAGAAACGATCGCCGTTCCACGGGAATAAAGTCTAAAAATCAAAATCCTTAGGGGTAATCGTTTCTGCATCGACCTTCACGATCCGGAACTCCACCCGCATGTTTTCTTTGGCTTCGTCCAGTGATTTGGGCTTGGCGACGATCGGCTCAGAGATGCCCGCACCGACCGGCGTAATCTGGGAAAGATCTAGATTGGCGCCGATCGACTGCGCGTAAAGTGCAATCGCCTGTTTTACTTCAGCAGCGCGGGCATTGGACAGATTCAACGCAGCGTTCATGGTGATCGTGGGGTCTGGGTTTCCACCAGCGAATGCACCCGACTCGATCAAAGCGATGACCTCGCTTAAATTTTCCAAATCGAGGGGTTTGCCTCTGAAGAAATAACGATAGTTGCCAGCGGTCCCCGATTGCTTGATAATGCCTTTCGACATCCCAGACTTCACCAAGTCGATCAGAGTCTTGGTGGGATCCGAATGACCGCGAATGACCACGCGCGCATTGCCAAACGTGGAGGCCGCTTTAACGGCACGATTGAATTCGGCACCGTATCTGTCTGCAGAGAATCCCTCTTGGTTAGGCTCGAAGTTAATCGTAAAGCTCACGATTGTGTTCGCGTCCAAGTTTCCTCCCAAAAACAAGTCCGTTGACTCACCGGTAGAATCAAAACGCGGCTCATTCTTGGTCGGGGCCACATAGGCGATTCCTGCGAGCTTGGCAATTTCTTGATAGTCAAACGCGACCGGATCAAATCCATACCGTTTTTCCGCGTATCCCCAGCCGGTGGCCAGATCGAGAGATTCCTTCATCTTGCTTTCGAAACCACTGAGATTGCCAGTGTCCTGGAAGAAAGCCATTTGTCCGGGTAGTCCTACAAAGGTGCAGTCGAGCAGCAGCCCGTGCGCATCAACTTCCAAAGTCGGAAGAACTTCCTCGCCAAATATTTTTTGGCTCTTCGCCAGCAATTGTTTGTAGGCTGGACTCATATTTTTTGTGTCTTCAAACTCCTTCCGCATGCTTACGACTTCAGTAGTGGCCTTCAAGTAACCAGCCACGAATTTCTTGACCCAGTCTTTGTTGGCGTCGTACCAGTCGCGGCGAACGGCGTAGACATCGGCGATGGAGCGGCTCATTTGCTGCGTACTGTTGATCACATGCGCACCCTTGACGGTTCCTTCTGCTCCGCTCCCGGCGACGTCGAATCCACCGGTGAGCCCCAGCAGGTCGGGCGTGATTACGCAACAGGCGTCTATCGATGGATCCTTGCGAAACAACTCTGCAGCTCCACCCGGCCCGGTAAGGTCTTTCGTCCAAACAATTTCGATGTCTTTATTCGTCAACTGGGCTGCAGCCAACGAGTCGTAGAGTAGACCAACGTGGGGGCCGCCCTGTTGGCAGGCGACTTTCTTGCCTTTCAAATCGTTGAGCGATTTCAGGCCTTCGCGGCCAATAATGTGATCGCCGGCGCTCCAGGAGAGTTGCATGATGATTACAGGCTTGGTGCGGGGATCGGCTCCAATCACTTCGCTGGCTTGTCCAAGCATGCGAAACGTCCCACGCAGAAATGGCGTTTTGCCGCCGATATAATTCTTGACCTGCCCCACGAAATCATCGCCGGCAACCAGGTTCAGCTTCAGTGCTTCCTTTTGAAATATGGAGCCACTTTGCGTCTGCAAATCTCCGTTTGCATGAAACGTGGCCACGTCGCCGCCCCACGTAATGTACGGCACTTGTACTGGATCGCTTTTGACAACGGGTTGCACCTGCGTGTTGCCGACAAGCTGACGAAAACTTTGTTGCGCCTGAGCCGACAGGCAAGCAAATGCCGCGGTTGCTGCCAGAGCAGCAGTAATCAAATTCTTGTTCACGATAATTCCCTTGGCTGGTTGCTATTCGAGACAGTAGTTCGTTGCGTCAATCATCGATCGTTCTCAGCGGATGCCTTGTGCTTCCAATAGGCTGATTTCGCGCTCCCATAAGGCGCGCCGTTCTTCGGTAACATGCGGATCGGGCAATAGACTGCGACGTGTGCAGTTTACCAAAGCTTGTAGCGTCTGGTACCGTCGAGTCTGACCAATGGCGGGCTGAATGAAGTCGCCGATGGATTCCCTCAGTTCAAATTCGGATTGGGGAGGAATGGCTTTGATTTGGCTACGCAATGCGGCGAAACCGGCAGCGGAAAAGTCGGGGGGGAGCCCCTCTTCGTCCAACCACTGGACCATGTTCTCGCCAATCGCACCCGCGGGCTTCAGTAGCCACTTGATGAAGTCGATGCGGTCCTGACCGGTTGGGTCCAGTACCGGGATGATCAAGTCCCCTACACGCCCAGGACGGCGAATGTCCGGCGATAGCAGGTGGATGCGCGCCGTCATCAACAACCAAATCACTTTGCCACGGAGCCTGGTGTCACTCATCATCCCCTGGATTTTTCCCGTTAATCGACGCTCAGTCTCGTGGGCCCCCTCCCCTACCCCACCGAACTGCGTGTCGGCTTCATCGACAAAAATCACGACTTTCTCCAACGCCTCCAAGACGCGTCTCAGCCGCTCAAAGATCACATCTGTTTGACCAAACCACTGACTCCTGATGCTCTTGAGCACCAGTACAGGCATATCTAACTCGGCAGCTACTGCCTCAAAAATAAAAGTCTTGCCTCCACCGATAGGGCCAGCAATTGCCGCGCCCGGAAGTGCGCGGTCATCGGGTAACTTCAGTCTGGGCAGCATGTACTCGGCCAAGAATTTCTTGAGCTTGGCGGCACCGATGACATCGTTGAGCGACTGGTTGGGTTTCTTGAACTCAACGACGTCTTCGCCGAGTTGTGTTTGGATGAATTGCTCCACTTGCACGACGACATCCTCACGAGAAACTGGACGACGATTATACGCGGCCGCCAGCAGGAGTTGGCGCAAGGCATGTATCGTCAAGCCGGCCGTCGATTCGGCAAGCACATTGAGTTGAGCCTCGGACTCAGCCGACTCCGAATTCTCGGCAGCTTCGGGCGGCAATGGAATCGCCACACTCGACGGTTGGACTTGATGCCACGAAAGGAAATGGCGCCGCGACTGAGTATCGGGCGCAGGCACCTCCACTCCCAGAACCTGGGGCAGCCGAGCGATGCGCGAGTGAATTTGGCTGCGAGATTCTGCAATGAGACAGACAGTGTCTTTCCCACTGAAAAAATCCGGATCGCTGAACCAGTCGGTGATAATGGCTATCCGTCGTAATTGCATGTCGTTCATGCGCGAAACGCTTTCGTCGCCCGAGGGCAATAGCATGTCCGCCGCTTCGATAAAGATCAGCAGGTTCTCGCGGAGCGCAAATCGGGAACAGATCGTCAACTGTCGCAAGAACTCCAGCGCCTGTGTCGCGTTGCCGATCGCGTCGCGCAAGTACTGATCGAACTCGCGACGCCTCAAGTCGATCTTGCTACTGTCGGCTCCCATGTCCTTGATGGCCAGGGCGTTGACATCGACCCCCGTTTTCCAGGCAGCCCAAGCTTCGCGGAGCTTGGCTTGGTCCTCAGTACTGAGCCGAACCGGACCATTCAATTCGTAGACGACCTGAATCACTCCACCTACCGCAGTTTTGCGAAGTAAGAAAGGCACCAGCGGAACGTAATTTTGGCCATCGAAGTAAAGGTCGTTGACATTTCCAGAAATCACAATTGATCGAGCCTGGCCCGAGTTGATGATTTTGGCAAGACGAGAAAAAAAATCGTACTTGGGAGTCTCTGGGGCAATATTGCTCATATAAGTCGCTTCTAAAAGTTCCTCTGTCAATCCTCACCGCAATTCTGACCGATGTCCGTCGAACACTCAACGGTACGCGTTGCCGAGTAACCGGATTCGTGGTAAGTATTGATGCTACGCCCATCGCTGGAAACAGCGTTGGGAAATTTTTTGATCATCGTCCAGAGCAAGCGAACTTAGGGCTTTAGGTATGAAGAATGCACAACGTCGTTGGCGGCTCGAAGAATTAACGCTGGCCGATGCGCGTAGTCTTGCTTGGCAAGTTGCCGTGCTGCCGATGGGAGCCACCGAACCCCACAACCTTCATCTTCCCTACGGTACCGATTCGATCGAAGCGTCCACTTTAGCGGACCGTTGTTGTGAAAGAGCTTGGGAATTGGGGGGACGCGTCGTGCAGCTTCCCACGATTCCCTATGGCACCGAAACAAATCTGCAGCGCTTTCCGCTGGCTATGAATCTGCAACCTAGCACACTTTTTTTGATGCTCCGCGACCTGGTCGACGCGCTGGAATCCAGCGACATATTGAAATTGATGATCTTTAATTCCCATGGTGGCAATGATTTCAAGCCATTTTTGCGCGAGATCTATGGCCGAACAAAAGTGCACATATTTCTATGCAACTGGTACCAGATGATTGGCGACGTGGCTGCCGAGATTTGCGAACATCGCGACGATCATGCTGGCGAAATGGAGACTTCGCTCATTTTGAGTTTTCGCCCGGACCTTGTCCGCTACTCGAGCGAAAACAAGTTGGCTGCAGACGATGGCGATCGGCGCGAATTGAGGTTCGAAGCGCTGCGCGCAGGTTGGGTTGGCTTGACGCGTCCCTGGCATTTGTTGACAACCAATTCGGGGTCCGGCAACCCTCACAGCGCGACGGCTGCCAAGGGAGAGCAACTTAGTGCAGCTATCGTGGACCGAATCGCACCTTTCTTAGCCGATCTCGCGAAATCCGATTTGGACGCAGCCTTCCCTTTCAAACCATGACGCTGGCCACATCCAAGATCAAATGCAGCTAGATATCGTTGTTTGCCTGATAGGCTTTAAAACTCGTCGCTCCGCGTTTGATCTCCTGTCGTTAGAAATCATCAGGGATTCGGAGCGGTGTAGTAGGATTTAAAACGCGGAGTGGCGGAGAGCGCGGAGGGATTAGTAGGTGTAACTGTCATGGCAGTGAGTCACTAGAATCCAATCGTCAACTAGCGATTACACTACAGTGGGCCCAAAGCTGCCAAATACTGAAAAACGCGACAAGTGGCGCAGGATAAATCAATGATACAGAAGAGCTGCGACCAAGGTACGTGCGATTGCTACCAGCGTCCTCAGATCGATTTGGCTTTTCTGTTTACGTTGATGCTGCTTGTCGCACTGTGGCTTGCCTGCTGGAGCTGGACATCAGCGGGCAGCAAGGTAGTCTCCGCCATTATGGCGTTGACCTATTTGTTCGGATGTTGGAGGACGCGGCGTGCGGTCTTGGTCTTGTTGCCAGGGATTTATGTGCCCTATGTTTGGTTGCTATTCGATTGGCCATGGGACAGCTATCGTCTACAGTGGATCGCCCTGCTATGGCAAATACCTGGCCTGGTTGTTGAAATGGTCGTGCATCCACTTCAAGATTGGCTATTCGAGCTAGTGACGGTGATGGCAACATTGGTGTTTTTCTTTGCCGCACTGCTGCCTGCGCGATGGAGCCACCGCTCAGCACTTTTTACTGGCTTGATTGTCTTTACCCTGTCGCTGGTTGCCAGCTACCTGTGCCACTTAGCTTTTCTTGCTTAACTTCGCGCTAGTTCCGCCGCTTTGTATTGCGCGGCTGCGGCCACATAGTGGCGAAAGCCATGCTCGATTCGCTCCAAATCTTCGTCGGTAACTTCGCGTACAATTTTTCCGGGCATCCCCAAAACCAGCGAACGCGGCGGAATGACCTTGCCTTCCGTTACCAATGCACCCGCTCCAATGATCGAATGCTTGCCGATATGGGCGTCGTTGAGAACGATGGCACCAATGCCGATCAAGCACTCGTCCTCTATGGTTGCTCCATGCACGATCGCCTGGTGCCCCATTGTGATGCGATTCCCCAAGGTACAGGGCTTGTCAGGATCAGCATGAAGACATGCCAAGTCTTGGATGTTGGTGTCGTCACCAATGCGAATTGCTGCGACATCGCCGCGCAGCACAGCCCCAAACCAGATGCTACTCCGCTCACCAATGTGGACTTCGCCAAGTACGGTGGCCGTGGCAGCTAACCAAGCCGAAGACGCAATCAATTCAGGTCGAGAGGCGATGTTTAACAAAGTGGACTCCTTCAGTGGGATGGAACGCAAGTTACAATAGGGCCTATCAGACACATCACTTAGAATACGGGCGACAGCATGACGGAAGAGCCAGGTTCCGCCGATCCCTTGCGGCTTTTGCAACAATTGCAGTGGCGATACGCAGTCAAGCGATTTGACCATACCCGAAGCGTGCCCGCTGAGATTTGGCAAGCGCTCGAACGCTGTCTTATTCTTACTCCTAGCAGTTATGGCTTGCAACCGTGGAAGTTCATTGTGATCACTAACGAGTTGATCAAGAGTCGCTTGCCAGCGATCTCGTGGAATCAACAGCAACCGCATGACTGTTCCCATATGGTTGTTTTTGCTGCCCGCCGTGGGATGGATGCAAGCTATGTCGACAGTTTCTTCGAGAAAGTCCGCGAGGTCCGCAGCCTGCCGCCCGACGCATTGGGCGGTTATCGCAATATGTTGGTCAATACGATCCAAGCCATGCCGTCGCACTTAGACTGGAATGCACGCCAGGCGTATATTGCGCTGGGGCAACTGATGGTGACGGCAGCCATGTTGAGTGTCGATACGTGCCCGATGGAAGGAATAAACCACGTGGAGTACGACAAACTGCTTGGGCTCGATGGCTCAGACTACACCACTGTGGTGGCCTGTGCTGTCGGATATCGTCACATGGAAGATGAGCAGGCCAAAGCCGTAAAGGTTCGTTTTGATTCCAGCGATGTGATTGTCCGATTGGACTAAGCTCGATAGCGTCAAGCTTGCCTACTCAAACGCCGCAGAGGTAACCACCTCCCCAGCGGCACGTGTCGACAGCGCTCGCCACACCTGGAGCTCAATGCTCTGACCGATACTATGCACCGATCCGTCGGAAAAGCACGTATTTACCAAGCCCTTGTGATAACTGCGAGATGTGACGATAGCGTAACTGACTTGCCCAGCGCTGCCATTTCTGCCTTCTTGCCAGGCATTGAAGTCGGCAAATGGATAAGTGGTGCCGTTATGAATGTACTTCACAGCAGCATTCGGCGGCATGGCCGAGGTAAAGCCGGTGTGATGCACACGGCCATCGGGCCATTCCGTGTGGCCCGTGTTCTTGAAGTCAGGTCCACTGGCTACGATGGACTCCGCCGCAGCTACTGTGCTCGGGATCACCGTTGATGCTGGCCCACCGTTTCGAGTGTAGGGCGTCCACGCCTTAACTTCGGCAGCAAACAAAGTGTTGCTGGTTCCGTCGGTACAGGCTGCTATCGGTAAGAAGGAATTAGGGTAGAACATGCCCTCGCCACCCTTTCGCGTGTTCGGATTGAACACGAACCACTGACCAAAATTAAAACCGTAGCTGGTTGGAAAGAGCGTTGGTCGGCCAGCTCCGTTTGATCGCGATTCATCGGCTTTGGCATCGCTTGGGCACGAATAGACGGTGAGCTTCAGGTTATCGATGGCGAGTTGAAAATCCCAAGCCGCGGTGAGGTCGACTCGGCTGTAGAGGTTGCCCTGCTCCAGAAATGGCAAAATCCGTCCGTGCACTCCCCACGAGCCATTATTGGCCGTATTGGACATAGAGAAGTCTATGACAGCACTTGGCGGAAAGCGTTTGAATGCACTTTCATAATTGTGCAGCGCCAATCCTATTTGCTTGAGATTATTGTTGCATTGCATCCGCCTCGCCGCTTCGCGAGCCGCTTGCACCGCCGGCAACAACAATCCAACCAGTATTCCAACAATCGCAATCACAACCAGCAACTCGACGAGCGTAAAGCCCGCATGCCGATAAGCGCGAATCACTTCACGCAGCCTTCTTTGGAGCATTCCAGACCTCCTGCCAAAACACGATCACACCCAACCACTTGCAAACACGCAGAAAGCAAGTGCCGTACCGAAACGACACGGTCAGCGAGCGTTTCAGAAAATCGAAGCATGCTGAGGCATATTGCGCATTTGGGGCCACGGGCTGAACCGATCGTTACGCGAGCAGGCATAATACTGGTGAAGTACTCGTCATTCGTGGCGGTTTATTGGTCAAGCTTATACTGGCCGAGAGAAGTTGTAATGCTTTCGAATATGCTTAGGAAAGCAGGCTTCAGATCGCAGACTGTACAGCGGAACTTCCGTTCAGTCTCCCAGCCGATGGGCCAGCGATGCGAAGTGCCATTTTCTTAGAGATGACGGTACAATCACAAGTAATCTATGAAAGCGAGTACTTGATGTTTAGAAAATCCATCGCTTGCGTCTTCACCGCGATCGTTGCGGGATGTTTTGCAGCGGTTGGTCGTTGCCAAGAGTCGACACCGCCAGAGCGCACTGGTTTGCCGGTCCGAATTGAAAGTTTGCACCTACCGAATCCAGTCCAGGTGCATCAGAAAGTTATCTCTGGGGGGCTACCAGAAAGCGAGGCTGCGTTTCGCGAGTTAGCGGCGCTCGGTGTGAAAACGATTATTAGCGTGGATGGCATGAAGCCGGATGTGGAGCTAGCGCGTAAGCATGGGATGCGTTACGTACACCTACCGCACGGTTACGATGGCATCCCGGAGGGACGCAAAAAAGAGCTGGCGAAAGCCGTTCGCGACCTGCAGGGGGCCGTCTATGTACATTGCCACCATGGCAAACACCGGAGTCCGGCTGCCGCAAGTGTAGCGTGTGTGGCGGCGGGACTGATTCAGCCCGAGCAAGCCGTTCCAGTTCTCCAATTGGCAGGTACCAATCCAAACTACCGAGGGTTGTTCAAAGACGTCCGCGATGCTCGACCGTTGACTTCCGTAGAGCTGGACCGATTGTTTGTCGAATTCCGAGAAGTTCAAGACATCCCCGCCATGGCTGAAGCGATGGTCGAGATCGCTGAGGTGCATGAAAAACTGGAGCAGATCGCTGCCGCAAAATGGAAGACTCCCAGCGATCATCCCGACCTAGAACCCGCCCATGAAGCTCTATTGTTAAGGGAGCTCTTGGCTGAACTATTGCGACAGGAAAAGACCGCGCGACATCCCGCAGAGTTTTTGAACATGCTTGGTGAATCAGCAGCTGCGGCCGCTGAATTGCACGAGCGACTGCTGAAAATGCATGATCAAACAGCGACAACAAAAAGCCAGCTTTCCGAGTTGGACAGTTTTACCAAATGCATCACAGATAATTGCAAGGCCTGTCATGCTACGTTCCGTGATATCCCACTGGATGAAAAGCGGTAGCGCTAAGTAGCAATGTCGACTTATCTCCTGACCTCGAGCTTGCGCTCCGCAATCGCGATCATACTTTGGGTTCGCTTGGGCCCTGCAATGTGCTAGTTGGCCTTCAACGGCGGGGCTAAAGAGAGCCAGTTAATCGACTAAGATTGGCAGAGGCGATTTGATGTCGGCCCGAAAACTTGCAAAATCCGAGCCTAGAGCTTGAGCTACAGTGGCAGCCAGCTGAGCCTGCTCATAGCGTCCGCCACGATCGATACCATTCTTTGCCAAGCCTGCTCCAAAAGCAGCGATCCAAATGCGCTCCGAGCCTGGCAAATCAGCTCCGTGATTTTTCCAACCTTCACGTCCATCGCCTCTGCCGTGATCGGTCGTTACCAAAAATAGTGTATTGTCGCGATACTCGGGGATCGAGGTCGCAGTTTCCCAGAGCGTTTGAATAAAATGATCATTTTGTCGCGCAGTCAACAGGTATCGATCGTAGCGACCAGCGTGAGCCCAGTCGTCGGTTTCACCCAATGACACGAACAGTACCCGCGGTTGGGTAGTCCGCATTTCTTCAATTGCACCCGTGGCCGTGAATACGTCGTAACGCACGCCATCCCATTCACGGAACAGTTGTTCTGCAACGAAATTGACTCCTGCGATGCGTTCTGCATTTCCGACACGCAGAGGCTGCCAACCCGCGTTTACTGGTATACCAGAACGCTTGTCATTAATGATGAACGGAAACACGTCCCAAGAGCAGTAAGCGGCTACCTTACCCTGGAAGTCGGGTTGTCGATGCAGCCATTCCAGCACCGTGACGTTTTCGTTGTAATTTTTGGCGTTGCTGTCTACACGTGCATCAGCTGCTCCAGTTAAAATCTCGTTGTAACCAGGGTATGAAAAGTAACGACCGTTGGTAACAGATACGCGGCTATCGAGGTCGACATCACCAGCGATCCAACCGTGTTCCGACGAGCACATCTTCCAAAGGAATGGCAGCAAGAGATTGCGACGGGCGACGGATTCATCGTGCCAGTACTCTTGCCGAAGCTTTTCAGGCTCTTTGACGCCGCATTCCGCAACCATCAAACGCTGATCCGCACCTAAGAATACTTCCTCCGGACGCAAGCCATCGAGGGTGATCAAAATCACATTGCGAACCGGCCCTTGCGCTCGAACGTCTACAGCGAAGCCAGCAGACGCCATCGTCATCCATCCAATCACAAACGCTAACCATCGAATCTCCCGCCAAACTGGCAGCGCAAGTTCAGCTTTCATAATCAAACTTCATTCACGGGCATGGGGCGAACGGCAGGAGGCAATTTGCGCAAAGAACTGCGCTCTAAACCCGTCATAGGGAAGAAATATGTTGAGACTAAAATCAATTGGTTTCTCTCTCCGTATACGAACTTACGCGTCATGCAGCATGTCTCTCAGGCTGGATTGATAATTGCCCTGCCTGATTCGACAACGAATGAAGCCCGTGACGAGATCTTCCCACCGGGTTTGGTGACTTGGTCAACAACGCGGTAGTCAGACTTCCAAGTCTTGGGACTGACATCGCAGAGAATGTAGCCGCGCTGCAGGTTGTGAAACTTGACGCACGGATTGGCGCTCAGCATCTGTGCCATGTTCTCCGGCTGGTCAACTCCATTGCCACCGCTGCTGAGCGAGGTGGCCACGAACTCGGTGGCGACAGGCTGATTATCGACTTCTCGATCGTCGACTCGCAGTTCATTGGCCCAATTGCTGTGGATATCGCCGGTCAGCACGACCGGATTGCTGATGCGGCGTTCCTGCATGAAACGCATCAGGGCCATGCGTTCGGCGGCGTACCCCGGCCACTGATCCATCGAGTATTCGGGGTGCGCGACATCGCCAACACGGTTGACCAATCCCATCATGACTTGTTGTGCCAGCACATTCCATTCGGAACGGGAGCCCAACAGGTTCCGATAGAGCCAGCCTCGCTGCTCATTGCCAAGCATTGTCTGTTGTGGATCGAGCGCATAATCATTCAGAGGCGAGCGTTGGTCGTTGTTGGGTTGATTCGAACGATACTGACGTGTGTCAAGCACTTGGAAATCGACCAGACGACCGAAGGTGGCTTGACGGTAGAGACGCATGTCATGTCCCGTTGGCATGCAACTGGAGCGAATGGGCATCATTTCATAGTAGGCCTGATAGGCGTTGGCACGTCGCGCTAAAAAGGTGATGGGGTCCACCTCGTCTTCCTCCGAGATGTCGCTGGCGCAGTTGTTGTCGAACTCATGGTCGTCCCATGTGACGATCCACGGTGCGACTGCGTGCATTCCCTGTAGCAGCGGATCGAGTCGATATTGTGCGTGGCGAATCCGGTAATCGTCTAACGAATTAATCTCAGCACCCAAGTGCGAGCGGACTTTACCGGTACGGCCCGCTTCGTATTCATAGATGTAGTCGCCGAGATGAAACACCAAGTCGACGTTGTCCTGTGCCATTTGCTCGTAGGCGGTGAACAAGCCCTGTTCATAATTCTGACACGAGGTAACTGCAAACCGACACCTGCTAGCCAAGACTTCTGGAGCAGGTAGCGTGCGCGTGCGTCCAACGGGACTTACTACATCACCGCTACGGAAACGATAGAAGTACCATCGATCTGGTTGAAGGCCAGCAACTTCGACGTGTACCGAGTGGGCAAGATGCGATGTCGCGGCATATGTGCCCTGGTTGACAATTCGCGCAAATTTTTCGTCGTCTGCAATTTCCCATTGCACATCCACGATCCGCGCCTGAATACCACCGCCAGGCTCAAGCGGAGTGGTGGCCAACCGCGTCCACAACACGACGCTCTGATCGTCCGGATCCCCCGAGGCCACGCCAAGAGAAAAAGGGTTACCGGCAAACTTCGGAGCAGCTTCGCCCCGCGCGCTGGCGAGTGTCAAGGAGCACGCTGATAGTGCCGATGTGAACTGCAAGAACCGTCGTCTGGAAAGCTCCGAGAATTCCAATGAATTGGACCGTTGACACGTCTTCATGTTCGGGGGCTCCGAGAGTGGCGTGAGAATATTGGTGAATTGCAGAGCTGCGGCAAGACAGCGTGAGAGGCACTCGTGCTATGATTCCAGCTGGTGCTGCTCAAAGCAAGGTACCGTTCGCCAAAAGTTGCCACTCTTCATTGCATCTTCAACGTAGCCATTGTAGCTCGGTTGTCCCATCCGAGTACGCGACCGGTATACCTTCAACGATTCAATTCGACAGTGTCTTGCGTCGGTAACCATTCAAGTCGATTGCGGCGAAGATGTTGCCTCCAACAGACTGCTTGACGCGGTCGGAACCGCGAGTGAATCCAGTAGTCGAGCAAGCAATATAATGCAGCTGAAAGGAGCCAGTACGGTGCACAGAGCGGTATATTTCACTAGAGAGCCCAGGCTTGTCTTGAACATTTCTTTCTCCTAGTTCCGAATTAACTATTACATGGTTAGCCAAAAAGAGATCTCCGAATTGTTTTGGCAGGGACACCCCAAGCAACTTTTTTCACACCGTTTTGTTGTGTTTTGGATTATCTGGTTGGGGGGGTATAGAAGTACAGTCTTCGCCCCGGAAGTCGGATCGAGAAATCAAACTTAACTATCTGGGATTGCTGTGGCTCCAGTAAGCCGTTTGCAACAATCATGACTGGGTTCAACTCGCTTAGATTCCTCACCAGCGCGCACTTTCGATTCAGTAGTTTCACGGCCAACTGTTCTCTGCTAATTTTTGGGTCGCGCAGATCAGCAACGACGATTCTATTGCCCGTCGGTAGTTCCTCACTGAACGATGAATAGCGGTCGCAACTACGCTGTCGGCCAATGATGCTGCGGCCGCGCAGTGCATACCTGGCGTTCGAAACAGCCGCTTCGGTGTTTTCCCATTTGCACTGGACAACGTTGGGTTCAAAGAGCGAGTCGGATTGAAATCCGATGCCATATTGCGATTTGTACCAGGGCGGTCCTATGGCATCTCCCCAAGCGTACCTGGCATCCATTTCACACTTGGCAATTCTTCTCCAAGTCTGGGTATTTTCGGGAGGCACGCCCAGGAGAGACGCGTAGCTGTCTAGTCGTGGAATCTGTTCGAATTCTGTGTCGATGACTTCCGCGCTGGTCGACTCGATTCGATTTCCGATGCTCTTGTCCCATTGCATCCATGACAACTGCAAATCAATCTCAATTAGGTCCGAGACCAGCAACTCACGTGTAGCTACGTCTACTTGGTGATGCAACAGGAATTCTCGAATGGATTGTGGTCCGCACCTAGTGGGAGTGCGAAAATGCCTTTCGTACAGTTCTACAAGTTGTTCCGCGTCAAATCGTTTTGTTTCACTCATCATTCACTTCATAACGGTACTGTTGCGTGTCGCTGCTAGTCTATTCATGCAACTTGATCGCATGTAATGCGTCGAGCCAACTGGTTCGACGCGAGCACATTGCAGGCCGGAGTCATTTATGAGATTCCCAAAAAAACGCGATCGGGACATACTTGACTAGTGTCCTGAGGATTTCGCCTTAAAAAACCAACAGAATATTGGGCAGGACCAATCGGCGCTCGGCAATTACTCGCCGCGAGTTGCATGCGAGAAGAACGCCATCAGAGGACCTGGTCGAGCGAAGAAGCGAGGAAGCGGTGGTCAGCCAGACGAGTCCCTTACCTGACCGTTATTCTGTTCTATGAGCACTAAAATCAAACAGCTGACTGTTGCGTTGGTACAGCCAATGCAAGTCGGAGTCTTCAGGCAAGTACTGCTCCTCCAAAACGGACGTTTCTATGTTATTGATGAGAAAAACTCTTAAGTCCGGTCGAGCCAACAAGGCGGAGGCAAGATCAGCAAAATTATTCTCTTGCTCTTTACTGGCGGACGCTTTTCCTCCAAGACTATACACACAGGCCAAATCGAAAGTTTCTGTTTCGTCCAACTCAATGAACTCTCCAATTTGCGATAGTGGCTTAAGTCCAGCATGAACGTCGCCATCGAGAAAATATCCGCGGGCGATATGAAGCAGTGTCGCGTCGAGTCGTTCGTCGATAGGTGTCAACTCGAACGCCCGTTCGAGCCAATGGGACTTCTGTCGTCCTTCCACAGGATAGTGCTTTACCTGCAACTCGTAGGCGTTTCTTGCAATCTGCTGCCAGGTCTTTGCCGGACCATCTTCTACATTACCAAGCCAAGCCTCGTAACGGGCCGTCAGTTGGTTGCTGATTTCAAAAATTAATTTGGATTCAGCCGGTCGTATTTCTTCGTCCTGCATATTCAGCAGCCAGTCTTGCGCTTGAATACCATGCTGAATCGTAGTCAGGACTTTTGGGGACCGCAGGCAGTGCTCGGCCGCGTTTTGGTACAGTTGCAATAAGACTGCCGTGCGTTGCGGAATCGAATATGCTGCGAAGCGCTCGGCCAACTTTAGTTTGTTTAGGCTTTGGACTAAGCTCATTTGCTTGAGTTCAATTCTGTCCGGCTGATTCGAATGGAGCCAACCAAGAAGTTCATCGACCTTCGCCGTGGCCTCAACAGCGTCGACATATCTTTCCTGTTGCAGATAGGCTGCGATAAGATTGATCAGTCCATGCGATTGAACTAGCTTGCGCCTACTGGCTTCGAAGTCGGTCGTGTCCAAAGCTTGGAGCCCTTGATGGATCATTTCTTTGCCTTGCAGATACGCAGAATTTTGAATCAGTTTGGCGCCCAGGTTGACTTTGCTCGATGCAAGGTAGAATTTGGCTTCGGCTGACTTGCTAGCGGCACAATAGCGATCTGCAATTCGCACCCCAGCCTTCAGATCCTCAAGTCGTGGGGCTAGGTCGCTGGGACTGGCTAACCATCGATCATTGTAATAGAGCGTTAGGAAGTAAAGGTCTTGCTCCAATAGATTGGCTTGCGACGCCAGACTTTGAAACCCACGATCGGCAATTGAAAGTTCGCGTGCTGCACTGTCCACATTGCCCAGGCCGTTTTCAATGATCGCCAGCAAAAGATGCGAGTCGTGCGTTTCAGCTTGTAGCGATTCAATATCTCCATAATCGTCTAAACTCTTATCTAGATAGTCTTTGGCCGTCGTCAAAAGATCTCGACGCAAGACATCAGCCTGAGGCACAGCAGTCAAGCGACTTGCCATATCTACCGTCAGGCTGCGGAGAGAACTCCTCGTGTATCGAAGGTTGTTGCGCTCGCGATCTAAGGTAAGCTTTTCGCGATTTAAGGCCTGCGTTTCTTCTGCCAAGGATAGGTTTCGGGCATACAACGAAATAAAAGCGACTAAGGCCATCGCAATTATCGAAAGCTGCCACCAGTTGCGTCGTATCCAGAGTCGGGTTCTGTTGAATTTAGTTACTGGGTGCGCAGAAATGGGTCGGTGATTCTGCCAACGCGAAATATCTTCCGCAACCTGAAGGGCTGACTGATACCTGGCTGTGGGCTGCTTTTCCAGGCACTTATTCGCGATGGCAAGTAGTTCGACCGGCAATCGTCGCTTGCGACGCACGGGCGGCTGTGGTGCATCAAATTGAATTGAGTGAATAAGCTGATTTCGCTCCCCAGAGAATGGTCTGGTTCCATGCAAAAGTTCATAGAACATGACGCCCAAGCTAAAGATGTCGCTGCGCTCATCGACGATACCCGATCGAGTTTGTTCAGGACTCATGTAGGCCGGCGTTCCACCTCGGGAGCGAATCTTGCGTTCTCCGTCGACGTCCACTTCATCACGGTCTAATCCTATATCGGTTAGAAGAGCCCGATTGGTGGGAGAATGGATCAGAACGTTGGATGGTTTAATGTCCAGGTGTAATACATCGCTGCGGTGCAGCGCGTCGAGACCGCGCGCAATCTGAGCAACCCAAGTCGCAGCTTGCGCAGGCTCAACGCCGCCACGCATCTGCTGAGACAGCGATTGGCCCTCGATAAAGTCCAATACCAAATAATCGAATCCGGCGTGACGATTCACAGAATTTACTTGGACGACGAACTCCGACTGTACCTTGCTAGCTCGACGTGCCTCGGCGAGCAGCATCTGGCGTGGCTCCGAAATGGCGTAGTGGTCCTTTAACACCTTGATCGCAACGATGCGACCGATGGTTTCATCTTGCGCCTTAAAAACAGTGCCGAAGCCGCCTTCTCCCAACGGCTCCAGCAAGCGGTACTTGCCCAGTTTCCCCAGTGGTGCCGATGCGCTTGTCGCCGGAAATTGGCTTAAGCCACGTTCGTTCCCCGCGAAATCACCAGGGGTTAGCTTCTGTGTTGCTAGAGAATGAAAAGCTCGTACAGTTGCGAATTCGATCGTGGCGGTTTCCTGTGACTCGTTTATGACCGCAGATGTTCCCTCGCAATCAACTTGCGTGTCGCCGCTTTTCGATAAGTGTTGTGGACTAGTTGTCAGCCATTGGATGGTATGCTGTCGGCAAACCGTACAGTTTTCGAAATGCTCTATAGCGGCTTGGCGTACACTGGCTGGTAGTTGCTGGTGAACCAATCTTTCAAATTCTTGCTGGCGCATAATCTATTCTCAAATAGGGCGACCACAACGGGCTCGTAGTAACCGCACTTGGGGCTGAAACGGAGCGACTATAGGTTGCGTTTCGTTCGTTTGGGATTGTGGTTTGCGTCCCAGAGCAAGCCCGTGTCCTTAAGTTCCAAGTAGGATTTCGCCCCGAGAAATTCACCCTCTCCAGCCACAGAATTCCCCGAGTTGATTTCGTTGACGATGAGCAGAACATCTAACGCTGAAACTAGATTGTCTCCACTTACGTCCAAAGGAGATCTGGTCGCAGTACCCGAATTCAAGTAGTTGACGACTTGGAGCGCATCCAGGGCTGAAACAAACCCGTCGCGCGTTACATCCGCGCGACGGAATACGGAGGCAAGAAGTTCCCCTACGATGAGTGTAGGCTGCTGAGGAGGCGGTGCAGGAGGCGGAAATTCGGTTGGACCAATGGTATGGAGACTGATATAGATGACTTCGAGTTGTTCGGGTGCTCGCTTGAGTCGTTTCTGCACTGGGCTGCCAAGCACAATGGGACCATCGACAATCTCCACGATCGCTTGATCACGCACCGTCGTAGCTTGGTCAACCTCGCTCAAGACCGCCGAAAAATTCTCTGACTGCTCCTGAAAGCGATCGGCGAATAGGCTCACAGGTATCGTTGTACTAGTTTCGCCTGCTGGAATAACGAGCCTAAGGTCTACGCCTTCAAAATCGCGATTGTCATCCTTGGATGAACCATCTCCATTTGTCGCCGTTTTTGGTGTTGTTGTTATGCGAAAACTGACATCGCTTAATGCTGGCTTGGAGAGGTACACGCTCACATCGATAAACTCGCTGCCCTGCCGTGGCTCCAATTGCACTGCATCCTCGATATACAGCGCTGGCAGGCTATCGCTGATGGTTGCCAAAAGGTCAATCTCTACCGGATTACTTCCAGCCAGAAATAATTTTAGGCGATGTGCACCCACGGTTATGTCTAGGTCGAACTGGGCTGAATCGATGACAAAATGCCCCGAGTTATTTGTGGCGGACAGCGGAACTGCGATGACACTGCCACCATCGATTTGTACGTCAAGCCGGGACCCCACCAGCAAGTTGTTGTGGCGAACAAGTAGATCGCTGAGACGCATGGCTTGTTGGACTTGAAAATCAATTTCTAGTGGCGTCTGCGGTTGCAAGACCGCTGTCAATCCGCCCGAGGCATCTGGTCTCACATTGACGCTGTTAGACTCCTGCTCTGCTTCTACAAGAAATCCATCCGCCACGACTACCCGGAAGGAACGCTGCTGTAGCCCGTCGTCGTCTGTCCCGATCCATTGGTCGTTGCCGGGATCCCGAACTGTCACCGTTACATTGGCGAAGCCAGAAACATTTGGTTGTAGCTGATAGGTTAGTTGTGCTTTGCTATCAGCCAAGCCATTGACCTTAACTTCTTTAATCAGAGCGGGGTTGTCGCTGGTGGCCGACAGAAAGATTGGTTGGAGACCTTGGTTTCCGTCTGACAGCCCAGTGAGTTCGACCTGAAACGAACTGAGCCCCAAGTTATGAATTGGGGAATCGGATATTGGCTCCAATGTTGGCGACCGGTTTGCGAAGTCTTCACCTTGAGGTACCTCAAAAGCTCCAATATCTGGCTGAGGATCGCGAACGACTCGCCGTTGGTCGAATCGCACCGATTGGCTTAGGTTTAATCCTGCTTTCAGTAGCGGACTATCCACAGCGGGACGCTGCGTGGGCGTACTGCCTCCATTGCCAGCCAACACACCAAGTTTAGGATCGAGTGGCTGGGTGGCGCTGCCGATAAAATTGCCATTGCGCAGATGAAGCAACGTTGTTGCTTCGTCGACGGCGGCCAGAAAGCTGTGCGAGGCATCAAATTCACCGAAGATGTCGGTTACTCGACCGTTTTGATTTCCAGCCAGAACAGTATTGGTGAGTACCGCTGAGCCTAAATTATGAACGTGAATGCCGCCGCCTTGATCAAAATTCGTAAGTAAGGTCTCGTTGTCTGTAATCGTAGAATTGACGACCTCGATTCTACCGCCTGCGAACGACGAAACCCCTGCACCGGAATTATTGGCTCTGTTTAGAGTCACCGTGCTATTGATCATTAACATTTCGCCAAAATCGGATACGCCGACACCAGCGCCAAACCATCCTACGGCCTCGTTTTCGCTAATTGTGGTGGACTCAATTCGCGCATAGCCGCTGATTCCAATTGCTCCCGCGGTCGAATCGGCTCGGTTTGCCCGAAACCAGGAATCTTGAATGTCGGCGGTGGTTCCGCCGTCGATCGTCAAACCAGCTCCGCCATTTGCTCGATTGTTGCTGATGTAGCTACTGGAAAGAAACAAGACCCCTTTGTCAGCTAAACGAATGCCACCGCCGCTATGGATTGCTTCATTCTCCTGAACGTGGACACGGGTAAGACGGCTCGTGCCGCGTCCCAGGCTGAGACCCGCACCATACTCGCCATGATTACCGATCACCCAACTGTCGCGCATATTCAATTCAGCGTCTTCTCTACCAAACGAAAGCCCTGATGGCTGGTTGTTGAGTATGCGAGTGGTGGCGAGGTTCAAGTTTGCTAGTGCATCGACTCCACCGGAATGCAGCCCTTTGTTTTCACTAACTAACGAGGCTTCGATGGTTGCCTCAGTTTCCAGTAGGTAAATTGCGCCGCCAGAACGCTCGGACGAGTTATAGGAAAAAGTCGACCGTTCAATGCGAACACTGCCGCGAAACACATTGACCGCTCCACCATTTAGCGAGGCGGAGTTATCGATCGCTACAACGTTGGTAAGTGACACATTGGCCTCATAGCCCTGCAGCGAACCTCCATTGTCTCCCCGCCCACGCAGCAAGGTCATGTTCTGTAAATTGAGTGTGGCGCCGGAATTTGCATAAAAGTGGGATGTTTTGTTTTGACCATCGATCAAGACATTCGACGTCCCAGATCCAATTAAAGTCACGTGTCCGCTGATCGTTAACACTTGATCTAGTTTATAGATCCCCGGTGGCACGTTGATGGTGACTGGTATTGGCGATTGGTTGGCAAGGTCGATCTGTTCGATAAGCCAATTCGTATCACCAATCTGTTCGGTATAGAAGTTTTCTCCGACCGGATGCAACTCGATGACAAGTTCATAAGCTTGTGTTTCGCTGCTGTCACCGGTAACACGAATCGAGTAGCGGCTTCCATTCGGAAGCCGGACTCGATCGAGGATTTCTGATTCCCCTGCGCCGCTCGCGGAAGCAATGCCTACCAAGAACCCAGCCGAATCACGCAGCTCCAACCGCAAATCGCTTTCGCGTCTCGGGTCGAACGTTGGATAGTCTGCTTGCTCCTGAAATGCGCGCAAGTAGGGAGTACCCGCAGGTACCAAACGTACGGAAATCAGTTGTTCCTGTCCGGCGATAAAACTATAAACATCTTCATCCGATGAATTCTGCACACTGGCAGGCCCAATATTCGTCACACCGATTGGCAGTACGCCCAAGTCGGTTGCGTCTACTAGCGAATTGTTAGGTTCAAACTGGTCGCCAAAACTACTCTGTATCCTTAAAATATCATCGAACTGTGGAGATATAAAAACATCGCTATTCTCGCGTGACTCAAGCAGTTTCGTGCCATTATTGGGATAGGTATGGTCAAGTCCTAGCACGTGCCCCAGTTCATGCGTGACCACATAAGCCAACTGAGTCAGCAATGAGTTTGTATCTGGAATGTCTGTGTTAATCACGATGTCTTGGCGACTTGTGGCAAACCCCAGTGTCGAGGTGGAGTCTGGTGCGGACGACAACTGGCTACCAGCTAAGCGAATTTGCCCGCGAACATTTGGCTGACCATCGCTCGTAGGGAACTCCTCACCGTCGTCGGCCGGTTCATATACAAAGTCGACACCAGAAATAGCGTCCCATGCTTCGAAGGCTTGTTGCACAAACCCAATCCAATTATCAAAGCTCCCAAACTTCTGATTGAGTACGGAAACTAGGTTGCTCACGCCGCTCGCTTGGCCGACAATTCCTTCGATGGGCGTTCCGTCCGGAGCGATACTCCAGGTCAGTTTGGTCGTTTCGCCTTCTGCGGAGGCAGGCCAGTGGGGCGCGTGCAAGTCCGCGGTTAATAGCCGTCTACTTTCCATTTGCTCGATGCGCAATGAGCGGCGTCGGATTGAATGGGGGCGAGCAAAACTAGGGCGTTTTTTCATGGGGGCGGCGCATCGAGATGGTGTTTTTTTTCTACTGCTTCCGTAACTAACGCTGGACGAGAGAAACAGAACTGCAGAAAAACGCCAAAAACAGCAACTTTTTTCGGGAGGCATTAATTTCCAAAATAATCAGGCTGCATCGCGCTTTGGAATTATCCTAAATCCAGTTCATCGACAATAGAGCGCAAACGTGTTTCAATCTCTTTCCATTTTCGCGAAACTGACTTCGTAGACATGCCCGCCCCACCATCCAGCTGCTCGGCAATCTTAAGGTTAGAAAGTCCTTCCAAACGCCCTGCAAGAATGATTCTTCCGTCTTTGTCCAGTTCTGATTCGAGACGTTTGAGGACATCTGCGACTTGGACACCGTCCTCATCCGATGGATCACCCTGCTCTTTGATCATGAATTCTAAGTCGACTAGGCGCTGTTCCAAGAGGGGAGTGCGCTTGCCAGCCATGTGGAATCGTGCCTTTTTGCGGATTTTGTTCAGCGAGACCGCAACAAGAAACCGCCAAAAGTCTTCGCTGTCCTCGATTCGCAAAGGTAGCTTTCCATGCGCGTACTCGCGAAAAACTGATTTAATTACGCTATGCGCCATGTCATCCGCTCCCACTCGCGTTTGTAGTTGCGTGGACATGTTCTTTTCGGCGAGCCGAATTAGTTTTGGCAAGTATTCCATCAATATTGATCCGACACTTGATTCAGTTTGGTCGTTCATGGAATTCCTTCGCGTTGATCGGAAAATTGCTCTTAGCCCTGCCCTCCTCTCATAGGTTATCCGAAAAGTTTCCACCAAACTACTCTGGAATTGTACCCGAGTTACAGCGAGCTACGGATTAAGGGGCGACCACGAATCGAACGAACACCGAGAATCATCTACGCTCACTTTGCAAACTACCGTAAGGCAAGTCCCGATTCACTTGGTTTGTTCAAGGTTGATAGGACTTCAATGGCGATACCTGGAATGTCAAACGGTCGATAGCTGACAAAACGCCGAGATGCACTCGCCGAAGCGGATGACATGCCGATGGTTGCTCCCGATTGGCCGAGCGACGGTCTCCTTTTGGAATGGTCGTCTGCCGAATATGTGTGTGAAATGAGTGGCAACTGTGCTTCCTCATTCTCTGATAACTGCAGCTTGGATTTTTCAGCTGAAACTTCAGACCAATGTCGATTTATCAGTGCGTAACGATTGATAACGGCAAGCCGGCCGATTCGGAATGTTTTCCATTGGTTCGCGCTGGATGAACTGCGGATGACCGCTTCGAGCGAATCTGTGTCCAGTATTTGATTTGCGAGTCCATGGGGGACATCATTCGTAAAGCCGACGAGCAAACCAGTCCACCATGCGAGTTCGTCTTGGGCATGCTTAATGGCAAGTGACGGCCGCAGGCTGTCCATCTGGTTCAGCCAACTGAGCACTAGTCGGCATTCTCCGAGAGCCGCTTGCAGGCCGCCTTTGCCATGATCGATCTGCAAGTGGTTGAGCATGCGAAGAGGCAATAAAAAAGGAATGTGGTAGTGCTCTGCTGCCCGCAATGACTCGCGGCACAAGTCGACCGCCCGATCCAGGTTCCCCTCGCGAAAGGCCCACAATGCTAATGTAAACGTGGCTCGCGGGTCTACGGGTTTCGACGAAACTGCAAAGGGCATGTCCTTGCGTCGGTGATGTGGACTCTGCACTATGTTGCGAAGAGCAGAAACGAGATAGCTTCGCTGTTGAGTAGCGTGCTCGGCATCGCTGGCTCCCTGGATATCAAATGGGACAATACTTGGTTGAAAGCTCATGCCGCGTACGTCAGCGTAAGGGTCATATGGCGGCTGTAGGATTGGCTGCTCAGGTGCAACGACAGGTACTGGAATCGCGAAATAGGCGTATTCCACGTCAGCAGGCACACTGAATGTGGTTTCAAACTCCACGCTGGATTCCGTGTCTAGGCAGCGGGCGGTGTAAACACCAGCAGGGAGCAACCATTCGTTCTGATTGTCGGTGGTCGCGGTCTGTTCACCAATCTGTAGTACTCTTCCGCTTGGTAGAACTTCCAGCGTTACTCTGACTGCGGTTTGAGATGTTTGTTGAGACGGTTGACCATCAACTTTGTTTATCTGGGTGGCGGCGGCATCGTCGGTAGGCCGGGTAACACGCTCAGTACTGGGCGCCGCTACTTCAAAATCTTCCAACGACTGTATTTCGGTCGCCGCCTCTTCGACCTGCGCCGTCTGTTTCTTGATTCGCTCAGGCTGGAAAACGAGGAAGAGGCCGGAAAGCAACATCAGCGTTGCCAACCCAACTTGGGTAAGATGGCTCCTCGCCTCCGGCGCGAGCAGCAACGCCGGGTTTTTCGCTATATCCGACCAGGAAAGTCTCTTGGGAGCGTCGTAAATAGCGTGTAAATGTGGAGGCGAACCATAGATTTCGACGCCCGCGTCGCTCGATGAACCCAATGGAACTGCATAGGTTTGAATCTGTTCCGTCGCTGGGACGTAGCTCATTGCTTCTAAACATGCTCGAGCGTCCGTGAAACGCTCGTGCTGTTGCTTTCGAGTCATGCGCTCCAACAGACTGCAAAGGTCCACCGGCAGGTCGGGAATGAGTTCAGCGATAGGAGGTAATTGTTCTGTGGGGGATGCGTGCCAAACCAACCAATTGTTCGCAACTTGTTCCGAGTCGTCCATGGTGGCGCTTACGCGTGATGCCAGTTTGTTACCACAGAGCAGTTCTAGGCAGACGAATCCTAGCGCATAGATGTCGCTTGCTAAGCTCGGTTGTCCGTAGCTGGTTGCGTTAAGCAGCTCCGGTGCAATATGTCGCGAGTCTTTGGATGGTCGAAGTGTTGATTGCGATCCGGTCATACCAGGAGCCACAGCGAGTTTTATGCCTCCATCGTCGTCCGCAAATAGATGTTGCAGTTCGACTCTACCATGTGCGATGCCTTCTCGATGAAGTGCAGCCAGTCCTGCAAGAGCATCGCGAAGTATCTCGCGCAATCGAGTCGGGCCGACTGGGCCCGCTTTGATCGATTCAGCTAAATCGTATGCCATTCTCTCCGAAACCACTGCACATGTTGACACATCGTAGTCGAGGATCTTTACGAGGTTGCTGGCGTTCGATCGCGCAAACAACTCGGCCTCTTGCTGGAAGAGCAGCCGATGACTACCTTCGTTTGCCAGCTCAGGCCGTACTCGCTTGACAATGACTTGCCGTCCAAGTCGCGAGTCCCATGCGGAATAAACCAAACAGCGTTGCCCCTCCGCAATCTGCTGCTCGATGCGGTACCTATCAAGTAGAAGGGTGGAAGCGGGCTCGCCAGAACCGACCAGTTCCGCCGATACGGGGTACTCCCCAGTCAATTGGGAGTCGTAGTTGGTCCGCCGTGAGCGATCTGACAATTCCGCATAGGCAGCATCAATCATAGATTCGGCCTGAGCGGCCTCTTCTTCCGTTAGCTCCTGCCGACAATTGTGGAGGAGGTTGAGTCGGGCGTTATAGGCGGTGTGGATTTGGCCAAAGCTTACGCGATTCGTTTTCAGGCCAAGTCGCTCGTATAGGTTCTGACTCAGCAGGATTTCAATAACGTCAACTTTGACGTTTGGTTGCGAGTTTGCAAACATGCCCAATTTCCCATAGCTAGACGGACGTCTCAACTGAAACTACAGCAGGAGATTCCCACGCCGCTTGGATTGGGACACGGATTTCGCGTCCCTCCGGTAAACCGAAGTGTCCATTGCTTGCCCCAAGCGGCATCTTACTAGATGGACAGCGCTACACTTCTCTGACAACAGGGGAAACCGCTGGGCTTTTCTGATTAGAGAGCGGTAGCGCGCATGTGTCCGGTGCTTTATGAGCGGCAAGGCGCTAGCCTCCGGTGCGTCCATGCAATTCCGGCGGCTGGCGCCTTGCCGCACATCTTCGTTACTCCAACCACAAGAGGTTTCTATGAATCGCGAGCAGCTCTACGCCCACACCTTGGATCATTTCCTATCTCCGGTCGATCATCTCCGCAAAGATCCGTCGGTGACGGAAATCATGATTAATGGTCCCAGCACGGTTTACGTGGAAAGGATGGGCAAAATCACCAAATCCGACTGCCATTTCGGCTCTGAGGAGTTTTTGCTTTCTACCGTGCGCAACATGTCGGAATACGTCGGAAGACCACTCGGCGGCGAGCACTTGGCGATGGATGGTAGGCTACCGGATGGTTCTCGAATTCACGTTATCTTGCCGCCTGCCAGTCGTGGGGGCATCTGCGTGACGATTCGCAAGTTTCGAGAAGCGGCTTTCTCGCTTGAGGAACTCGAGCAAATCGGTTCGATCGAACCTGGTGTTCGCGAAATCCTCTCCGAAGCGGTTAGCGAGCACAAGAATATTGTGGTGGCTGGTGGCACGGGCACTGGAAAAACGTCTCTGCTCAATGCACTGTCGCGAGAGATCGACTCATCCGAGAGAATTGTAGTTATCGAAGAAAGCAGCGAACTTAAGCTTGTTCAGCCGCATACGATCTATTTGGAGGCAAAGCCGGATGCTACGGCTGGTGGTCCTATGATCAGTCTGCGCGAGCTTTTCGTGAATGCACTTAGAATGCGACCAGATCGCATTCTGATCGGCGAGGTACGTCGGGGCGAAGCATTGGAGATGATCCAGGCCATGCTCAGCGGTCACTCTGGCGCACTCTCCACGCTGCACGCCAGTTCGCCCGCAGCAGCAGCGACGCGTCTGGAAACGCTTTGTCTGCTGAACGACGCTCAATTGCCCGTTTATGTTGCCCGCGCCCAGGTAGCTGCTGCTGTAGACCTATTTGTGCAGGCGAAACGAATGGGCGATGGCAAGCGGTGTATCACGGAAATCTCCAAGTTGGACGGGCTCAATACGCAGAACAACTATGAATGGACGTGTATCTACAAACGCGATTAGTTTTTCAATTTTCTTTGTCCCACCCGCATTCCAAAGGGCATTTCATAGTGACCGCGAGTCAATGGGACTCGCAAACCGGCCGAAAGGAAAAACTGTTCGGCCAATTCACCTTTTCTGGATTTGGGAGAGAACACTATGTTGCGTCGAGTACGAGAGTTGGTGCGAAGGTTTCATAACGAGGTTGCTGGCCAGATTCCCGTTGAAATGGTCATGGCGATCGGACTTGCAGCGCTGATCTGTTTTGGAATTGCGAAGGTCGTTGGTGTAGACACTGGAGGGAATGTTACTGGCGGAGCAATCTCAGGTGTGGCCGAGCTGATCAAAGCAAAAGTAGGTATTGATGTGAAGCTGTAGTTGTAACAGCTGCATCGGTGAGAGCCCAATTCGGGCTCTCACCTTATTCCTTTTCTCCCTCTATGGCCAACCAGAGAACAATGATGCAGGTACTTGCCAACCAAGATCGCGGTTATTATTCAAACTACACAGAAGAAGAATCTACGTTCCCAACATTGAATCGTCTGTTTAGCATTCTGACATTGGGTATCACGCTATCGGCTTCACTGGCTGCACTGTGCATTTCATCGCATGGTGTCGCGATCATAAATGCATCGCTGGTTGGTTTACTCGCACTACTACTGGCGTTTGCCAGCTACACGGATTTGACGACAACACGTATCCCCAATCAGCTGACCTACGCGTCGATCATGGCCTCAGTGTTGCTCGTGTCGCTGCGCAGCATAATTCTTGTTTCGCACCATGGTTGGGCAAGCCCAGAAAGTCTGGTCGATTCCTTGATGGGGGCCATTGTTTGCGGCGCGATTGCATTTGGCGGATGGCTGGCCAAGACGGTCGGCGGCGGAGATGTGAAGCTCGTATTCGCTGTTGGCTTAGTTCTGGGGTTGAGTCAAACAATCGAGGCGGTAGTCGCGGCCCACTGCTTCGCAGTTCTGTTCCTCGTTGTCAAATACCTGCCGACGGGATTGTCTCGTCGGAATTGGGCCAAGCAGGCAAACGCAGCGACGGACCATGTTGGAGCCGCAGTGGTAGGTGTGCCGATGGCCGGCTTCTACGCAAGCGGTGTTGTCGCTGCTTGGTGGTGTGACTTGCTCTAGGGAAATCCAAAGATGAAATCAAAACGAACGGCGGTTGTTTCGGTCGAACTGGTGCTAATTCTGGCCACGTTTGGAGTGGCACTGTTCGCACTCGCGAGGCTCGGAGCCTACGTGGCCCAGGTCTATTTTTTGGATGGAAAACAATTCAGTGCGATTCCCCTGTTCTAGAAAAGCAGCCCTCTTCCCGGGAATAGGATATGAGAAAAACTCGGACAAAACTGCAGCAACGGGTGGCTACGATCCATCGAGATGAGTTTGGTGCTAGCTACTCCGTGTCGGTGATACTGCTCATGCCGCTATTTGCAATCTGCGTAGCTTTCGCCGTCGAAGTGATACTTCTGTGCAACTCATACCAGGCAGTGACGGCCGCGTTGCAAACGGCGAGCCACGTGAGCCGAGCTTGGATAGTCCACCGCGACGAACTCGAAGCGAACTCACTGACGCTTGAAAACCTCATTCAAACAGCATCAGCGAGGAGTATGGCCGCGTTTGCAACGACTCGTGTACGCGAAGAAAGCCCAGACAGCTCGATCCTAAGGCAGGCGATTCAAGAAAGCGGAATGGAGGCGTTTGCCAGCGATCGCTACTCACAGAAATCCGCTTTTATCGCGGAACATCTGCGTGTTTCGCTGCTCGCAGAGCGTCGCGAAACCGACGGTCTGTTGATTCAACTTGAATACGATTCTCCACTTTGGTTTTCCGTGTTTGCACCCGTTTTCGCAACTACCAGCGACGACTCGCAGTTCTACTCGACAATCCGACGGGAACAGTGGGTACCGCTCGATGAAGCCAGCGCAACGCTGACCAATCTAGGTATTCCTTATCTGCCTTCCAAGGCCATTTCGTGGACGGTCCCCTAACGATAGTGAGCAATATAATGATCCGACCCACACTTCTCGCGATGCGCAACGTCCATAGCGATGAACGAGGTTCGTTCACAACCTCGCAATTGGCTACGACTCTGTTTCTCATGATTGCGACGGTGTGTGCCATGAATACGTTTGCGGAACAGCGCGATCGTGTTCAGCAGCAGCGTAAAGCAGATGCGGTAGCGGAATCGTTGGGCAACTGGAAGGCTCGTAACCTGAATGCCCTGGTAGCGCACCAGCATTTGATGGGAGAATTACTGGGGCTAGTCATTACGCATCACGCAATCGGCGGTGAGTTACTCGACAACCAGTCTGCCGCGGACACTGACAACGAGGACCGTGCACTGAAGCTGGCCTACCAGGCCGCGCAGGGTTGTAAGACCGGGACGCCAGCCTACTCATCGGTTTCGCGTCCCGTGCTTGCCGACGAAGCTTTGCTCAAAGCTCATGTGAAGCTGAAAAAACTGCTTGCCTTTGTTTACGGCGTCAAAGCTGTCGCGACGGCCATGCAGGCCTATCCACCGACTGCGGCCGCAGGTGCAGCTTTGGAGCAGGCTGCGCATGTGTTGGAACTGGCAATTCTCGCTGAATGGAATTCACTCGAGAGCATTCGGCAGGCGGCGTTGGCGCTCACGCCGTTCAAGCAAGCGATCCTCAAACGAACGTTGCCAGCCGCTAAAAAACAGCTGGACAAAATGGTGGCCGACTATGGAATCACTCAGCAGCAACTCGCTGATGAACTCGCCATGCGAATGGAGATCCGAATTCACATCTTGGAGACGGATCGACGGTTGCCTGTCGTGGAGGATCCGCTGGCTCGGCTAACCCAACCACCCACAAACTGGAAACGTCCCATCGACTGCGATTGTCCATCTCCCCCTACCGATAACATGCGGCATCAAATCGCCAAGGTGACTCAGCTTTCTCGCGCGACTTTTCCATGGGTTATTTACAACCGACAACCTGTTATGGCCGCCATGACTCCGTTGACACCGTTGACGCAACTTGCCGATCTCTACTTTGATCATACCAACGGCGTCAGCAAGAGATTACTCGATGAATTGCAGCGCGACGGGCAGCTGGCGTTGTACACGCTAGACGACTACCAAGGCCCGGACAAAGCCTACGAGCCTTGGATGAATGCGGAAGGTGCGTCGGCGGCAGACAAGACGTTGGGAATCACTGTCGTAATTGGATCGCCAACCCGCAAACCGATCGGCGATTTCTTTCTACCGAGAAATTCAATCAAGTTCACCTTTCGCTACGCATCGGCCTTTGTTTGGAGCCGCCATCCACCCATCCAACCCGCGCATCGCATCGATTTGTATTGCAAACGCATCGTGCCGTCGATGCAGGCGAAAACGGGTTGGGACACGCTCAACTGGGCACCAAACGTTGTTGTGAGCGAGCTCGTTGGCATCGGCCGCCCCCATACCTTCCCAGCCATTGAACCAGCCTGGACGTCGCGCCTCAACCCAACCTCTCCGGCTCGATTGAAAGAACTCCAGCAGCAGCAGACGCCTGCATGGGCGTCGGAGCTCAACAGTGTGCTGCCGGATCAAGTGCCTGCTGACCTTTCAATACTGTAAATCGCAGCGAACCATGTAGATCGTTTTAAATTCCGAAGGTTGAAAGGACTTGAAATGCACACGTCAGAATATTTTCGATCATGTCGCGCTACCAGAGTGCCTCGCCGTGGTACTGCACCGATCGAGTTTGTCTTTTTCCTGCCGATATTCGTGTGCTTCTTGGTCGTTATTATTTGGATTACGCGCGTGAACAACGCGGCAATCCAAGCCAGCTTGGATGCCGAATCGGAAGTGGTCAAAGAAGCGGCGCTCATGGTGACACAGAATCGCTTGCCGGAATCAGAAAACTTGCATCAGCCGACGTCACCTGAGCTGGCAAACTTGATTCGTGGTTTCGATCCAACAGCGGATTTGTTTGGTGGTAAGGTGGCCGGATATGGCGAGAGAGACACGGGCGAGGGAGTTGGCCAGCTGATTCCCGCCGCCGGTTCGGCCTTCGACGAACAGCAGGCTTTAGCCCACACCTGGGAATCGGAATTGTTCCAATTTCCGATATCGCGTTCGGAGCAGCCGCCGCTGACACTGCCATCCTCGGTACGCGGCATTGCGTCCACGATTACTAACATCAATGCATTCTCGGGACTGCTCAGCTTTTCAGGAAAGAGCAATTCCGGCGCAAGTGCTCTGGTTGACACGACAAAGAATAAGCTTGGTAGTTCGCTTCCCAGGATTGATGCGGCGATCGCTCAGCTGAAAAGCGATATCAACCGCCTGGAGCAGCAGATTCGATCGCTTCAGAACGAGCCACTGTCCGATCCAAAGTGGATCTCCAGGCTGCAAAACGAGTTGGCCGCTAAAAAGCGGCAACTGCAGAAACTGATACAGGGAAAGGCTAACGGACAAAGTGCTTTGGGCATTCCCGGTTTGAATACGACACCATACGCCACGGACGCCACGGACGATTGATGCGGCAACGTCAAGTCGTAAAAGATTTTTGTCCTGGTTTGCTGCCATCAGGTATCTCATTGCGTCAGCTAGTTTGATTTTTGGTTTCAGGAGTTATCCCATGCTTCGCGCCGCAATTTCACCACCGCCCATGAACGCATTACAGGCACACAAAAAAGAGCAGGCTCCTGTTGCAGAAAGCTCGCTCTTCCTACGCATTGGATTGCCGGTCAGTTTCGCGCTTCTCGCAGGCATGCTTAACCTGTCGGCTGTTCGACGTCAGATTACTCCGACGATTGCCTACGAAGTCACGGCAGATGTATTGCCAGGAAACCGCTTGTCGATGAGCCAAATTCGCGAAGTTGAAGTAGCTGGAAATTTGAACCGAGATGTCCTGCTGACCCCGGAATCGCTCCGTGGGGGCATCAAAGCCAGTGGAGAGTCACGAGACCTTAAAGCAAGACTAGAGGAAAATCCACAGTTCTTTTCAAAGGCACTTTCCAAAGGGGAATTGCTTACAAAGTCGGCACTGGGGGGAATGGAATCCGTTCAGCCCGGATCTGGCGAGGAGTTGGTAGTCGTTCACCGCAAAATTATCAACGGTGCCGAACTCTATCCAGGACAGGTCGTGCATTTCTTGGCTAAGAAACAAGGCTATTCGAGAGATGAAAGCGAACCTCAGGAGATTGGTCCGTTTCGCGTTGCATTAGAACCACTGGATAGTGAAGACAACAAATCCAAATTGAAAAGCGACCATGTTCGACTGATTTTCAGGTTGGATGCCTCAGGAAACGTACCTGCCGATGCCAAAATACTTCGAGAAGCAAGTTTCACCGACTCACGATATGAATTGACCGTAATCATCAAGAGTGCAATAGACAAACGCTCGCCAAAACACACAGCTGGGTCTTAGTGCTGGCGCTTGCGGTCGTTGCCCCCCAGCAGTCAGCTAGGAGGGGCTCTACGGGACAGTAAACAATTCAGAAACCGATGCTATAGATCAGATCGAGAGGCTCAGCGTGTTTCTCAAATATTACAGTCAGTTCGACGGACAGCCGTTTGTTGCACAGGTCAAGGGTAGTCGCGTTCGCGTTGGCAGCAGCCCATCCAGCGACATCGTGCTCACAAGTCCCTTTGTCGATGCGGATGCAATTGAATTTCAACGTCACGGAAGCGAATGGCAAATCAAGTCCTTAGGAATAAACGGATGCGAGCTCGGCGGTAAAAAGCTTAGTTCTGGACAAACTCTAGTCTGGGATGGACTCTCGCGTATTTCGGTGTTTCCGTTCGTTTTTCAAATGCAAGAAGCATCGCAAGTCGTCCCGGAAGTCAAGCGGCGATTGGTTGGGCAAATCGATGATCTCGTTCGATTAATTCATCTCGACATGTTGCAGCAGTTGCATTTGAGCGAAGAAGCTGAAAACGTACCCAAGAGCCTGGAAAGACTATTGCACGTTGAACGATCCATTGAATCAGCCAGCGCTAGTCGGGGAATTACAAGTCGGGGTAATGAGCCGCTGGCGGCAGAATTGGCCGGCGCGTGCATTCGCGACGCGATTCTGACAAACATGTTGGACAACGAGGTTTCGGATATAGACTCGGTTTGGAGTCGAGAGTTCGAATGGAGTTCACTGGCGACGGCGATTCCCGACCGCGAAGAGGAACTGCGACGCTGGAGACTGAATTGCGAGCGACTACTGTTCGTTGGGCTCAATGGAAACTCGATCGAGCGTCGGCTTGAGAAAGTTGAGTCGGAGTTTTGGTTAGTGTGGGACCAACAAAAATCCAAACTGAGCGCCGTTCAACGGGAATACTTATCGTTACGTCAGCTGAAGAAGCAGGTCAAGGACATACTGTTTGGCTTCGGACCGCTCGAAGACTTGCTCCGCATGCCAACCGTCAGCGAAATCATGGTCAACGCGAGCGACGAGATATACATCGAGAAAGATGGCATTCTGCAGAATTCCGGCCGGCAGTTTGTTTCTAACGAAGTCACGCAAACAGTTATTGAGCGAATCGTCGGCCGTGTCGGTAGACGCATCGATACCGCCCAGCCGATGGTCGATGCCCGCTTGCCCGATGGTAATCGTGTCAATGCGATTATTCCACCACTCGCGGTGAAAGGGCCATGCCTAACCGTCCGTAAGTTCGCAAGTAAACAATTCACCATGCAGCGTTTGATCGATAGGGATTCCATTACACCAACGGTGGTCGAATTCCTGGAGGCATGTGTGAAAGCGAAGCGCAGTATTCTCGTCTCCGGTGGTACTGGATCCGGGAAAACGACTTTATTGAATTGCCTAAGTTTTGCTATCCCCAAGAAAGAGCGCATCATCTGTATTGAGGATACACACGAATTGCAGCTCCCACATCCGCATGTCGTGTTCGTGGAATGCCGTGATGGAAACAACGAAGGAAAGGGCAAGGTTGCAATCCGCGATTTGCTAAAGAACTCACTGCGACAACGCCCCGATCGATTGATCGTAGGTGAATGTAGAAGCGATGAGGCGTTGGATATGTTGCAAGCCATGAATACCGGCCACGACGGTTCCATGACCACGATTCATGCTAATACCCCAGCCGACTCGCTAAGGCGATTAGAGGTACTCGTTCGGCACAGTGGCTTACCGGCGGACGCCATTCGTCAGCAAATCGTTTCAGCCATCGACATCGTTGTCCAATTGGTGAGGGATCCTAACGGTCGTCGGCACGTGTGTGAGGTTTCGGAAATCGAAGGATACGATGAATCGAAGCAGCAAATTCGACTCAGAACGATTTACGCTTCGCAGTGGAGCCAAAGCGAGGGGAAGAGTTGCTTACGTCCAACTGGCTGCATTCCAACATTTGCGGCTGATTTGGTACGAGATGGGCATTTGAAGTTAAATCTCTTTCTGGACGGCATCCAGCCCAATGCGGGCTAGGTTGGCGAACGAAATCTTGTCATTGTAACAATGGATAGGCTAGCCCCAAATGGACCAACGGACGCTGATCACAATCACACTGTCGAGCGTATGCGCGTCAACATCCGCGCTGCTGAGCTGGTATTGGTACCTACCGATACTTCGCAGTTTTAGCCAACGGCCAATCGAGAGTTGCCTCACGCGCGCGGCTGATATTGGGTTCGACGAACAAAAATTGCGCAAGTTACTCTTTGCGCTTGAGGTGTCTGTGCTGGCAACCTTGATCTGGTTCTGTTGGGCTTATATGGGCATATTCCTGGGCTTAACCGTAATTGCCGTGTTATATCACGTACGAGGGTTAATGCTGTTGTGGGTTATAGAAGGTCGTGAACGACTTCTGCGCGGCCAGACGTTGGCGTTCACCACAGGATTGCAGGGACTAGTACGCGGCGGATTGAGCCTCTCGCAGGCTGTGGAACTGATGTCGCGCGAAACTCCCGCTCCTCTTGGGAGGCAGGTCGCTCGAGTTGCTACGGATTTTCGTCGAGGACGACCGTTGGTGGAGTCGTTGAACGAGGTCCGCTCGTCACTTCGCCTGGATGCTTTTTCGCTACTAGTAACTTCAATCAGCTGCGCCCTGAAACAAGGTTCGTCGCTGGAGCATTCCCTAAAGGGGGTTCAGGAAACTCTTGAGCACCGCGAACAAGCGGAGAGGCACCTTGGAGCAAAAACATCGAGTGCCAGGTCGACTCTGTTTATTCTCGCTCTGACACCTCCTGGGTTCTTTCTGATGTTCTGGGTAATGCAACCGGAATCCATGGGGCTGATTTTCCTGACACCGCAAGGAAAAATAATCCTGGCCATTGTTCTCGGACTGATGTACGTTGGGCTCGCTTGGGCCAAAAAAATAATTTCCATAAAATAGGTGAAGTGACCATCATGCAGGCTGAGATTGACCTGACAACGCAATGGACCATTCTCGCTTCCTCGGTTTCTGCGGGCAGCGCCGTTTTCACGGCATTAGCCCCAGTCGTTCAAGCGATCGCCTGCCCTCGCAATATCGACATCGACGGCTGGCACCGCGAGCAGGCGCGGTGGACGCGTTTGCGAAGTTCCTCGACACTATTTCGGAAAGGGGAACGGTACATCGTGGGCATTGCAAAAATCATTGAACATCGGTTTCCTTGGTTGATCGCACTACCGGTTAAACCGAGTGGCATAGAACGATTGATAACGATTGGCGTTGCCGTAGTTTTCGGGCGGACAAGTTCTTTGGATGAAGCGGTACGAATACGATCGACGCAGCAACCGTGGTCGGTGAGCGAGGTGGTTGCCACGTCACTAATACTAGCGTTTACCAGTGCCCTGGCATCAGCCCTGGTCATTAGTGATTTCTGCTCGGGAGTCTGGCTTGCCGGGTTCTCAATGTCGATTGGTCTCGGCAGTTATCGGTTCTGGACATGGCGATTTGCAATACAATCGCATTTGCGCCGGCGCATCATTCGCCGATTTCTGCCGCATGCAATTGATTCAATTGCAATGGTCATGAATTCAGGAGATCCATTCGGTGTGGGGTTGGACACCGTCATCCGAGATTTCCCCAATCACCCATTGAGTGAGGAGTTTCTGCGGTTGAGAAATGATCTCGAACGGGGGCAAACAATGCACTCGGCTTTAGAATCGCGCTCCCTGGCCATTTGTTTGCCCGAATTTGACGAAATGGTTCGCGTGCTCGGCCGAGTTCATGAGCATGGGGTACCTGCGTCCGAGAATTTCAACCGATTGGCAAAACAATTGCGTGCAACCCATTTGCGACACATGGAGGAAGAGGTAGGGCGAGCTGAGGCATCGTTGTCGTTTCCAACTATCTGTGTCATGACGGCGTGCATGATCGTGGCTATCGCCCCCTTCGTCATGTCCATCCTGCAATCCGACCTACTCCAATAAGCAATGTCGGCGGCGTCCAGCAACTCCACCGTCCGGCGTCAGGTGGCTACGCGAGATGTAGCCACCCGCTGCCAAGCGGTGGACTGAATACCAACTCGGAGCTCCGAGGCGACCGTGGTTACTCGGAGGCCTGCGCTAAGCATCCGCGAGCATTTTTCGTTTGGCGGCAATGGTTTTGATCAAGTTCTTTTGCGGATCGGCAAACTTCGCTACACCCTCCGCCATGAGCACGCTCTGTAAGTGGTTGGAGTCCAAATGACTGTCGATCTCAGCTAGAATTTGCGCATTGGGTAGTTGGTCGACCTGTCTTGAAAACTCGATCTGACTCTCGGCAACAGCTGCGTTAGTAGCGGGAGGATTGGTTTGAATGTCGCTACCCGCAAGGGCGGCCACATATTTGGTTGGCGGATCGGCAGGATCCTTTGTGCCGGTGCTCGCAAATATGATCTCCTGTTCCAAGGCAGTAGCGTTGGTTCGCCAGAAATCTTGATTGGCTTGCCATATACGCTTGGCATTCACAATACCAACCTGACCTTGGGCTTGAGCCGACAGTTGCGGGAGGTGTTTCAGCGTGTATTGATCGACTCGCGAAACAAAAATACTATAGACACTTTTGAAAGCATCCAAAGAAGCTCGCTGCCTTGCACCAGTCCAAACATTGTCGCGCGCCTGGATGTATTGCTGCATGGTGAAGACGAGTGTCACGTTGAGCGTTACGCCCTCGGTGCAAAGCGTTTCAAGGCAATCGATGCCCGCAGGTGTGGCGGGAACCTTGATCATTCGGTTGTCATGGCCCGCTGACCATTTGCGACCTAGTTCGATATACCTTTCAACGCGGTTGTCATGCGGAAGATCGGCCTCGACATCTTCGATCAGTGGGTCGAGTTCAAAACTCACCCAGCCTGCATTTCCTTTGCTGCTTTGCCAGATTGGGTGGAAGGCAGCCTGCGCCTTGCGCACCAACTGGTCGGTTAATTCCCAAGCGATCGCCGAGTCATCCTTTCCGGCCTTGAGCAGCTCAACGAGCTCCGTGTCAAATCGCCCACTCTCAATTAAACCGGAAACAATAATCGGGTTGCTCGTGGCACCAACTGCTCCCCATTCAAGGTTGAGTTTCACCAAGTCAGGGTCAATAGAATCCAGATACAACTTCGTGCCGGAATTGACCAGGCTGGTAATTGAGGGATTGGACATGCCTTGCTCTCCTAAATAATTTCCTGTGTGACAGCGGAGGGCCAGCTTAGCACAACTTCAACTGTTTCTGAAATGCCCAGTGGGACAAAGTTCTTGAAAGAGAGTCGATTCGCTGATCCCTTTCCCGATGATGTGCAAGGCTGCAACTTGTTAGTTGGCAAAGCCCGCACCCACAGTAAATCCGGAGCCTACCTGTGCGAATGGGAAGATGCCGTATATTCCTTGAGTGAATACCTGTGATACGAAGTTATCAAATCGCCGAATCGGAGTGGGAGGGACGATGATCAGGTCTCCATCGCGAAGCCAGATTTCGTCGGCTGGGGTGGGAACTTTGCCAAGGTGTGCACCGCGGATATCGACGCGGGTGGCAATCAATCGCCAATCTTCTGCGCGACGGAAAACGACGATTTCGCGAGTGTTGCCGCCAGTATCTACGCCCTGTGCAAGCGCGAGCGCCTGAGTAACTGAAGTTGGTCCGAGCAATTCGAATCGGCCTGGTTGCGTCACTTGGCCATACACAAAGATGAAGTGTTGGGCCTCTCGATCGAGTATGGGTTCTACCTCTAAGCCGGCTACGATCTGTCGATAGCGCAAGTTAACCTCGCGTTTGACTTCGTCGAGCGTCATGCCTTGAACGCAGATGGGCCCTAGTTTGGGAAGACGTACCGTTCCATCTGGATGCACGCGGTCCAAGAAGCTTTGACCGGCCAAGCCTACGCGAGCGACGACGGCAGAACGAATTTCTTCCAATAGCGAGTTGGTACGAATCGGAATGATATCGATGGCAGGATTGAGAATCTTGTCTTTGTAGGCTTCTTCCAGGTTGCGACGCAATTGAGGAATCGTCAGACCAGCAGCTCGAACGGGGCCGATCAGCTTGACATACAACATTCCATCGGCTTGGATTTGTACGCCTCTACCCTGGACAATATCGCCCATGCGAATGACACCCTCTTCATCCGTTAGTGAACTAACTTGAAGTTCATCGCCAACTTGCAGCGGGAAGCTGTCAGCCATCACCTCTCTGGCTAGAATAAAGACGAACCGCAATTCGTCGCCAACACGAACTCGGTAGTCGGTTGTGGCAGGCAATCGGATCGGCCCCAAGTACTCGCCATGTGCAAGCGGTTGGAAGTTGTACCGATGCAGGTCTCTCCAATCTTGACGCCTACCGCCACAGTTGTCCGCGCAGTCGACGCCGACTGTACAAGGTTGGCAGAGTCCTGGTGTAACCTGCGGCTGGGATGGCAGATTGCAGCCTGTGAGCCCGCAGCGGTTAATGTCGCCAGGCTGCATGCCCATGACAGGCAGTGGTTGTACTGGGGCCACTTGGTCGGCCGGCTGCCCAGCCTTGGCTGAGTCGGTTTTCGAGCCAGAATCCAACGCTATAAGTTGAGCAAAACAATTTGTGGCAAACGCAAGAACACAAATTGTCCCAAGCAGTTGGCGGTATATCATTTTGATTGGCATTGCCAGATCCTTCGGGCGATTAAATCGTTGAATAGAAAGCAATCGCTTTGTTTAATAATTCATAGGTAACGCGGTTGCGCCAGTCAGGACAGCCTGACCGGCCGAGGAACCAGGGGCCTGCGCATTGGGGCCTACCGAATAAGGGCTGATGGCTGCGAATGTGCGAACGTCAACTTCCAGGACATTGGGGATGTTTGCAGATGCAGGAATCGAACTTTTTAACTGCGTATACTGCTGCATGGCCCAATTGGACATGGCGACGTCGTTCAAGCGGCGACTAGCTTCGATCATGTTCTCCAAAGCGGAGACTGACATCGCCGAATGGAGTGAGGCGATTAAGGCCTCCCTGGCTTCGGCAGGCCGGTCCATCTGCAGGAGCACAAAGCCAAGCTGATTCGCTGCAACAGCGTTATTCGGTGCAATTTGTCGTGCGCTTTGGTACATAGTAATGGCTCTCCACCGTAGGGGCATAGCCGTGCCGTCGGCAGCAGTTTCGCTCTGCGATTGGTAGGATCGACCGAGGGCATAGATGACATCGCTGGCCCAAGGATGCCCCTGCGAAGCTTCCACAAGCTTGCTCTCGGCGTACTTGCGATAGTGTTGCGCCGCAGCCATGGGTGCTAGGGAATCGACGTCGGCATCCTTTAAGACTGGAGTCTCGTGCGACAGAATAATTCGCCTGAGGAAGGCGCTGTCGGATGTCAGCCGCTGAGCGGTCGAGAAGTCGTCCGCTTCGATCAGAGCCCGCTGAGCGGCAAACCAAGCGGGCTCGCTACTGTAGCTGTTGGACATTAGGTCGAGTACCCGCACCAAGTACAACATCGCTGCTTCCGCATCTTCGCGCGCCGAAAAGAACGCCTTGCGATTGATTAGCGCTTCGCAGCGAGCCAAGCGTTGGCTCAACTCCTGACCTACAGCTTGCCACCCCGGCGGCGGTGCGAGCGATTCCACCTCGCGACCGGCTACCATATTCGTAGATGGTCTGCCCGCAGATATTTGGCTGGACACCAGCGAGGCGAGCACAGCTTTGGGTGCGCTAGGCACGCTGGGAGGCGACGGCTGCGGCGTTTCCACTTCAGCCTGTCGTGGTGTGACGATCGTTGCCGGAGTTGCGGCAATTTTCCGTTGGGGTTCTGTGTAGTTTGGGTTGGTTATCTCTAGCGGTCCGACCTCTCGCGACGAAAGTGTTCTTGGACCGCCGCCCACCGCGCTGCGCGAGACCCACTTAAGGCCATTGCCGCGCACCGGTTCCACGGGCTGCGGACTGCCTGTTGGGCTGGCTACTTCAGGATCCCGTTCCTGGACCTCTGGCAACGTCAATTCAAGTTTCGGCTCTGCAACGCTCGGAGCGACGGGCATTGGTGGAGCAGGCACTGGAGTCGCGGGCATAGGGGCCACTGCGGTTTTCAACTCTGCGGATAGCTGCGACGTTGGCTGCGACACGGCCGTTGTAGTTGGTTCTAACGAAATCTGCGGCTCGACGACGGCTGCTGGCTGCTTCGATGGCTGGACGATGAACTTGCTATCCTGTCCCAAACACGCTTGCCCCCAGCCACAGCTCAACAGCATGGCGACAGCAGCCGGTTTCCGAATGAAGCGTTCATCCATGGCAGAAGTCTTCCCAAATAGATCCAAGACATTGTCCGACAGCACGCCGCGGCAGTGAAAAAAACAAAACTCACAGACGCTAGCAAAATTCATCTTTGCAATGCGCCAGTAGTAGTGCGCGGCTTTGATTGATAATTCGGTTGCCGAAAGAAGTGCGTCCAAGGAATGACGCCAGTTGTCGTGCCTGAAGATCAATAACCAGCGTAGTAACCCAAACAACCCGTACAGGTTAACGACCGCTCGCGACAATAATAGCAAACGTACAAGAGCGCTTGCCAAAAAGCTATCAAATCTGGGTAGTTCCAGTAAAGTGCGTTGCCACCGGAAGGTGCTTCGGATTTCATCTGGTAATTCCACCGAGCTAAACCGTGGGATTCAAAGATCCGGTTAGCCCGAAGGTTAGACAGCGGCTGCGAAATCCAAAGCAGTAAAAATCTTGTCGTGAACAGTCGGCTAAAACTCTAGTAGTTTCGAGCGTAGGTCGGTTCAGCAAACATGTCTGGACGGCGCTTAACGCTCGGCACGCCGACCGCTTCAAAAATTCTGTCCAACGAATCTTGGGCCATGCCAACTAGACTTTCTCGCGTAATCGATGTGTCAGCCGCATTGCCACGAGCTGCAACGGCTATATCGAGCCCAGCTTCAGCGAACTTCTGCATGATGGCTAAATTGTCGATGACGTCTGCCGTGCCTGGAAGTTGGCAATCGTCGAGGGTGGCTGCGCTGGCGGCAACGCCATCGCGACAGTCGGCTAACCGTGCTAGCAGAACGCGTTGTAGACCGATTTGACCAAGCGCGGCTTCAGTTCCTCCGCCGATGAACCAATTCCAAGAATCATAAATGATTCCGATGTTCTTGGCAGTGCAAGCGCGAACAATCGCACTGAACCCCTCTACATCGCGCACGAATTTGAATTGCTTGTCGGTTGCTGTAAGAGCCGCTACTTGGAATGTCAACGCGACACGAACTTCCTCTTTCGCGAACACCTGTGCAATCTGATCGATGCGCTTGCGAATAACATCAAAGTACTCATGGTAGGGTAGTCGGTCTGTCCCTGAAGGTATGGTTAGAATGGCTGTCTTTGCTCCAGCGCGTCCCGCAATTTCCGCAACCCCATTTAGTATTGCGAGTTGGCTTGCGAAAGACTCTTCATCGCTATCGAGGTCGATTGGCGCATCAAAGCCGCTTATTTTGAGTTTTGAGCTGGCGAGAAAGCGGGAGGCGCTTTCAAACGAGCCTCTTTGGCAACGTTTTACAAGATCGACGATATCGATTTCGATCCCACGAAAGCCATATGTTAACGCTAATTCAATGATCTCGCTTTGACGTCCGGAGATTCCAAGGATTTCGGTGTTCAAACTTTTGTACATTTTTATTCCTGTGGTTGTTAGGATTGCATTAAATGGCATATTGCGGTGTTTATGGTGCCTTCGATGCCTTTCTGGAGATGTCTGCTGCTCATTATGGCACCACCAGAGTATCGCACAATTGCTCCGAAACGGACAGGGGGACGCGTAGAGGCCAATTGGCAGAGGGACCTCGTCAACCGCACGGGGCACGAGGCTGGGGAAGTGGCGAGAACGCAATTTGAACTGATGTTCTAGGGCGCGCGTTTTCTCAGTTTGCGCTGAAGCGAACGGCGGTGGATGCCCAGTCGTCGTGCGGCCTCTGAGATATTGCCGCCACAGTCTGCGAGAATTCGATGAATATGCTCCCACTCTGCTTGCGCCAAGGTTGGCACAGGAATGTCTTCCTCTGCCTCGGGCATTTCTACGTCGGAACCACCGCGCAAGAAAGCATTCAGGATGTCATCCGCATCGGCGGGCTTTGGCAAGAAGTTCGTTGCGCCCAAACGAATCGCATCGATGGCTGTGGCTATCGAGCCAAAGCCAGAAAGGATCAAGAATTGAGTTTCTGGTCGCAAACGCTTTAGTTCTTGCAGCAATACTAGCCCCGGTTTGCCTGGCATGCGTAAGTCGAGCACCGCGAGGTCTGTGGGATCCTTCGTGAAAACCGCAATGGCTTCATCGTGATTGCTGGCCACCGCCACGCGAAAGCCTCTCTCCTGGAAGGCCAGCGCGAGCCGATCCCGCAAAACAGTGCTGTCGTCCACCAGCAGGATACTACGGGCCAGTGAGATTTTCGCGCTGTTTTCCGAATCGAGCAAATTGGACTCAGTTGAATTCAATATAAAACCAAACAAAGTTCAATCGGTGAAATAGGGAAGCTAGGTTCAATTTAATTGTAGCATCAATTGCCGTAGTTCCGAAGTGTCGGCAGTATGACTTTTGCGATAGTTCCTTGGCCGGGTCGGCTCTCAAACGACAACGAGCCATCGAGTCGGCGGATAACATTTCCCGTCAAATGCAAGCCCAGTCCCATTCCTCGCCCTGGTTCCTTGGTTGTAAAGAATGGTTCGCCGATACGTTGCAAAATTTCGGGAGTCATCCCGGTTCCCTGGTCGATGACTTGAAGGTACCAGCCCTGCTCGCAGCGTTCGGCAACCAGGCATACGGGACCATCGGGTGGACTTGCATCCAGTGCGTTTTGAACCAGGTTGCGTATTGCCTGGGCCGTGGCCTGTACCGGAAGCAAATTGGTAAGCTCGCTGGTATCTGCTGCTATCTCCACGCGAACCCGGTCCGGTTCACGCAATCCAAGCAGCGTTTCCTTAATGAAAGCAGCGACACCAATCGTCTGTAGTTGTTCACCGGCGGCGTCTCCCGCTGCGCTGGTCATGCGGTCCAAAATCTGCCGACAGCGGTTAAGCTCAGAACGAATCAGCGCCACATCCTTACTGATAGCCTCAGGCACGCTTTGCTTTTCTAATGCTCGACTCAATTCTTTAGCAACCACGGCAATAGTGCTGAGAGGCGAGGCCAATTCGTGGGCGGCCCCGGCGGCGAGTGTGGTGAGGGCTTCGAGCTGGCGGTTGCGGATGCGCGCATCTTCCGCATCTTTTAAGGCTTGTTCGCGCTGGCGCAGTTCGCCGGTAAGTATGGTGATGAAATAGGTGATTACTCCACTACAAGTCGCAAAGGAAACAAAGGTGCCAATCTTGGGGATCGACCACATCGAGCTTTCACCCGGCGTCGCAGACAGGAGGCTAGCGTTACTAAGTTCTAAAATCGGCAGCGATCGAATTAGCAACAGCATCACACCGGCCAAGGTTGCCAGCCACACAAGCCAGGCTCTGGCTGGGGCGATGATAACACCGGCCACCGCAATGTTTACGAAGTAGAACAGCGCGAATGGATTTGCCATACCGGCCGACAGATAGAGCATGCCAGTGAGGACGACGATATCCACCAACATCAATGCCGAAACCACTTTATCCGTTGGTAGTCGATCACCACGTTTCAATCCGTTGCGTTGCAGTTGAATGAGCCACAGCGAATAGCCCACGTTTGTAAGCGCGGTGATGCCGATTAACGCCTGCAGTTCCCAATTGAGCAGCGAGATGCGTAGTCCCCAAACTACCACAGCCATAGTCAGCAGCTGTCCTGCGACAGCAACCCACCGCAACTGCTGAAACCAGATAGCTGTTTCTAGTGAAGGGAAACTATGCAAGTGCGGACGGATAAAGCTGGGTAGTCGCATGGACAATTACCCCGGGAGTAGAGTCTTGACCAAATCGTTGCACCCGAGCGGGCGAGTTGTCGAGAACACTTCCCCAGCGGCGAATCCTGCAGCAGCTCCCGCGGCGATCGCCAAGCCCCTGACGCGGTCGAGAATGCCACGCTTTTCCGGGGGAAACTGTGTCTGATAACATAGTACCGAAGCGAGTTTTGTTTCGAGCTGGTCTGAAATGTCTACGGTGATTTGGGTGCTAGAATCCGAAGATCTCGGTGGTTCCACGCCCAAGTGGAAATAGATCTGGCTCGCAATCGAATGCACAGGAAGACCACCAAAATGTTCATCCCATTTGGTTAACCGAGAATAAAACACGGCCGCATCGGTAATCAACATGGCTTGATAATGGTCGGGCGAAGCCATAGGCGTTTTTCCGCCGAATCCGATAACGATTCGCGGGCGGTAGCGGCGAAACTCGGTTGCCAACGCGACGCGGCTTTCAAATCCGTCGAACAGTCTACGATTGGTCAAAGGCAAGATTTTTCGCAGGGTGACGCCTAGCGTTTTCGCCGCTTTCGCTGCTTCGGCCTCGCGAATTCTAGGATCGTCGCAACGGGGTGTAGGTTCGCCATTTGTCAAATCGATTATCCCGACGCGATAACCCTGGCTGGCCAGCTTCGCTAAGGTGCCACCGCAGGCAATTTCAACGTCGTCGGGATGCGCACCAACTACAACCACGTCTAAGGGTGGTTCTAGATTTTCGTTTTGAAGGTCCGGGCTCATAATTGCGTGTGCTTCCGTGCAATGATCAGAAAGGAGGGGTTGGCGGATTCGAGTCGCAATGAATCGAACTGTTGTTGGCTGCGCGACAAATTAATCATTAAGATACGCGGTTCGCAGCGAAGCTCGCGCAAAGCTTGGTCTACCGAGGTCAAGTTATCCAAGCTGGCTACGTTAACGACCAAGCGTCCATCGTCTTTGAGCTGCTCCCAAGCAGATTGAACCAATTTGACAACCGAGCGGCCTGTACCGCCAACGAAAATTGCGTCCGGTGCTGGTAGCTCGGCCCAAGCCGCTGGGGCCTCGCCGAGAATTGGGGTAATATTCTCCGTCCCAAATTTGCAACTGTTCTCCACTAAGAGGTTGTAATCCGCGGCGTCCATCTCAATGGCGTAGACTCTGCCCGCGGGCGCGAGTTGGGCTGATTCTATAGCTACCGAACCGCTACCCGCCCCCACGTCCCAGACGACACTGCCAGCCCCCAGGTCCATTTCTGCCAAAGCGATCACTCGCACTTCGCTCTGAGTCAATAAACCGCGTTTGGGACGGCTCTGCAAAAAGCATTCGTCCGGATTGCCAAAGAGACGTTTGCCCTGCATATTCGCTGGTCGGTCGGGAACATTCGGATGCCGCACCAGAACAATAACATTCAAGCTACTGAATTGTTGAGCGGCGATTTCTGCCAAAGATCCGCGGGTCACGCGTTCATCAGGCGAGCCCAAATTCTCGCAAACATAGGCGGTAAAGTAGTCGATGTGCTTTTCAAGCAAGGCCTGCGCAAGTTTTGCGGGCGAGTTCTCGTCCGATGTAAAGATGCCGACTTTTTCGGCAGAGCGGATCTTCTCAACCACTCGCGGAAGGGCTTGGGTAGCCAGGTTCGTCAAATAGGCCTCGTCCCAGCTTTCTTTTACCCGCGCAAAAGCCAATTGCATGCTGCTGACGTGCGGAAAGACTTCGAACCGATCTTTGCCAAGTTTCTCGCATAAAAATCGCGCGGTGCCGTAAAACAGAGGGTCACCGCTGGCCAATAGGACCAGTGGTTTCGCCGTGGCAGCATCGATGCTGGCCGAGACTTGTTCCAAATCGGCGGAGAGAGTGACGATAGCCTGCTGGGTTGGCTTTACTTTGGCCAACAGGTTGGCTGGCCCCAGCAGTGTACCTGCTGACGAGATGATCTCGAGGGCCTGTTTGGTAAGCCCTTCGAAGCCATCGTCACCTATACCAATAATCGTGATCTTGTCGTTCAAGGCGAGGGCCTCTCTAACGATGATGTAATGGAATTGTTGGCGGCCGCGTGTCGCCTGCCTGGGGGGCATTACGCGAACCAACGCAACCACAAGTCGCTTTGGACTCACGAGAAACCAGACGCTAGTGTCTCAGATTTCATCGCAAATCGTAAGTCGGGGCACTTGGACCCGTCAGCGGCCATACGCGAACGAAAGATTCAACAAACACATCTTTCATTAGCTCTTCGGTCTGCCAACGAAAAAACGGCCGGTCGCCGAAGCGACTAGCCGTTAGATGACAACTTTTATGGAGAATCGTGGCGTTAAGCAGAGAAAGAGCTGCCGCAGCCGCAGGATTTGACAGCGTTCGGGTTGTCAAAAGTAAAACCCTGCTTTTCGAGACTGTGATACCAATCCACAGTCGTGCCGTCGAGGTACAGTGAACTCTTCTTATCGACGACAACGGCTACGCCGTGATGCTCATAGCGGCTGTCGGCGGCTTCATCGTATTTGTCGTCAAATGCTAATGTGTAATTGAATCCGCTGCACCCTCCGCCCGCAACGCCAATGCGGAGAAACATTTCATCGCCGAACTGATTCTCCTCGCGAAACTTGCGAACTTGATTTGCGGCGTTCTCAGTGAGAATAACTGCCATCGGTTAACCCTCTTCAACAAAAAAACGAACTGTGTCGCTGAAATACTACTTTGCAGGCTGCGTTACCTGGCTGCGGTGCATACATCGACCTGGCCGCGTAGGGCCGAATCAACTGTGTTCCGCAATCCTATTTTATATGCAGCCGACCTGCTTGGGGACAAGTCGCAATTGAAACTATTCGTTTTTATGCTTCTCGTCGCCCGCCGCCTCGGTCGGCCTGAAAACTCCGCTGGCTAGAGAGGTTCAACGCCCCTTAAGCTGGTTCAATTCCTTGGATAGTTCGTCGGTATCCGCGCTCCGCTGACTGGAAATATTGATGTTTTCACTTGGGTCTGTACGGTGGTCAAACAGCATTTTACCAGTGATTTCGTCTTGGTTGCTCGTATATTCACTATATCGAACATTATCCTTTCGCAGGGTGTCGCCTGGACCGAAACGGCCGATTGCAAAGTCTTTGCCCGGCTGGCTGGGTTCTAACAACTGTGGAACAAAGCTCACTCCCTGCACGTGAGCTGGGATTTCAAGGCCTGCTAACTCGCATAAAGACGGATAAATATCAATGAATTCGGTTAGCGAACGGATGCGAGTTCCTGGTTGGACACCTAATCGCTGTGGCGCGGCAACAATCAAAGGGGCATGCATCGATGTTTCAAAACAGGAATGCTTGTTCCACATTCCGTGTTCGCCCAGTTGCCAGCCATGGTCGCCCCAAAGTACTACGATAGTGTTTTCCCTTAGTCCCAATTCGTCTAGCGAAGATAGTAAGCGTCCAATTTGCGCGTCGGTAAAGCTGACGCAAGCGTAGTATCCATGAATCAATTTCCGTGCGGTGGCTTCGTCGACAGGATTCTTGGGGTGGATCCCGGCATAGGCGCGCAGTTCTCCCGAGTTATGTACGGCCCCTGCTGGAGCATCTTGGGGAGCATGATAGTTGTCGGGTAGCTGTATCTTCTCGGCATCATAGAGGTCCCAGTACTTCTGTGGAGCATTGAATGGCAGGTGAGGTTTGAGAAAGCCAACAGCCATAAAGAATGGTTGTTGGGGTTGCTCAGAAAACTTCTGCAAACAGCTGATAGCGCGGCTAGCACACTGGCCGTCTTGATACTGCTCATCATCCGCTTCGTACGCTTCAAAGGGGGCGGCGCTATGTTTGCTTTTCTGGGGCCAGGTTTTCTTGTTTTCTGCAATTGCGGCTTTCTGAGCCGCGCTGTCTAGATAACCCGGTAGCCCCGAACGCCACGCTGGTTCAGACCAACCATCCGCGTGGTCCTCTTTATGATGAAAAACCTTGCCGAGACTAATTGTTGTATAGCCGGCGTTCTTGAATTGTTTATGGAGAGGTATGGCATTGGCCGCTTCTCTCTCAGCCCAGGCCAAGTGGGTTACGAAGCGGTTGCGCGCGGGACGAATGCTGGTCATCAGTGCCGCCCGCGAAGCTCCACACGTAGGCACCATGCAATATGCACGCTCGAAAAGCGCGCCGCGGGCCGCCAACGCATCGATATTTGGAGAGATCATCTGCTCGCGACCGTAGCATTTCAGTTGTGGTCGCAGGTCGTCGACGGCTATAAACAGCACATTAGGTTTATCTGCCGCGCGAACCGATACCGCCACGACCAGAGAAGCTATGCAGAATATTGCGAACCGAATCGATCTCATGGACTTGCCTTTGGTTTTAAGCTCATTGCGAATGCGCAAGCCTAACGTCAATTGGAATTTAAACTTAGTTCGCCACACAGCTCAAATGCTTTGAGCGCTTCAACGGTGGCGATGTAAGTCGTGTAATGAAAGTTACCGCGATAGAGCGAATGCATCCACCACCGGCCTGAAACCCGTTGCTCCTGTTTCAGCCAATTCAATCCAGCTTGGATTCGTACATCGCTGACTGGAATCTCAACTTGACGCAGCAACACTACGGCCAAGGCAGTCATGTAGGGATCGCTTTCGGGGCTCGCGGCATCGGGAAGGCTTTGAATAAGCTTCGTAACCGTTTCGCTCATTTCAAAATGCCAGTCCTCAAGCGGTGACATATCGCGTGTGCTCCAGCCGCCGTCGGCATGTTGTTTGGCAGTCAGCAGTTCAATTGCCGCTACCTTGTCTGATTGGTTGACCAATTCGGGGCACAGGAAGGCCAATTGCAGTTTGAGGATGCGATCGAAGTCGTTCATTGGCGGTGCAGTTTTGAGCCATAGCTTGAGTTTCTCCAGTTGCTCCAACAACTCTGGCTCCGATACGGTTGCGACCCAGTTGGGCGCGGACACTATTGCTCGTAGTGCTTGTAACGAGAGTTCGAAATCGGTAGTGATATGCGGGATTTCAACTTCTCCGTGACTAACAAAAGCTCCATTGCTGGATTGTCGCGCGAACATGTCGCGCAACGAACGGTCCGTCCATTCGGACGTCTGGTGATTTATATGCCGATCCCACTCGGCCAATCCCAAGCTCCGCCAGACACTAGAAAATGTCCCAGGAAAGTAGCGATGTCCATTTTTTTCAGTTTCTTCTACGGACTCCACACTATCCGGGACGGCTTTGCGGAAGCTCTCGTAAATTTCCGCGTTGGGAAGTCCCAATTCCTGACACCAGGCTGATCTCTCAACTAAGTAGGGACCAGTGGTGTGGCAGTTCACACAGGCTCGCCCACGCGCCCAGGACAATGCACCGTCTTCGACATATTTAGCCGCTGCCGTCAAAGACTCTGGTCCGAAGCGATCGATTTTGGGCTCACTAGCAGTCGGTATGCTTATCGCAATGCCTTGCGACTCATACTGGAACTTGGGCTGAGCAAATGCGCGTGGCGATGCGGTGTGGGAACATACGCAGAGCACGGCCAAAAAGTAGCGAGCAGTCATGCCTGGAAAAACTCCCGAGTGACACTGGTGAATCGATCGCTGCAATTCTATCGTTCGCCATCCATTTTTGTGTAGCAGTCCGGAATCCGTTAGAATTTCTGATGGTCGCTCGCGCTTTCATCTCGGCCAAGCAATTGAGCCGAGAAGCTTGGCTGAACGGATTTTTGACGTAAGTTGCGAATTCATTGTCCTCGAATGGTCGCCGACGAACAAATCCTAGGGACGGTTGCTTTTCCGGAATAATTCGATTTGAGAGAACATGGATTCACTGGACATTTTCGAAGTTCTGGTTCGCGAAAACACCAGCATGCTGACGACCTTTATCCGAGCTGCGGTGTCCCAGGAAGTCGCCGTTGATGACATTTGGCAGGAGACCATGCTCACCGCCTGGCGTCGCTGGGAAGATTACGATCGCTCTCGCCCTTTCGGTGCCTGGTTGCGTGGCATCGCCAGCAAGAACATCCTTGCCTGGAGGCGTCGGCTGGCCAAGGATCATGTCTGGTGCGATGACGCAACGCTGGAGTATTTCAGTGAGGCTTTCGAGAGGATACAGAAATTAAGCGGCGATACGTTCGAGGAGAAGCTAGAAGCCCTACGGAGCTGTATTCAATCGCTTCCCATCGAATACCACACCGCCATCTCGCTGCGCTACGAGAAGGAACTGATGCCGGCGGCGATGGCCGAGCAATTATCGATGAAACCAGAGACCGTAAAGAAACAACTGCAGCGTGCCAAAGCGATGTTGTTCGCGTGCATCACTCGTAAAATTGGCTTGGCAAGCTAACAATTCGTACACAGCGGCGAGTATTTCATGAGGCAAGAAGCAGACGGTTTCAGTCAGCGCGATGCGAGCCTGATGGACGCATTGATACGCCATTCGCTGCAGGACAATCAAGCTGCGGGCGAAGCACGCGTCCAAAGGCTACTCGCGTGCATTCGCGCACAAGGGCTTGATGTTGCCTCAAATCAGCATGTCGGGCATGCCACAAAGCAAAAAATTTGGAGCAGGCGAAGATGGCTGCCCGTCTCGCTTGGTGCGGCGGTTGTTGCAACGTTGGTGTTTATGCTGCAGACGGGAGGTAGGCAAAATGCGGCGCTGGCAGCAGTCGAGCGCAGCATTATTGCTGAAACGCGAAACGATGCTCGCGAGTACCAGGTTACGCTGGTCGCGCGTGGTGCCAAGGGACTGCAGCGAACGAGCACTCACCAGTTGTTCGTGCGGCAACGGGACTTTGCGATTTGTACCACGCCACGCCTTGGCAGTGGAGAAATCTGGATTGGTGGACAGGACGGAGAGCATTGGATCGTTCCGCGATTCGGTACGGTTTTGGTAGGAGACGAGGAATTGTTCAAGCGTCCCATGCTCAATAATCTCGATTTGGAGACTCCGTTTATGTCCGTGGCGGCAATCCTGGAACGCATTCGCTATGGTTACGATCTGGTACTCCATCCTGATGTTGAATTAAAAGTAGGAAGTAAGCAAACCAATTGCGAGCATATTGTGGCAATACGAAAATCGAGAGCCAGGCCGTCGATTCCCGAACGCGTTGAGTTCTGGGCTGATCGGGATTCAGGCTTTGCCCTGCGGATCGAATTGAGTTGGGGGCCAGAGTCTCAAGAGTCCCGTTGGTTGACAGCGTCAGCCCAACTAATTGGAACCCCAGCCCTGCCAGACAACTTTTTTGACCACCGCGGACATCATGCGTCGGATCGCCCTGTCGAGCGGATGTCCAACTAGAATTTTCGAGGTTTGAGTCCTCGATTCGCATTCGGTCGACAATTCATATTAAATCGATCGTCCAATTCAATCCGAGTTATTGGTGCCCCAATGAAACTTGACTGTACATCGTTTCTGGTCTTGCTGAGTCCGTTAATAGTCGCATGGAGCTGCGAAGCGGCCGAGAATGCTTCGGTGACTTTCGCGCGCGATATCGCGCCGATGATTCACCAAAAATGCACGATTTGTCATCGGGAGGGAACGCCGGGCCCATTTGTGCTGAATAAATTTGAAGATGTGCGCGATCGCGCAGAAACAATCCAAGCCGTAGTGCGCGACCACTACATGCCGCCATGGAAGCCCGTTAATGAAAATGTTGAATACGCCAACGATCGTCGCTTGACCGAACACGAGAAAGATCTATTGGATCGATGGATCCAAGGTGGGACTTTGCCTGGCGACTTACAGTCGATTCGGTATCCCGAGTTCCCCAGTGGATGGAGCCTTGGAAAGCCGGATTTGGTGCTAAAGATGAATGGGCGCTTTGAAATTCCAGCCGACGGTCCCGACCTGTATCGATCCTTTGTATTGCCCGCCGGTTTGCCAGAGGATAAATGGGTAAAGGCCATAGAGCTTCGGCCTAGCGCCCGGAACGCAGTGCACCATGCCTTGTTTTTCCTGGATACGTCGGGCGAAGCGAGAATGCAAGACGGTAAGGATGGCAAGCCAGGGCTTTCAGGCATGTCCTTCCTGCGTCCGGCGATACTAGGCAATGATCTCGGTGCAACACGTGGACTCGGTGGTTACGTGCCGGGGGCGATGCCGAATAAGTTGCCCGGCGATCTGGCAATGCTGTTGCCCAAGGGCAGCGATATTGTCATGCAAACGCATTTTCACCCTTCAGGGAAAACCGAATGGGAACAGGCTGAATTGGCTCTCTACTTCGCAGACAAACCGCCCTCACGACAACTGGTGCCCATACAACTGCCACCACTTTTTGGACGGTTGGCTGGGATTGATGTGCCGCCAGGCAAAAAGGATTTTGAGATCAACCAGACTTTCACGCTGCCTGTGGATGTTGAAGCCGTCGGGATCTCCGGTCATGCTCACTACATTTGCCGCGAAATGGAATTGAAGGCTACTTTTCCCGACGGCAAAGTGCTCGCATTGCTCACGATCGATGATTGGGATCTAGATTGGCAAGATCAATATCAATTCAAAGAACTCTTGTCGCTTCCCGCCGGTACGCGACTAGATGCTCGCCTGCTTTACGACAATTCGGCAGACAATCCGGAGAATCCCCATTCGCCACCCAAGCGCATTCAATGGGGACGCGAGTCCAACGATGAGATGGGAAGTCTGACGTTGCAGGTTGTCGCCAAGCAGAATTCAGATCGCCCCCAATTGCTCAACGCAACGCGCGAGCTATTGAAAGAGTCTGGGAAAAAGCAATTAGCAGGAGGGTTAAATCAGTTTCTCAGCGGCTTGCGTGGTCAGACACTGAATGGGCGAGTCTTGAAAGCGCTCGATAAAAATCAGGATGGCAAACTGCAGAAAGAAGAGATACCGGAACGACTAAGAGAACGCGTTTTGAGTCTTGCTGATCGCGACAAAGATGATGTGCTGGACAAAGAAGAACTAAAGATGGTCATACAGACGATTGGGGAACTCCAAAAATGATTCGCCGCACATTTATCGGAGCACTGGGACTCCTGGCGACCCTGGGACTCCTGGCGACCAGCCATGGAATACTTGCCACTGAAACTCAAGCAACTCCGGAAAGCTCCAGCCAACTTAGATCGATTACTCTGATTGACGTAGATGGTGTTACCCACCAGCCCTTTGGCAATGAGCCGACCAAAGCAACTGTGCTGGTATTCGTGTCTACGAATTGCCCTATTGCGAATTCGTTTCAACCCGCGCTGCAGGAAATTCACCAACGCTTCGAAGCGTTGGGCGTGAAGTGTTTTCTAGTTTACAGTACGTTGGGGGTGCAGAAACATGAAATCAAACAACATGTGGCGGAGTACCAAATCAAGATGCCTGCAATCGACGACGCACAGCAGGCAATTGCTAAGCTTGCGAAAGCTAAAGTGACTCCGGAAGCGGTGGTCATCAATCGGCAGGGGCAAGTATGCTATCGTGGATTGATCAATGATTTATATGTTGGATACGGTAAGAAACGCCAGGCAGCCAGCCAACATTACTTGAGCGATGCCCTGGAGGCACTGCTGGCGGGAAAGCCAGTTCCCATCGCCGAAACCAAGCCACTGGGTTGCTTTATCCACTATGAAACGAAAAACAATTAAAGCCAAGCTGAGGAGAGTCTAAGAGATATCGATCATTTTTCTTAAATGGTCTCGACCTTGCCTTTGCGATCTGGCTAGACTCCGGGGTGGAAAATACGCATTCGGTTCAATTAGTCAGTGGGATGGGCTTGGGATGCGGGTTCACTGCAGCTAGCTACGGAAAAGGAAACGGTGCAATGGCATTCGAGTGGGCGAAACGAAGAGACGGGTGGAACAAAAAACTGAAATTGGTCGGCCTGGGAAGCGTTGGTGGAAATGCACCAGCCAATGAGACCCTCACTTCGTTGGATGTCACGATCAACATCATCAAGCTGTTGACTAACGAGGGGGCGCTCTCCGAGCAGGACTTACCCACGGAATGTACCGTCACAAAATCCGGTGATGGCCCAGGAAACGCCTATATTCTGCCTTGGAAGGCTACTAGCGCAGTGGTCACGCAGCTAGGCGGGAAACACGAAATTTTTGTCACTTCGCAACTCAATGGTTGTGCAGTTTTTGTCGGTGGCGACGCAACTTCGCCAATTGTCATCCACGCGAATGCTCAACCTGAATATGCTAGCCAAGGTATGCCCGAAGCATTTGACAAGATTCCGGCCTTTGATGCTGAAGTTCGCTTGCCGCGTTGGGATTCTTTCTACGGTGCGGTTGCTCAACAAATGGCTACTACCGGACACTTGCCAACGGTAAATGTAGGGACGCTATTGCCGGGCCAGTACATGAAATCGGGAGATGCGGCCGTGTTTGGTGTTCGAGACGGTGGCAATTGGAAATTCTATTACAACTCGAACAAATCCAACACTCAGTTTTGGCCAGCAGCGTAACACAGATCGCTTGTCAACTGCTTCATCGGGTTGCTCATCCAGCGTAGCGGCTAGAACCATTGCTAGCATGTT
>JBGSTP010000071.1:0-20839 GCA_041736515.1 Pirellulaceae bacterium
TGGTCTTCGATCTTGCAAGCAACGTGCGCCCGAGTTGCTACCACTCCAACATGTCAGATCATTTCATGATGTTCTGTTTCGCAATCACATTCATCCTTCGACGCGAATGACCCTCGCTTGCGCCAGCCAAGTGATGTCTGATTAATACGAGGTAAATTTAATACTTCGGTAAACTGCTCTCTGACTATTTGCCCATATTGATATCCGTCGTGCATGCCCGCGCCTTCTCCCATTCCGACTATGAACTCCCGATACCGGCTCGGATCGTCGTTACGTATAAAACGTAATGCAACTCTCGTGCTCAACTGAGTCTGTGTTGACTTTAGCACGAATACCGCCTCCATCGGCTGGTCTGCCGTCAGGAACAATTGCTGCAAATTGTTACATATATCGCCTCGGTTTGAGATCCCTATGTAATTGTCAAAAATCGCTATCCCATGAAGATCACCCATCCCAGTGGAGGAAACACATCCCATGATTGGCGACGCTATTCCACGAGTATGATCGATTGGTTCAAAAAAATGTTCAGCAATCAAATCGCCCCCTTTGGGGCACTTGGCCATATTGGACAGCAAAGGGATCGAGGGCCGAGAGGGATCGAATGTATAGTAAAATGCGATCACCTGAGCGCTAGAATCTACTAGACCTTGCCGAGAATTCCCGGGTTTATAAGTAAGACGTGTCAACACGATTGTCGGTGCTGTCCAGTACGGGGCGAAACCGATATCATAAACTTCTTGATAGAGACGCTTAGCGGTGTCTACATCTTCACGAGCTCGGGTAACCGCCAATCTCGCTCTTTGTATAAACTCTTCAGTTTCTGGGGTTACTCCTGAAGTTGTTTCGACATCTTCGGCATATCGGGCAGTTAGTAAAAGCGAATCCTCCGCATCACGTAACGCTCTTGTTGCCTCATCCGCCAGTTGAACGCCTTCTGGGCCGACGTTAATGCGTCGTCTAATCTCAAGAATCTGGCGAGCGTAGTTTTCCACGTTTAAAGCATTGCTTTCTGCTTGGGTGGATGCTTCTTTGGCAAGTGCAATCGCTCCGACAACGGAAGAGACGCGCCGCCGTGGTAGCTCAACTGTCGGATCTTGAGCGGGAAGCAATGGGCATTGCCTGTAATCGCTTAAGCAGGTTGACGCAGCCTGAGTAAGGGCGTTAACTTGGCTTCTCAATTCGTTTCCCTTAGCTGTCAAGTGCTGCGAATCAAATGTCTCGAATTGAGAACCGTTGAACAGAATGTAGTCAATTGACGCGATTAGATCTAGGAGGCGTAACCTTCGAGCTGCAGAATCTTCAAGCATTAAGTTTTGCTGCTGTAAGTCGATAGGATTTGGTTGAAGCGTCGGATAATTCTCGCAAGTTACGTAACCTAGTGTCGAGCCAGTGTAAACCCGTCCTGAGCTCGAAACATACTGAGGGAAATTGCGAGCGAAGTCTACAATCTCATTTCCATTTGACGGGAGTAAAACAGTCGATGGTACCCCATATGCGTAAGTTCTAAAGGTCATCGAATAACGATCGGTGAGCTTTCGCATCGAGAGTTGAAAATCACCTTCTGCCGAGAAGCTTCCGAGTGCGCCCGATGCACGTACGGCGGCTTCTACTTCTTCGCGTTGGTCAGAACTTGTTGTCTGAAACTCATAGACCGCATAAAACTCACCACCGATCGTGGAACCGACGATAAACTCGTTGCCACAGCTTCGGTGAAACTCCTCAGTTTTGTTGTTCTCTAGTAGCACCTTGAAGGTGTCCTTAAGCCTGACATCTCGCATTCGGGCACTTGCTTTTCGGACAATGCATGAGACGACAAGGTAAAGTGAATACTGATTAATCGAGAGATCCTGGAAAAAGCGAGCACGTCCCGAACCGGAAGTACCGGCTGCGGCACGAATTGATGCCGAAGCCGATACTTGAAGACGACGAGCCATTTCGGTACGAGAAGTGACCAAATCAATCGTAAAGTAGACTTCGTCTCCGCCGGCGCTGGCGACATCTGTGCGTTCGACACAGTCACCGCAAACCCTTCCAGCACCTGTGTCAAATCCAGAACCGATTGCCGAATTTGGGTCGTCGTCCCAATTAATGATTGTCATCTTATGCAAGTCCCTTTCGATTGAAATAGCCGGCTAATCTGGGATGAATCATTACGCTCGAGGAGACACTGTCAATCATCGTTGATCGCGCGTCAATAAAATTCGCAATAACTTAATCTATTAAGAGGGGTAAATCGCGCTGATGCGCGTAAGTGGCTGGGGGTGCTGCGGTCGGACGACGCCTGTTTAGCCGAACTTGGTAAGAAGGCAGGCGACGCATTTCAAGGGTCAAGCACAGGACTTCGTTAGATGCTCGATCGTATGCAGGCTGGTCATGCTGTTTATCCATGCCTCACCTATGGGTACCTATGGGTGCCGTAAAGGTCTTTGCAAATTATTATGGGCTTGTTCCAACTACATTACTCGGCCCCGCCGCAACCGGCGTCGCCAAGTTCCCGCCGACCATCTCATTTCATAACGAGAAAGACCCAGTCGTACCGGTATCTCAGAACTCAGTGATCCTTGCCGATGTGCTCAATAAAGCAGGGATCACCCACGACCCTGTTTGCCCGTTCAGTTGGTATAACGACGATTGGGAACAAGAAGCCTTTCACGCATTCCGCCCCGGCGGGCATGCAGATGTCGATTCTCGCGCTCGCTCAAAGACTTGGATAACCAGACATATGCCCGCGACTGGACGGCCTTTATTTACAGTACTATCCATTACCGACACCAACTTGAAAACCCAGACCGACGTCATTCTCACCAAGCAGTTTACCAGCCATTGAGGCAGTCGCCTCGATTGGTCGTGCTGGCTATGCAGTCTATCTACATAAATCCACGTTACGTTTAATTAGTTCAAAAAGATTACCACGCGGAATTCGGTGAAGTTGAGGTTTAGATTCGGTGAAGCAGAGATTGATGGAAGTTAAATCTGGGTGAAGAAGTTGGTGAGGTGCTTGCAAACGGGTGAACAATTGTGGTACTCTCTTCCTAAAAATTCGCGTAGTTTCCAGCAGTTCCTGTTGAAGTGGTTTTAGATGAGTCGGAAGTGCGCGACATTGAAGCATGCGATGTGCAGATACTGAAAGACTCATTCGTTAAGTATGGGTGAACTCCGACGCAATCCTCGTTTTAACACAGTTGTGCCCAACGCTTTCAATTCAGAAGCGATTATCTGTAGACGATTTGCCTATGAATTTCAATGCAACTGGTAGCACGACGGAAACGATTCTCTTCGCCTTGCATAGCCACGTGGCTGCGCAAGGAGACAGTATCGCTTACACCTTTCTCAAGTCGGATAGGGAACGGTTGACGCTAACCTATCGACAACTTGACGAGCGTGCCCGAAGTATTGCTCAAGCGTTACTTCAACATGCCCAACCCGGCGATCGGGCTTTAATGATGTATCCCCCTGGGCTGGAGTTCATCGAAGCCTTTCTGGGCTGTTTGTACGCTGGGATCATCGCAGTACCCGCTTATCCACCCAAGAAAAATCGTACCGCAGAACGCATCTTGGCTATTGCCCACGATTGCCAACCGCGTTTGCTACTTTGCGCAAGTGAGGGGCGCGAAAATTTATTGGGTGATTTCGCTGCTTCGGTAAGCGATGCAGAGCTAATCGCTACCGACCAGATCGGCGCGTCGACTTCAGATGCTTCTAGTTTTGGGCTACCGTTACTCACCCGTGAACATCTTGCGTTTCTGCAATATACATCCGGCTCGACGGCTAAGCCTAAAGGCGTAATGGTCAGTCACGCGAACATCGCCGCAAATGAACTCGCCATTCGTAAAGCTTTCCAGCACACCTGCGATTCTGTATTGGTCAGTTGGCTGCCAACTCATCATGATATGGGCCTTATCGGCGGCGTGCTGCAGCCGCTGTTTGTCGGCTTTGAGTCGATTATCTTGTCGCCAGTAGACTTTCTTACTAGGCCCGTGCGTTGGCTAGAAGCGATCAGTGAGTTTCGAGCAACAACTACGGGTGGACCGAACTTTGCTTACGAGCTTTGCGCAAAAAGAATCACGCCTGAGCAGAAGCGTAACTTGAATCTCTCCTCGCTGAAGAACCTGTACAGCGGGGCCGAACCGGTTCGGGCCGAAACGCTCGATCAGTTCAGCGATGCCTTTGCCGATTGTGGTTTTCGAAAGGAGGCGTTTTTTCCATGCTATGGCCTGGCGGAAACGACGCTCGTCGTGTCGGGAGGTCCGCAATTGAAACCCGCAAAAATCATAACCGTCGATAACAAGGCCCTTGAGCAACATCGCTTGATCGATGCGACCATCGGCCAGTCTTTTGTCGGTTGCGGTAAAGTGGTTTTCGAAACGCAAGTGCGTATCGTCGATCCAGAAAATTTCCGCGAATGTGCAAGCGATCAAGTCGGCGAAATTTGGGTGCATGGAATGAGTGTGGCTCAAGGCTACTACCGTCGCCCCGAAGAAACAGTCGCAACCTTCCAGGCACGACTCGCGGGTGACGATCGCCAATGGCTTCGTACGGGTGATTTTGGTTTTCTCCGTGATGGTGAACTCTTCATCACCGGGCGTCTCAAAGACTTGATCATCATTCGCGGCCATAACATTTACCCTCAGGATATCGAAGCTTGTGTTTACGAATGCTTGGAACTGGCTACACCCAATTCTGTCGCGGCGGTACAAATTCCCTATGACGGCGACTCATCGTTAGGCGTGATCATCGAAGCCACTCGCGCGCACTACCAGCAGGCCAAGCGACCCGAATCCATAGGCGATGCCGAACAGCACTCGCAGCGGGACCAGTTTCGACGTCAGATGTGGCAACTTAAACAGATGGTCAATCAAAAATTCGATGTGGCTTTGACATACGTCGCCTTTGTTAAGCCAGGAGATTTTCCACGCACGTCCAGCGGCAAGGTAATGCGTTCTCGTTGCCAGCAGGATTTCGTGCAGGGCCGGGCCGAGTATCTTCCCTTGCCTCTAGCAGCACTTGGACCGGAACGAGGAGATCGAGCATAACCGCTTCGAACAACCTGATGACGAATCTCAATTTTGCACGACGCTTGCGTTCGATGTCTCACAACATACGCAAGCTTAAAGCAGACGGATTGTATTTTTACGAACGCGTCCTGGATTCCCAGAGTGGCACTCATTGCATTGTCAACGCTCAGAGATTGGTTGTGCTCGGTTCGTACAACTATTTAGGATTAAGCCATCATCCCACTGTGGTTGCAGCCGTCCAAAAAGCTTGCGACGAGTTTGGCGTGGGATCGCATGGTGCTCGCATCACGCTAGGGACAACCGCAGTTCACAGACGGTTGGAGCAAACGATCTCCGCCTGGATTGGCACTGAGGATACATTGGTCGTTTCCAGTGGTCTGAGTGCCAATATTTCGGCACTACAAGCTTTGGCAACCAGCGAAGACACCATCTTTTTCGATACAGTTAATCACGCTTCATTACATGACGGTTGCCGCTTATCAGGCGCACAGCTCATCGAGTTCAGTCATCTCAATCTGGATGACCTGAAAGCCAAGCTCGCGACACATTGCGATGGATTGCGTTATGTGGTGGTCGATTCTGTATTCAGCATGGATGGAGATATCATCGACTTGCCCGCCGTGCGCGAACTTTGCAACCAATTCGAAGCGATCCTGGTAGTGGATGAGGCTCATTCGATCGGCGTGCTTGGTCATCAGGGGACCGGCATCACATCGCACTTCAATATGCCAGCCAATGCCATTGATGTGCGCATCGGTGTGCTCTCGAAAGCCATTCCCGGCGTTGGCGGTTTTATCACCGGTTCCTATCAACTTGTCGAAGCCCTCAAGGCCACCAATCACGCGTTCATCTTCAGTGGAGCTTTGCCTGCCAGCGTGGTCGCTGGGGCTGATGCGGCGATTCGAGTTCTACAACAGTCGGATTGTACACTCATACAGAAATTGGATGACAATCGCCGCTATTGGGTCTCGCTTTGTTGTGAACAAGGGCTCGACCTGGACGCGGCGGGAGCCACTCCGATTGTTCCCATTATGTGCTCTTCCAGTCAGTTAGCACTCGAGATGGTTCGCTCCTGTTTTGAGGATGGGGTATTGCTGGTGGCAGCCATTTATCCGGTGGTCGCCATTAACAAACCTCGCCTCCGAACGACCGTTACGGCTGCCCACACTTTCCAGGAACTAGACTTTGCCGCCGAAGTCTTAGGCCGACACGCCCGGCGGCTTGAACTAGTCCCTGCCATCAATAACGCCAGATAGGACTTTACTTTTAAATGGCTACTCCAGACCAGCGATTTGCGACAACCCATCAGCTTGCTGCCCACTATGTTGCCGCTTCAATTCTTTTTTCCTTACAGAAGCATAGCGGTAGCAATTTTCTGGATAAGCACGAGTACTATTCAATTAAGAGAGCAAACGCGGGACATCTCGACATTGCATTTCAATTCTTGGAACGGCTGTCGCCTCAATTCGATTGGCGTCTACTGCGAGACTGCTTCATCCCATCCGAAATTGAATTCCTATACGACATGGAAATTCAGGCGTGTTTTGCTCAAGAACCTTCGCCTAATTTGGTCGCAGCATTAATGAACAGCGGCCTGCGGGACTGGGGCTGTCCAGACACGCCGATGTGTGAGCTTCTGCATTCTGCCTGCCTAGCTCTGCTCCTTGGCAGTTATCGCCAGGTAAATCCAAATGCGGATAGGGTGGAAGCGGCGGATGCCTCCCGCGATTTCAGCGAGTTAGTCATCCAATATATTGCGCACCTCGAACTTTTTGAAAAATCCACATCCGCCGTGACTTCTTCGCCTCATTGGCACACGCTACTCCAAACACGTCATCACGTAGGCTTAGCGCTATCCTACGCACCGCTTTTGAACAAACTCAACACGTTACTGTTCGGTGACGCAGAATCTGTCTTTTCCAGTCCGACAGATGGCACAGAGGCGCATATTGATCGGAAGGGGAATGTTATCACTAGCGGCCAAGAGCACGCTCCATACTTTGAGAGGCTGACTCAATCAATAAAATCGCAATATGCAACTCCTGAAGAATTACCACCTCGATATGTGGTCGACGTCGGTTGTGGAGACGGCAGCCTACTACAGAAAATTTACACTTCCTGTTCGAAGCTAAGTGTTGCGAATGGCGAGTTTACACCAATTGCCGTCGACTTAAACAAGCAAGCACTGCAAGAGGCTCGGCGTACCTTACAGGGACTAGGGCACTTCATATCTGGCGATGTCCGTGATCCTGCATCATTGAGAGAGGAAATCAAAAAGATCGGCATTGATCCGGATCAAGAAGTTTTGCACGTCCGCAGCTTTCTCGACCATGATCGATCGTTCGCACACCCAAGCAATCTAGACGCCATCGTGGCCTTGGAGTGCATGCCTATTTCAGGGTGCTATGCTGCTCGGGATGGGCAAAGACTTCCGGCACATCATGTCTTCCAAGCGCTCGTCGAACATCTTCAACGTTGGGCGGATGTGATTGGGAAACATGGCTTGTTACTGTTGGAGGTTCACTGCCGCACTGACAAAGCGTCGCGAAATATCCAAGTTGGTAATTGGGCGTACTTTCAGGCATTGCAAGGATTTTCTGGACAGCAACTTGTAGATGGCGGTGCTTTCTGCCTGGCTGCGGCCATGGCTGGACTGTTCTCAGAGCCTAAGTACTTGCGTACCTTTCCAGATGGGCAGACTGATCCGTCGATAGTACTCCACTGGTTTAAAGTGCACCGGGCGTACATTCGGCCAGCATCTCCGAATGACTATAGTCGCATAAGACAACTAGAATCTGCATGTTGGAAAGAGTTGGCGGTATCGGATGAGACCCTGATAAGTCAATTAAATTCACCGCTGAGTACATTTGTACTCTGCGACAAACTTAGCAACGAAATACTAGCGTGCGTAATGACGCAGAGAGTGCGCGACGTGGCATTGCTTGCTCAGGCAAAGTGGGAATCTTTGAGCTTGCTTTCAGATAGTTCCGGAACAACGTTGCAACTAATATCACTAAGTACTAGTGACGCTCATCAAGACGCGGGTTACGGTGGTTTGTTGTTGGACTTTATTCTAAGTTACGCAACGGTTAACGGCGAAGTTAACGATGTGGCTGGTGTTTCAAGATGCAGGGACTTCTCGGGGACTTCTCTATCTGAATACAACCAATACGTTCGAAGCGTCGATTCTCGTGGCTTACCTGTTGATCCGATTCTGCGAATGCACGCGATTCGAGGGGCATCTATTCGAGACATCGTGGAGGAATATAGGCATGCGGATAATAGGAACTTAGGATGCGGAGTGGTAGTGCACTATACACTTGATTCCAGGCATGATCGGCGGCGTCCAGAAATTGCGAATGCTGCAACACAGATTGGATATCTTGCGGAGATCGAAGTAACGATTAAGAATATTTTAGGTGACGACCGAAGTGCGTTTTATTCTCCTGACTGTGCACTGCGAGACATTGGGCTTGATTCGCTTGATCTGCAAGATCTTGCTTCTACTCTTTCCGATCACTGTTCTAGGGTCATTCGTGTTGACGACTTTTTCCGTTATCCGACGGCAAGATTGTTGTCAGAATACTTGAGCGGTTCGACAGATCGGGACCAACACAGTTGGGAAGGGTCACAATCCGAGCAACATCCAATTGTAGTTTCGGTTTCTGACGATTACCGACTTCCAATGGATGACGCCTTAGTGGCAATCGTAGGTGTCGGTATGCGATTGCCGGGCGACTCCAATACTCCAGAGTCATTCTGGGAGTTTCTGCAACGCGGTTCGAGCGGAATCATCGATCTGCCAGACGATCGCTGGGGAGAGGTTGAGTGGAGGGAACCGGTTGCAAGGCTACGTCGAGCTGGATTCGTCCGAGACATAGATTGTTTTGACCATGCTTTTTTCGGTATTTCTCCGAGGGAGGCGCGACTAATGGATCCTCAACAGAGAATGCTACTTCAATCAACTTGGCACGCTCTCCAAGACGCTGCGATTGATATCCCGAGCCTGTCGGGTACCGCGACTGGAGTATGGGTTGGCATTTCTAGCAACGACTATTGCCGTCACGTCTTTCGAGATATAGACGGAATCGAAGCGCATAGCTCGACAGGGACAGCGTTTAGTACGGCTGCGGGTCGCCTCTCATACTTTTTTGGCCTAAACGGTCCCTGCTGTTCGATTGACACAGCTTGTTCTTCATCACTGGTGGCAGTGCATAATGCCTGTGTGAGCTTGTCGACGCACGAGTGCAATCTAGCGATTGCTGCAGGAGTAAATCTAATTTTCCCAGAGTTTTCGGTCAGCTTTTCCAAAGCTGGGATGCTCTCCCCTCGCTTTGCATGCAGGACATTTGATGCTGCGGCAGACGGCTATGTACGTGGTGAGGGTTGTGGAGTGGTGATCCTGAAAAGGCTTTCAGACGCCGTCGCTGACGCTGACCCGATCTACGCCGTAATTCGAGGAACGGTAACTAATCATTGCGGCCGCTCGAATGGTTTGACTGCTCCCAGTATGAGCGCTCAAGAATCGCTGTTTCGTCAGGTCTTGCTAAAGTCGGGAGCCACTGGGTCGGAAATCGGATTCGTCGAAGCTCACGGCACTGGAACATCGCTTGGTGATCCGATCGAAGCAAACGCGTTGTTAAACGTACTCCGTCAGGACAATGGCTCTCCGCTCGTCGTTGGAGCACTGAAAACAAATATCGGACACCTTGAAGCTGCTGCAGGCGTGGCTTCATTAATCAAGACTGCACTATGTATTACTCATGAAAGGATTCCTTCAAATCGGAATTTTGAGGCTCTCAACCCGCTAATTGGAAAGCCACAGCTATTCAATGTGCCACTCGCCAATCAAGCTTTTCCAAATTCCGAGAACGGGCACCAATCACTAGCAATGGTAAACTCTTTTGGGTTTGGAGGCACAAATGCATGTGCACTTCTCGCACAGGCACCGACGGCAAGTAGAAGAGGGGCTAATCCCAATCAGCAGTTGCATGAGTTCCGCCAAACTCGTAGCTGGTACCCATCACGACGTCTGCAACCTCGCCCCGCATCGCTTGCCGATACCAATCTGACGTTTTCGGAGCAGGATGCCGGCGGGTTTTTCAGTTGTGAATTTTCGTTAAGTGGTGCGGTTCTTCACCACTTCAGGCAGCATCGAATCCGCTCACGGCCAATTCTGCCCGCAGCGACATATATTGCGCTTCTGATTGAGATCGGGCATCTGCTGCGAGGGCACATTTTATGGGAAATCAGAGACGCCGAGATCCTCAGCGCAGTTCCGCTATCGGATTCCGATAGCTTCTGTATTACCTCAACGATTCGAGAACGCGATAAGCATACATTCGACGTGGAATGTGCATATACGCGTGGGGATAACGGTAATCGTAAGCACGCTTGCTTTAGGGCGACTCTATGCGAGGAGACGAATCGAGACTTCGGTCTAACGCGCGAGCAGTTGATTGATACCAGCGCAGACGACAGCTCCGAGTTGTCGTCGCTTCAACTTTATGAACAACTCGCTGAATGCGGCTACAACTATGGACCACATTTTCAAAGGGTAAAGTGTTGCTCTCGTCAGGATGGAACTATTACAGCTCGACTGAAACAGTGTGATGAACTTCCTCAGATTCAATTACCAAATCGGCTTTGTGACATAGCTGCGATTTTTGATTCGACGTTGCACATTGCCGTCAACACTTTCGAAGGGCAGCGAGTTGCAGTTCCCACGGGATGGCAGAGTTTTCGATTGGTTCGTGACTATAGGCTCGCTACAACTTGCCTCATGATTCCCCAGTCCGCACTGGATGGGACACAAGCAGAAAGCGTCGATGTAATATTGAAGACTGCGGATGACAGGCAAGTTGGTAGTTGGACTGGGGTTCGCCTTGAGTCACTCCAAATAGGCCAAAGTGTAGAGAATTCTAGCGAGGTCCAGCTGAATGAGGAACCGAGCAAGTCAGGTGTTGTTGATGCTGAATTTGCTGACGTTTTAAGAGCACTTCAGAAAAAGGCTAAAGAGATTTTAATGCTTGATGAACAGGATGACCTTAATGTTGACACTCCATTATCGTCAACCGGTATGGACTCAATTATGTACGTTGAATTCGCTTTAGCTGTTGAGGAGATGTACCACATTTCAATCGAAAGCAAGGCTTTCGAATCGTTGAGAACTCTAGTTGACCTCGCGAATTGGGTACTGGAGCTTCAGCGCTGCGGTGTCCAACGGTAAGGATATAGCTTGGTCTATATTGAAACAATAACTGCGTCCCCACAAATTCTTCACATGCACAAAACGCGTTACTAGGTAGGTCATGCAAAATCCAAAACAGGTCCAAGACAATCTGAAAATGGTACTGGCGAAAGCCACTAATGTGCAGCCCGACGATATATCGGGCCAAGAGACACTCGATATGCTCGGGATTGACTCGGCAGGAACCATTTCGCTGGCTGCTCACATTGAGGAACAGTTCGGCGTGATGGTTGATGCACAAGATGTCGTCGGAAACGTCACCGTGACACAGATCGCGCAATTGATTTTGCAGAAATCCCAAACAACCTAGCTGAGAGCTTGCGATGAGTGATACTCAATACGCCGATCATATGGCGTCCGTCAGTGAACAAAAAAATGAACCGAAGCCAGTTGTGAAGCGTGTGTTTTCCAACTCGGTCGCTCATCGAATCCAGTGGCAGCATTTTGTGTACTTCTACTTAATGCCAAACATCGCTGCGTTAGTACTACTGCCGGTGTTTGGATTGCCTACGGTATACGAAGTCGGCCTGTTTCTGATTGGATGGCTAGTCTCTTCATTGGGAGTCTCTGTCGGATTCCACCGGTTGTTCACCCATAAGGCGTTCAAGACTTACGCGTGGATAGAAGGTACGCTGGCCGTGTTTGGAATGTTGGCTGCGGGAGGATCACTCATCTCATGGGTCGGCATTCATCGCCGCCATCATGAAAAAAGCGATGGCGAGGGTGATCCGCATTCTCCGCTGGGCAGCCCACCTGCAGAACGTAAAACTTGGTTCGCCTGGACGGTCGGAATGATTCACGCACAAGGGGGATGGATGCGACGGCACGAGTATCCGAATCCTCAGTTTTACACGCGTGATTTGTATCGCAAACCATGGCTGATCGCGATCAATCGCCGCTATCACTGGTGGGTGCTCATGGGCATTGTCGTGCCCGGAATCGTCAATGGTTTATTGGAATGGGACTGGATGGCGGTGTTGCGAGGCATGTATTTCGGCGGATTGTTGCGCATCGTGCTGGTACATCATGCCATTTCATCGATCAATTCAATTTGTCACGGCGTCGGCTGGCGACGTTATACCACGGACGATCTCTCCACCAATTGTTGGTGGTTGGCGATTCCGACGGTAGGTGAAGCATGGCATAACAATCATCACCATCGTCAATCCTCCGCTTTCTTTGGGCACGTCTGGTGGGAAGTGGATGTGGGCGCTTACCTAATTCGTTTGATGCGGCTATTTGGCTTGGCGTGGGACATCCACAGCCCGAGTGACTTTGATCACGCCCGAACCAGTCCACCTGCAATCGCAAAAACGGAGGCAACGACACATGCCCAAGCTTGACAAGGAATTGCCACCTGAGTTGGAACTAAGCATTGCTAACTTTCACCTCCTTGCCGGCGCTTCGCTGAAAGAGCGTTTGGACCCTTGGGAACATTGGCTGACGGCTCGCCGTGAGGCAGAGGTATGGCCATTCTCTCGCATTGTGGAATCGGTGCCAAGAGAAATTGTTCAGGCATCCCGGGAGTCTGGTCACGGCGAGCGCACTTGCCTCAACTTCGCATCGCAAGATTACCTCAACCTTTCAACGCACCCACAAGTCGTAGCTTCAGCTATCGAAGCTTGTCACCGGTACGGCTTGCATAGTGCCGGTTCGGCGATTTCATCAGGGCGAACGCGCGGGATGGTGGATCTAGAAAATATATTGGCAGCAACGTTAAAGATGGAAGCCTGCATGGTGTTTTCGACCGGGTGGTCGGCTGGTTTCGGAATGATGGTCGGTTTGGTTCGTGAGCATGATGCAATTATTGCTGACAAGCTGATACACAGTTGCCTTAAGGAAGGTTGTGCGCACACGAAAACTCGCTTGAGTTATTTTGCTCACAACGATGTAAATCAATTAGAGGCTCTATTGAAGACCCGTCGAGCGCAGGATGCCGATCGCGCTATTTTTGTGGTGATTGAAAGTTTATATTCGATGGACTCGGATTCGCCTACGTCCGACATATTTACTGTTGCACGTCGTTATGGTGCCATTGTGGTCCTGGATGTTGCGCACGATTTTGGAGCGATGGGTGCGAACGGCATGGGTTTGTTGGAAACGCTTCCTGACGAACTTTGGCCGGACGTCATCATGGGCTCTTTCAGCAAGACTTTCGCCTCGAATGGCGGTTTTGTAGCCACCAAAAAATCGGCGGTGGACTACCTGCGAGTCTTCGCTCCATCATTTACCTTCTCGAATGCGTTGTCGCCGCTGCAAGCCTCGGTGGTGAAGAAAGCTCACGAGATTGTCTTTTCGAATGAGGGTCATTCCTTGCGACAGCAATTAATGGCCAATGTTGAATTGTTTCGTCAACGCGTCACCGAGTCGGGGCTTGTGGTCGGTGGAATTCCATCTCCGATTGTGCCGGTTTTCTTGGGCGAAGATGTTGTTGCTCGGCTGTCATGGAAAATGCTGGAAGCCCGCAATGTGCTCGCCAATCTGGCTGAGTATCCGGGCGTACCGCTAGGTCAAGCCCGGTTTCGATTTCAACTGATGGCGCGGCATAGTGATGCAGATATTGAACAAGCTGTTTTTGCGCTAAGTGACGCCTGCTCAGAGGCTCATCTTGAACTTACCTCCGGCTTTCAAAGTGAGATTAGCAAGTGACTCCTCAAAGCATCATCAATTCCTTTGCGATTTTTTTGGTTACATTGAGCTTAGGATGTCAGGCCATGGCAAAAGATCTTGTGATCCTAATGGATGGGACGTGGAACAACTCTACCCAACCGGACGAAGGCGACTCTGGAAAGCTCGGCTACACGGTACGGGTCGACGAGGAGTCAACGAACATCGCACGCATGTGGCACCTGCTCGCAAAGTCCCCTGAACAGCAGGTTGTCTACATTCGTGGTATCGGTACCGATGGAAACCCTCTTGATAAAGTCGATGGTGCGTTCGGCAAGGAAGCAGTTGGAAAGGTTAACGAGGCCTACAATTCAATTTCGAAGAGCTGGCAAACGGGTGATGGGATTTGTATTTTCGGATTTAGTCGTGGGGCAGCTACAGCGAGAATGCTAGCGAAAAAGCTACACGACGAAGGAATTGGCAATGTGAAACCCGTTCCTGTGCGGTTCCTGGGATTGTTCGACACCGTAGCATCGATGGGCATTCCAGAACTGATGATCGACAATTTCTCGAATATCGATAGTTACCAAAAAAAGTTCCATGACCGTGTAGAAGAACTGGCAATTCCTTCTTCAGTGAAACGCGTGGTACATCTGGTCGCCAAAGATGAAGACCGAAGCGTGTTTGCACCTACCCTTGTCATATTAGAATCGCCAAACCAAGCAACAACCGTCGATGAAACTTGGTTCGGTGGGAATCACGGCGATATCGGCGGTGGCTGGAAGGACGAGACGGAAACGGACAAAGACTATCGTCGCCGGATGATTACGCTGCGATACATGCTTGAACAACCACACTGCCTAAAGTTGATCCCCCAATGGGAAGATCACGGCGATGTAAAGGTCGATCCAACCTATGCCCGCTGCGGCACCAAGCACTGCTGGGATGACTACTCCTTTTCAACCAGAATTACCGGGCGTCTGGTTAGATCATTAACGGACTTACCCGCTGGGGCAAAATCTCCTGCAACTCTGCATCCGTCGGCGACGAAGTAATCATGACTAAAAAATACTTCTACTACACGACAGTGACTATTGGCGACACCAACGTGTTGCAGAACATGTATTTCTTAAACCACTTCAAGCTGACCGGAGTCGCTCGGGAGTTATGGCTTCGAGATCATGTGCCGGATGCGTTGCACGCGATAAGGCAAGGAATTGTGCTCATCACCCGTGAGGCTTATTGCGTCTTCCGCAAGGACTTTTATCTGTACGATCCGATCCGCTTGGAACTATGGTTCGAAAACGCTCGAAATACCGCGATTGATTTGCAATTCGCATTTTTCCACAACGAGATGAACGATCTTCATGCGGAAGCATGGCAAACAATCGTTGTTGTAGGGCCGGACCATAGGCCATGTCGTATGCCCGAGATGTTCCGTACGGCCTGCGCAGCGTTCACGAAGGTTTCCGTAGAGGGTGCAGTGTCCTAAAGTCAAAGCCCTTGGCTGCCGCTAGGTTACTTGATCGTTACAGCCGCTGCAACTTTTCCCGCTCTGTTTATGCTTCACATTCGAAAGAGTGATTCCCAAAATATGTGGGCTAGCTTTTTCTAGCTAACGCTCGCCGAAGAATCTAGCTACGCTATTAGGCTACTCCTTTGTAAACTCGATTTTTCAGGCGACAATTTCCAGGCGTTTCCGTGAGAAGCAAACTCCATCACTTTCTGAAGTCAGTTGAGCAAAAATGATTTCCGCCTCAATTGCAATGTTATTTCATCGTCCAACACGATTGATCGTCACATTAGTCGGATTGAGTTCGCTGTTTATTTTGAGTGCTTGCCAAGTCGGCATGCTCGTCGGTTGGTGCAATACGGTTTCCGCTTTGATCCGCCATGCCGGCGTTGACCTTTGGATTGTTTCGCCCAAGACCGTTGCGTATGACTACGGAACCCCAATACCAGACGTCCGGATTCACCAAGTGCGAGATATCGACGGAATCGAATGGGCCGAGGGAATTTATATGGATTGGAGTATGTGGCAACGGCCCGATGGAAAGCGAATAAGTATCGAACTAGTAGGTCTCGACGATGGAAACGTAGGTGGACCGTGGTCAATGAGTCAAGGCAATCTGCGCGACGTGCATCTTCCCGATAGTGTCGTCGTAGACTCGGCATATCTGGATCCGCTGGGAGTCTCCAAAATCGGCGATGAGGTCGAACTCTTCGGTCAACGCGCTATAGTACGAGGAATTTCCAGCGACGTGCGAACGTTCACTGCGTCCCCATTTGTATTCACGTCTCTACAGCAAGCTCGCAAGTTTGATGCGCGATATCGCGACGACGAAATCACTTACGTGTTAGCCCGAACCAAACCAAACTTCGACGTCCAAGCTGTTCAAAGGTCTTTGCAAGTAAACATCCCAAACGTTGAGGCTTTGACGACAGGCGAATTCGCAAATCGAACCATTAAGTATTGGATGATCGAAACAGGAGTGGGGCTGACGGCAGTCATTACTGCAATTCTTGGAATAGCAGTGTCAGCAGTAGTCGTTAGCCAAACGCTTTTCACGCTTACCAATGAACACGGTCGCGAATACGCAACCATGCTGGCGATCGGATTCAGTAGAACAAAGCTTGTTGGAGTCGTATTGATCCAGAGTCTCGTTCTCGCAACCCTTAGCTGGATCGCAGGTACTTTTGCGTTTGCTAATGTTGCTAGTTTGACAAAAGGGACCGCAGTGCCGTTAGAGATGTCCATTGAAGTTTATGGAGTGCTAACGGCATTCCATTTCGGAAGCTGCATCATTGCATCGATACTCTCGGTCAAGACCGTGCTATCTCTAGATCCCGCAGCCGTTTTTCGAGGGTGAGATGGTTCTTCGATGTGAAAATTTGACTAAGTATTTCGGCGTTGGTCGAACAAGGCAAACCGTACTTGATGGAGTCTCTCTGGATTTCAAGGCTGGTGAGACGTGTGCATTGATTGGTCCCTCGGGTTCAGGAAAAACTACCTTGATTTCCATACTTGGTTGTTTGCTTTCGCCCTGCTCAGGGACTGTTGAACTTAACGACCGAAACATTATTTACCGATCCAAGGGAACACTCGCGTCGATCCGTCGTCGACATATTGGATTTGTGTTCCAACAAGCACAATTACTTCCTTTCCTGAACGTCTACGATAACTTGTATGTCACGGGTCACAATTCCGGAATGCGATCCGACGATTTGAAGAAGCGAATAGATTTTTTGTTGGGTACCTTGGGGATTGAATACCTGCGTTTCAAGTATCCAAACGCTGCCAGCGGTGGGGAGCGACAACGAGTAGCCGTTGCGAGAGCATTGCTCAATCGCCCTCTAATCATGCTAGCTGACGAGCCAACTGCGGCTCTCGATTGGGAAAATGGTAGGAAGGTGATTGAACTTTTGGTCGGCTGCGCCAGGTCCGAGAATTCACTGTTGATAACAGTAACGCATGACCCACGTGTTTCGCAGCACTTTGAGCGACAACTGAAAATGGAAAACGGAAAGGTCGTTTCGTCATGAGAGCAACCTTTGTGGCTATCGCATTCTTCATACTAAGCGCATTCGGTATCTGGGGTGCTTGGCAATTCTTGAGCGCGTCGGCAATTCCCGCTGCTGCCACTCGACCTGACAAGATTGCTTCGGAGCCTGTTCCCGCCGACAGCGGCGAACTGTTCGTAACGGGACGGCTAAAAGACTTGATCATCATTCACGGCCGTAACATCTATCCGCAAGACATCGAGCAGATCGTAGAGAAAAAGCAGCCCACCGGCGTCCCAAACTCAGTAGCGGCTTTCTCGGTTTGGGCCAACGGCCAAGAAAGACTCTGCATCGTTATCGAAGCATCCCGAACCTTGGCTCGCAGTGCACGCCTCGGCGATTTACCAGACGACGAATCCCAGGAATTGCTTTTGCTCCTCACAGGCATTCGGCACGACATCGCCGCAAGCCTGAATGTGAGGGCGGAGTACTTCGCGTTTTTGCCGGTTGGCGAGTTCCCACGAACTAGCAGCGGCAAAGTCCAGCGAAGTGTTTGCAAAAACGCTCTTAAAAACGGATCGCTGAGTTTCTTAGACCTTCCCGGTTGCATTACATCGATTCAAGAAGATTTCAGCGAAACCAGCGTTAGTGAAACGTCAACACAACAGCAATGAGGGAACTTGGTGGATGAGTACTATCGTAACAGAAACAAGCGATATCGCTGCAATTGAGGAGAATGTGTCGCCAGATTCAAAAGCGCACCATTCCGCACAAGAGCGTGGCAAAGACGCTTTGGCTATTTGTAACGCTGTGCCATGTTGTCCCTTTGATCGGAACTTTCATTGCGTTTGGAATGCTTCCTTGGTGGCGACCAACGATCGTTTCAATTGTCGCGATGCTCGTCATGTGGACGCTGGCTTTGGGAGTCGGTATCACCGTTGGTTATCACCGCCTTTTCAGCCATCGCGCCTTTCAAACGTTCTCGCCAGTGCGGGTTTTCATCGCGATCTGCGGTTCCATGGCAGGCCAGGGACCGTTGATTGCATGGGTATCACTTCATCGATGCCATCACCAATACAGTGATGTCGACGGTGACCCCCATTCACCCTGGCCGAACGGAGCCTCGCTAAGAGAAAAATTGTCGGCGCTTTGGCATTCTCATTTTGGTTGGGTGTTGTGCTACGACATGCCTGATCCGCTTCACTATTGTCCGGATTTGATTAAAGACCGCGCCGTTTCGCGTGCCAGTCGGTTGTTCCTTGTGTGGTACCTAGCTGGCTTGATTGCCCCGGCAATTGTCGTTGGGTTAATCAATTTGTCGTGGTACTCGGCGTTGGAAGGTTTCCTTTGGGCTGGCTGCGTCCGAGTCGCCGTATCGTCGCAAGTCACATGGTGCGTCAACTCCATTTGTCACTTCTTCGGATTGCATACGCACGATACCGGTGATCACAGTACCAACCTCGCTTGGTTGGCGGTGCCATCCTTCGGTGAATCCTGGCACAACAACCACCACGCCTATCCCACTTCGGCAATGTTTGGCCTCCGATGGTGGCAAATCGATCTCGGCTATCGACTCATCCGATGCCTCGAGATCCTGGGATTGGCTTGGAACGTTCAATTACCGAAGTTCAAGGATAAGGAAGCCTGATGCGAACACAGCAAGAAATCGAAACTGAAATCTGCAGAATGCTGGCGAAAGTCGCAGAAGGTCCCGCAGAACTGATTGACCCAACGAAGGCGTTCGACTCGTTCGGACTAGACAGCCTCTCAAAAGTCGGCATCGTCACAGAACTTTCAAGAATTGTCGCTTTTGAGATCGAACCCGAAGAGGCCGTGGAATACGAAACGCCACGCGAGCTTGCTGCGTTCGTAGCTCAGAAATTAGCAAAGGTGGGATAAGCATAATCCATGGAATCATTGTCCACCTTCTGCCGAACGCTGATCGATAACTTGCTGAGTCATGCTGAGACAAGGGGGAGCAATATTGCGTTCACTTATCTGGCCTCGGAAACCATCAACGAGTCAATCGATTATGCGTCGCTTCTCAGTAAAGTTTCGGTCATTGCTGACTTGATCCAAGAGCGAACTTCCGGGGGCGACCGCGTGCTTTTGCTCTACCCGTCTGGAATACGGTTCATTGAAGCCTTTCTGGCCTGCCTTTCATCCGGCGTCATCGCCGTTCCCGGTTATCCGTTGAAGGGGATTGCGAACAGAAGGCGCCTCGAGTCGATCGCTAAGGACTGCGCTCCGGCGCTAATCCTCTGCGAATCGTCCGAACGGGAAAAAGCTCAGGAGTTTGCAACGAGTATCGGTTTGGCTGCAAATGTCGTGGCGACTGACGGCAACGACGAATGGTCAAGCAGTTCGCTCCGGAATCAACCCTTCCACGATGTCGCATTTTTGCAATACACGTCCGGTTCGACGTCATCACCAAAAGGTGTAATGGTTACCCATGAAAACCTCATTGCGAATGCGCGAGCATTTCAAAAGGGTGCAGAGCATACTCCCGAGTCGGTGATGGTTTCTTGGCTGCCTATGTTTCACGACATGGGACTGATCGGTGGCGTGATCCAAAGCCTGTATGTCGGCTGTCATGCGGTTCTGATGGACCCGCTCCGGTTTCTGGTGAATCCAGCAACCTGGCTGCAAGCGATCGCCGAATATCGTGCAACGTCCAGCGGCGGGCCAAACTTTGGCTTTGAGTTATGCATCAAGAAAATTCCGAATGAGAAACTGTCATCGTTCGATTTGAGCCACTGGAAAACTGCGTTTAACGGCGCGGAGCCAGTTCGTCGACAAACCATCGAGAGGTTTAGCGAGAAGTTTTCAGCATGTGGGTTCCGACGTGAGGCGTTTTATCCTGTCTACGGCTTGGCCGAAGCAACGCTTTTTGTTTCGGGTGGGCCACCCGAGCGAGAATTGACATTCTCCGAGATTCCACAAGGGAACGTTACATCTTGTATCGTCGGTCATGGTCAACCTGCAGAACAAACTGAGATCGCGATTGTCGATGAAACTTCATTGCAGAGACTAGACGACGGGTTGATTGGTGAAATTTGGGTCAGTGGCCCCGGCGTGGCAAGAGGCTACTGGAATCGCCAGGACGAAACAAAGGAAGTTTTCGGTGGCCGATTGGCTGGTGAATCCAAACATTGGTTGAAGACGGGAGATCTTGGTTTTCTGCGTGACGGAGAACTGTATATCACGGGTCGATCCAAAGACCTGATCATTGTACGAGGCCGGAACATCTATCCTCAGGATATCGAGCAGTTCTTCGAGGACAACCTCAACCTTGAACCCAATTCTTGCGCAGCATTTTCTATCGAGGAAGACGGCCAAGAGTCCATCGTTGTTGTTGTCGAAGCATCGGTGAAGATGATATTGGCTCTCGGTGACACTGTATCGCAAATGCAGTTGGAAAAGCGAGTCGAGCAAGTTAAGGGCCTCGTTCTCGACGCAATCGAGG
>JBGSTP010000084.1:0-9567 GCA_041736515.1 Pirellulaceae bacterium
AGACTCGCGTAAATACAGCCAAAGATTGAGGTCGTTGGAATATTCCTGCCTCAACTGCGCTGCGCTTGTTGCGGCCTACCCACAGATTTTTCGTACTTCAGCTGCTTGGCATCTTTGGATTGGCTGCGCGTCCGCCGCCTGTGTATTCATAGGTCACAAACTGTACAAATAGTCTATCTTAGCTCGCTGCGTATTGTTAGGTAATTTCTTCTATACTATAGACGGACTCATTGGCGATCGGTGGGTCTCCCGCATGTCGCTAACTACGCGCGCCCGCTTTTCAATGCTTTTTATCATTCTGGATCTGAATATTGAATTCGATATCAAATCGCCACGTGGGCGTCGTAGGCTTAGGTCTGATGGGTACGGCCATCAGTGAACGGCTGTTGCAGTGTGGTTTCATACCCGTTGTCTGGAATCGTACCCGCGACAAAGCCAATTCATTGTTGGAGCGAGGAGCGATTTGGAGCGACCAGCCGCTGCAGCAGTGCCAGCGTGTGATCGTCAGCTTGTTTTCCAGCGAAATTGTGACGGAAGTTCTAGAGCCAAGGCTCAACGAAATACACGCAGGGCAAGTGGTGATCGACACCACGACGGGCGATCCTCAGTCCAGCGTGACTTGGGAAAAAAGGCTGAGCGAACGTGGTGCGATCTATCTCGACGCGCCAATATCCGGCTCCAGCGAACAAACTCGGCGTGGTGAAGCGACCGTAATCGTCAGCGGCAGTGAATCAGCCTTTGCTGCCTGCAATGATTTGTGGCCTGTACTTGGAAAGAGTGTTTTCCACGTTGGCGGCTGTGGCAGCGCAGCAAAGCTCAAGCTAGTTAGCAACCTCGTATTGGGCCTGAATCGGGCTGCCCTCGCTGAAGGCTTGGCTTTCGCCGAAGCCCTGGGACTGAATGTAAGAATTACACTCGAGGTGCTCCAGGGAAGCGCGGCGTATTCGCGTCAAATGGATACCAAAGGCTCTAAAATGATCGAACGCGATTACAGCACTCAAGCCAGGTTGACACAGCATTTGAAGGATGTGCGGCTAATGCTTCAAGCCGCACAGCAATTGGGGCTCGAACTGCGTTTGTGTGCGACTCATCGCCAACTGCTCGAACGCGCCGAGGAACTCGGACTGGGCGAGGCTGACAATAGTGCCATTCTTGAAGCCATTCGGAGTCCAGCATGAAGACTGCGCTCCCACTGTCGCCCGGTGCTCGCCTATTTGTGCTGGTGGCTGCCTCACTCGGATTAGTATTCGATGGCATCGAGTTGGGATTGATGCCCGTGGCTTCCTTGAGTGTGTCAAAGAGTCTGTTGGGAGAGCGGTTTACTCCCACGCTCGGCGGCGATTGGTTCGCCCGTTTCACCGCTGCTCTTATGTTCGGTGCAGCCATTGGTGGAATTATTCTGGGCAGCCTCGGTGATCGTATCGGCCGTTCTCGCGCCATGGGAATCAGCATTTTGTTCTACTCGGTCTTCGCCATGATGGGCGCTTGGGCTCGCACTCAAGAGGAAATGCTAGTGCTGCGTTTCCTGGTCGGACTCGGCGTGGGAGGCGTCTGGCCTAACGGAATGGCTCTTGTCGCCGAGTGTTGGTCGAGCGCATCTCGGCCGTTGGTAAGTGGAGTCATGAGCGCCGGATTGAATGCAGGAATCCTGCTGCTGTCGCAGATCGCGCGAGTATGAACGGTCAGTCCCGATTCGTGGCGCTGGATATTTTACTTGGGTGGCCTCCCTGCCTTCCTTGGTGTACTCGTGCTGTTTGCCCTGCCGGAATCGCCAACCTGGCTTGCTAGTCGCAATGCTGCGCGGCAAGGTGCGGCGCCTATGCGGGAGTTGTTTCAATCGGGGATGATTCGGTGCACTTTGGTTGCGATCATCCTGGCAGCTATACCCCTGGTTGGCGCTTGGTCAGCGAGCAAGTGGATGATCCCCTGGGCAGACAAAGTGGCTGGCGCTACCGACCCAAGCTACAAGGCCGCCACGCAAGGATGGTGGGCTTTGGGAGCCACTCTTGGAAGCTTCAGCGGAGCGCAGCTTTCGCGATGGATCGGACGCCGCACAAGCTACTTGCTGATAAGCTTCTTCACTACCATCCTGACGATCATGATGTTTCAAGGCACCGCGCCACTCCAACCCAGCTTTCAGCCGATCGTATTTGCGCAAGGCTTTGTTGCCACCTTGTTTTTCGGCTGGCTGGCGGTCTATTTGCCACAGATGTTTCCGACGCGTGTTCGAGCCACGGGCAGTGGCTTGGCGTTCAATTCAGGTCGCTTCGCGACCGCAGCTGGCGTGTTGTTGGCTGGGCTAATATTTACGAGCCTCGGGGGCGATTACTCACGAATCGGTACACTTTGCACTGTTTTCTACGCTGCCGGTATGCTCGTGGTCTGGCTGTTACCCAAGGATAACTCGGAAGAAGAAATCCATGACTGATCTGCAAAACCACATCTTTCAGCGGAGCCACTGTGGCATCTGCGGTCTCGCCCTCGCCTTCGTCCTAGGCTTCGCAAGTCGGACACTGGCACAGATTGGCGATCAAACAATACAACAAGTCGCGGTCAGCGAAGCGACTACTGAAAAGAAAGCTGCTGATTTCTCGGTAAACCTTAAGCGCGATCGGCTCATTATTTCTCTTGCGAACCAGGAAGTTGCGGAGTTCGTGTTCGACGACCCACAAATTCTGCGACCTTATTTCACGCAATTAAGGACAATTGGTGGACACCAAGTCACGCGCAACCATCCACCCATCGTTGGCCATGATCCCGTCGATCACGAGACTATGCATCCTGGTCTCTGGCTGGCGTTTGGCGACATCAATGGCTCGGATTTTTGGCGAAACAAAGCCCAAATCAAACATGCGCGTTTCACTGAGCAACCATCCGTTGGAGAACATGGGCTTACGTTCGCAACTGAAGCGGAATTAATCTCCGCCGACCAGATCAAGCTTGGTCGATTGCTAAGCAGGTTCAGTTGTACAGCCAAAACAGATAGCTGGCTGCTAGTATGGGATGCTCTGTTTGCTCCTGCAGTCGACGAGCTCGTATTTGGCGATCAGGAAGAGATGGGATTTGGAGTTCGTGTCGCAACAGCAATCTCTGAAAAGAAGGGTGGCACGATAACGAATTCACTTGGACGAACCACGGCTAAGACTACATGGGGTCAGCCAGCGCAATGGTGCGACTATTCGGGCATGCAAGCGGACGAACCAGTGGGTGTGACACTGATGGCGGATCCGAGAAACTTTCGCGAAAGTTGGTGGCATAACCGCGACTATGGAATTTTGGTGGCTAACCCATTTGGGCGTGCGGCAATGAAGCAAGGTGAGCCGAGCCGTGTAAGTATAGCTCGCAACCAAGAACTACGACTTGTCTTTGGGGCGATCGTTCATCATGGCAGTTGCTACAAGCCGACACTTGGTTACGCGGATTTCTTACGTGTTCGAAGTGCTGCTTACTAATCCACTCGCATCGCGGTGTCGATTTTGTCAGGACAACGCTCGAACCAGGCATCACTGCGGTTGTTGGGGGGTGTTGGTATCTCGGCTGGCAATCTCGTTTTTGTCGGCGTGGCGATTTCGGATGGAAAGCCAGCAACTGCCAACCAAAGTCAGCATGGACAGTGCCAAGGGATCGAACTCACCCAATGGTTCAGCAGAACTCTCCACAAACACGTCAGTAGTTTCAGTCGCATCGTGATACGGGCGAGCGGCCACATCCGAAACTCGCCGCTGGATCGCTGAATTAATGAAAACCTGAAACATCGCAGATGCTTCGGGTTCGAAACCTGATTGTGTTCTCGACGACTCCGGCTGCACAAACTCGAGACACACCATCCCTTGAACTGGAGGATGAAGCGATTCGGATTCTACAGCTTCATTCGCTACAACAGGTTCGCTGTTGTCGGTTGGCTTAATAATCCAGTCAGGCGACTTCTCGACTGCAGAGTTGTTCCCCGCCAACAATTGCGATTCTCTGCTATCAGTGGTCAACTCCGCTGACTTGGTGGGAGCATTACCGGACTGAGAGCCAAGTAGCGAAGCAGTTTCGCTTTGCATGCCCTCAACTCGGTTTGCTTTGCTAGGAACGCGCTCGCTTGACGGAACCTCAGTCGGACGCAGCTCTTCACCTGCATCTATGTCCTTTGGATTTGCAGATTCCAATGAGAATTTTGGAAGAACGATATTGACCAGCGGTGTTGTGATTTTCGCTCGAATGGAAACAGAGCTGTCCGGATAAACATAGAAGGTAAATACCAAACTAGCGTTGCTTAGAACGGGTGTGTCAGTGCGCGAGGTCTGCGTCAAATTGATGTCGGCGAGTTCTACAGTGAATTTGGTGATGCGAACTGTCAGTCCTTCACTAGTTGTGTCTGAGTACAGCTCAGTCGACGTGCGTATTGGTGCCTGCTGCTGCGTCGCAGCGACATTCTCTATGGCCGATTCAATGAAAGACTTGGCCTGTGTCGTGAACTCGGATACCGGCCCAGGTGCAATTTCCAAAGACTCAACAAAACCGGTCAGCATTGACCGAGGTTCCAGTATTTCGCAATGCAGAAACCGTCGCTTCGAAACAGGATCAAGATTCACAAATTGCCGTCGGCCCATAATAAGGTTCCTATCGATGAGTTTCATGAATTTGGATCTGCCTGACGAGTCCTAAAGAGCGAGCTCGCGAGATTTCAGATTGTTTTCTATGTGGTCGTGAATGTGTCGCTTCCCATTGTCTGCAGGTGGGTCGCAGGCCGATTTCAATAGTTGTGCAGCCTGCTTGAGGGCTGCGTCGGCTTCTGCATGGTGCTTCTGCGCACGCAGCAACACCGCGCGATTATTTAGAATTCCGGCCAATCGAGTTGCAGCCTCACGATCGGCTGGATCAGCGGCTACGGGCGGCTCGGCAAGAGCCACAGCTCGCTTGTAGACCAATTCCGCATCAGCTAACGCTCCTTGCGAGACCAAAGCAATTCCTAGATTGTTAAGCGTGACTGCCAGACGATTCTGATACTCGGTTCGATCTGGCGATTGACGGATCGTTTTCTCGAGGAGATCGACGGATCGCTGATAGGCCACGATCGAGTCCCGTGAACGGCCGGCGTGCCATTGGAATGCAGCTAGATTGTTATAAGTGATTGCCAGGCGACCTTGATATTCGGATGCATCGTTGGGTTCTGAATGCACGCGAATTGCAAGCGACCGTTCGGCGGCATCTACCGCTTTGGAATACTCCTTGGCTTCGTCGAGCAAGACGCTGAAATTGGAGAACGCATCAGCTAGATCAGCGCCGATCTCAGAGTCGCGCAGCATATCGGCGGGAATCGGTTGCAGCAAACCGATCGCTTGCTTGAGCTCTTTAGCGCTTTCCTGAGGCATAAGATTTCGCAGCAACACAACCCCGCGATTGTTGTGCGTCAGCGCCAGAGTCAGCGTCTCCTCCAAATGATCAGACGATGGATTGGCATAATCGGATAAATGACGAAAGGCTTCATCAAGCCGCAGGACTGCTACGGTATGATCGCCATGTTCGCTCGCCAATAAAGCCCATTCGTTTAGTGCGCGAACACACAATAGCGTTTCGCCAGCGTCGCGCAACTGCTCCACGGATTGCCGATAGGCGGCATCGGCTTTTTCGAAATCATGGGAGATAGCGACCAATCTGGCAATTTCCAAACTCGTCGTAGCCACGTCCCGTCGCAATCGAGGATCGTCAGCAGAATCATCAATAAATTGCTGGTAATAGCGAATGGTCTCAGTCAAGATCTCCTGTCGCGCTCGATCCGCTTCGGGGATCCTCGCCAAACGCTTGGCAGATCGAAATCCCAGTGTGTCTACAATACTGCGGGCCTGCCGATACAATTCGTCCGATCGTCTAAGCGCTGCAGCCGTATGCGACTGCAGCACTACTACGCTCACGGTAGTGATAAGCGATAGAGCGACAATACAAAACCAGAGGGTCAATAGACTAATGGCCAGGCTCCTATGTTTTCTTGCCCATGCCAGGACGCGCTCAAAATAGGTCACCGGCTGGCCTCGAATACTCTTTCCGGACACGAATCGATTCAGGTCTTCCGCCATGGCTGCAGCGGTGGGATAGCGATCCGCTGCACTGGGGCGCATCGCACGAAGAATAATGGTCTCCAAATCCCGTGGGATATTGGGCTCGAGCAGGTGCGGGCTGGGAGGTTCGCAAGTTTGAATTTGACGCAGCAAATCCATCATATCCTCTCCAGGGAAGGCTGCTACATTCGTGACCAGTTCGTACAGCGTGGCACCGAGTCCATAAACGTCGGTTCGAGCGTCGATCATGTCGCCCTTACCGCTTGCCTGCTCGGGGCTCATATAGCGCACTGTTCCTACCAATTCTCCGGTTCTAGTCAGCCCGTTTTCAGCTTGCACGCGCGCCAACCCAAAGTCGGTTACCCAGAGTTGCCCGTCATTGCCAAGCAAGAGATTTGATGGCTTGACGTCGCGATGGATCACACCTGCCAAGTGAACAGCGTGCAATGCACTGGCTGCGTGAGAGCACAGTTGAGCAATTCGCCGATACTTGTCCGGCCCCTCCAGCGGACTGGCGTCAATCGTCGACCCAGGAATTCTTTCGAGTCGTATGGCGTTCCACGCTGCAGACAGCGAATCGAGATTCAACGCTGGCCTAAGGTCGCTTCCTTCGCGGACTGTTGCGAGACGACGGTCCAGCGATGCTCCCTCAATCAATTGCATGGAGTAGTAATTGACACCTCGCTCACAGCCGACGGCGTAGACAGGAACAACGTTCGGATGATCCAGTAAGGCAGCCGTTTTAGCTTCGCGTCGAAAACGATCGATACAGTTCGAATCGAGCTTTGTCCCAAAAGCCAAGACCTTCAGAGCTACGTAACGATCGTACTGAGTATCGTAGGCGCGGTAGACAACTCCCATGGCACCGCGTCCAACAATCGGGCCGAGCAAGTAGGGGCCCAGCTTTGTTCCGCTGGCAATCGTAGCTTCACAAGTCAACTGCTGCCGATGACTGCAATCGCGACTTCCGTCCGCCAGCTCGCGAATCATGTCGAGCTCTGCTAAATAACTTCGTAACGGGACGGAAAACTCCCGATGCTGTTCAATGAATGCATCAATGTCGACAGTTTTCCCGGCTTCAACCGCAATCAAGTATTCGTCGAGAATTTCCGCCAAACGCTCTTCGTTCTCATCGCAGAATGAAGGTTCGCAATCATTTTTAACGAACATCGCAAGGCTCCTGGTCAGATCCCTTGGTCGAACATTTTGCGCAGGCGTTGAATGGCGCGCAGCCACAGCAAACGTGTCGCCACTTGAGACCGATTGAGACGAGCAGCAATTTCATCGAATTGCAACCCGTGTTTGCATCTCAACAGAATGACTTCGCGATAGTGTGGTGGCAATTGCTCGACAAGCGCAGCAGCGCGTTGACTATCTTCTTGCCGCACGACCATGGTGCTTGGTGACGGATCGCGGCCCGCAAGAATACCGGCAAAAGTTGGCGCATCCGTTTCAGAGTGACTCGCGGTAGCATCGATAGAAACCTCGCGCCGCGCATCGCGTTTGAGGCTCAGGTGGCGATCCATGCTACTAATAAGTTTATGAGTTAGAATGCGTCGCATCCAAGCCGAGAACTCTGCAGTCGTATCGCCTCGAAAATCTCCAATGGCGCAGTGCGCGGCCATCATCGTTTCTTGAACTACATCGGACGGACTGATCCGAGAAGCAAGTCGGCCGCGCAAACGACTCGCCGCCAGGACACGCAGATAGGCCCGGTAGGACTCCAGCAATTCAGCAACCGATTCCGCTTTACCGCGAAGTGCTGATGCTAGCACTTCATCCCTCGGGAATGGTTGAGGCTCATTCAAGTTCGGCACGTATTTTTGGTCCGTCCGTGAAATTGATAAGTCAACTTGGCTCGTACCAGGATTGCGCACTCCAGATCCGAGTCAAGTCAACTAAGCTTCTAGCGCCGTGGCATCGTTAGCCCCGACACGCACATGTGGCAAGTACGCAAAGGACTTTGACGAATTCGCTTCAAAATCTCTTTTCGCTTGAATCGAGATCTCGGTCGGACAGTTAGATTAACTCACCGGTACCCTTAAACGAGAACTGACCCTTTAGCAGATCGATGAGCTGCATCGTCGCTTGAACGTTGACGGCCGTTGCGGGGGATGGCTTCGAGTCAATAGTGGGGTCCGATATCAGCCGGCCCAAGACTTCGCCCGAGTTAGCAATCACATCATCGCCACTACCTAGTCGCAAGCGCGCACTGCCTGCGATGCTGGCATCTTCGCCTATCGTGACGACATCATCCCCGCTACCCGCGTTTGCATTCAAATGCGAATCTAACGTGCCATCGATTGTGAGGCTGTTATTACCGGATTCCAGGAGAATCGTGGCGCGGCTCTGCAGTTGTGCATCCACTCCGATATCGACCAAATCATCTCCGTTACCCCCGCGGAAATAGAATGCGCCCTCGATTAGGCCGTCGACAACCAGGCTGTTATCTCCACCGCCAGCGTGCAGGGTTGCCCGACCACCAACGTTGAGATCGCTTGCCAGCAGGAATAGATCGTCACCGCTGCCACTGCGCAGTTCCAAGTTTCGGGCAATGGTGCCATGCAGGTCCACGGTGTTGTCTCCCTCGCCCAGTAAGGCAGTCAGCCCATGACCTACCGAGAAATCGCTGGAAGATTCGAACACATCGTCTCCCGAGCCACCATTAAACTGAATGCTGCCGCGCGTGCTGCCTGCGGATAACACGAGCCGATTAGTGCCGTTGGCCATATTTACCATAACACGATCGACACTTGCTTCGGCCAGGTCCAACTCGACCTGTTGGTCGGCGAGATCCTCGGAGTCATCCAGGTCGATTCTAAGGTCATCATCAGCGCCCTCGACAGAGAACACTAGTTCACCATCATCGAAAATATCGAACGAATCGCTACCGGTTGCTACAATTGCAACCTGCCCATCTGGGGTGCCGGAAACCAGTAAGTCGCCATCGATGACTTCCGCAGCGACTGTAAGTAAACGACGATTTTCAAGTTGTTCGACGGATCGGCCAAGCATTCTACGCATTGCTAGATATCCTGTGAGAAAGTTAGAGGGCGCACACATGGAGTGCAGTATCTACTCAACTACAGGGCAGCTTCGCGGATAAAATGTTTCTATAATTTTCGACAGTTATCGCTAATCGTCACTACAAATCGGCGGTCCTACCTTCCCGCGAGTGTGCTTGCTAACCCAAGTGCAATTCTTTTTTGCCGGAGTGTCGTTAGGTGTGTAGTGCCACACGTGAGATCGATATCCACGCAGAAGATTTGCTAGACGCAGCTGGCACACGACTGCCGCAAGCGGCACAGTTGGAAACATTGTTTACGGTCAGAAGGAAAATGGGTTTAGCTTCCAACGCACTGGCTCCCCTTCGCCTCTGAGCACTGAGGTCGTGCAGTTTTTAAGTATTGTTTTTGCATGGCTTTTCTGTGCGTCGCTGCAACTTATCGAGCCGAAGCAGGTTCTGGGAGAGAACCATGAGACCGGTCTCGCAGGATGCTCGGCGTAGTCCTCGACCGTGAAA
>JBGSTP010000154.1:0-23915 GCA_041736515.1 Pirellulaceae bacterium
TGACCGTCATGCCGGCAGTCTGCAGCGCAGTGATCGCACTTTCGCGACCGGAGCCCGGGCCCTTCACACGAACTTCTATTTCCTTTACGCCAAACTTGGCTGCTTTCTCCGCTGCCTGTTGAGCGGCAACCTGGCCAGCAAATGGCGTGCTTTTCCGACTTCCCTTGAAGCCACATGTTCCGGAGCTCGCCCAACACAACGTGTCACCCTTGGTGTCAGTGATCGTTACAGTTGTGTTGTTGAATGTCGAGCGGATATGCGCAACGGCTACCGTTACGTTTCGACGCTGCTTGCGACGCTTAACTTTCGCCACTTCAAATCCTCTTTAGCCAAAATCAATGAATGTATGCAATTCCACAACAGATTAGCGCAAATCCTTAACGCCCTTCTTACCGGCAACAGTCTTACGCGGACCCTTACGTGTTCGCGCATTCGTACGCGTTCGCTGACCTCGCACGGGCAGGCTCATACGGTGACGCAGGCCACGGTAGCACTTAATTTCACGCAGACGATTGATGTTTTGACTCATCAGTCGACGCAACGGGCCCTCTACGGTGTAGTCGCGTTCCAGCAGAGTCGACAAACGACTCAACTCGTCCTCGTCCAAATCCCGAGCAGGCTTCTCGCTATCTATGTTCGTCTTAACACATGCTTCCCGCGCGACTTTGGGGCCCACGCCGTAAATATATGTCAGCGAGATGGCTACCTTCTTGTCGTTAGGTATGTCCACACCGAGTAAACGCGGCACGGATAACTCCTTAAAAAATGTTCTTATTTACTTATCTGGTAACGACTTACGATAACTGTCGTCGCGTCGACTAAAACTTTTCCTGAATAGCGGACGAACCATTCTACAGCACAGCACCGATGTATGACAAGCCGTAACCGCCGCGACAGGGCGGGAATCAAGTTCGAGCAGCAACCGCGTGTTGGATGTCTGCAAAAACTTCGTCTGGCGAACGCATGCCGTCGATGGTAATTAGCAGTCCCCGTCGCGAATAATACGCAAGCAGGGGTGCTGTCTGTGTTTCAAAAACTCGCAAGCGAGCCTTGATAGTCTCTCGATCGTCGTCACCGCGATCCTCTAACTCAGCGCGCTTCAACAGACGCTTGACTAAGTGCTCCTGCTCGACGCGCAAATCCAAAACCAAATCCAACTTGCGATTGGTACGTGCGGTGTGCTCGTCCAACAGTTGGGCCTGCACAATCGTCCGTGGAAAACCATCGAACAAGCAACCGTGCTCGCAGTCCACGCTAGCCAACCGCTGTGCGACTATGCGCATCACCAAGTGGTCGGGTGCAAGCTCCCCAGCGTCCAAGTGCCGTGCGACCCAGCGCGCCAGTGCATTGTCCTGCCGCTTGACTGCTCGCAGCATCTCACCAGTCGACAACTGGGGAATCCCCAACAACTCTACCAACCGCTTACACTGGGTGCCTTTGCCAGCGCCAGGAGGTCCGATAAAGACTATGCGCATAGCTGGCCCTTCGAATCAGTCATCGTAGCTCGGTAGCCAGGTCATGCCAGCCCAAACTAGGATTCCAACAACCCCCGATAATTTCTCATCAACAAGTGGTTGTCAATCTTTTGAATCAAATCGAAAGCCACACTCACGGCAATCAAAAGTCCCGTCCCACCATAAAACGATGCAACTGAAAAAGGAACTCCCAACTGTATATTCACCACGATCGGTACAATTGCGACTAAGGCCAAAAAGGCAGCACCTACGTATGTAATACGGATCATAACCTTCTCAAGGTAATCCGCAGTTCGTTTGCCAGGCCGATATCCAGGAATAAAAGTCCCATGATCCTTGAGATTCTCGGACATCTCTTTGGGGTTGAACGTAATCGACGTCCAAAAGTAGCAAAAGAAAAAAATCATCGCGACATACATTACGATGTATGAGAGCGACTGCCCACTAGTAAAAGTATTTCCCAGCGTCGAAAAAAAGTTTGCCACGCTCTGCGACCAGGACTCGTTCGACGCAGTCGTGGGGGCAAACCAGGAGGCGATCAATCCAAACAGAACACCGGGCAACATCAGTAAGCTGCTAGCGAAAATGATGGGCATGACACCCGCTTGGTTAATTCGCAGCGGAAGGTACTGTTTGGTACCACCATAAACACGACGTCCGCGCACATGCTTAGCACTTTGCGTTTGGATACGTCTTTGGCCCAAGGTAATAAAAACCACTCCGAAAACTACAGCGATGAATAATGCTGCCAGTACGATTAATTTATCCGGACCAATTTCGCCCGAAGAACCACTCAGCTCGGTCGTCATATTTTGACGCAATTCCAGCAGAGCACGAGGCATTTGAGCCAGGATACTCGACATAATGAGCAAGCTGATCCCGTTGCCAATCCCGTACTCGTCGATCTGTTCACCGAGCCACATCAGGAACACGGTGCCAGATGTCATGATGGCGATGGCGGTCAATTGCCATCCCCAATGAAGTTGCGAAGTGCCTGGGTAGCAGAACTGCGACGCGACCGTGTCTGGATTACTCATCACGACGTACTTCAGAAACACCCAGCTTTGGATGATGCACAGCACGACAGTCAGGTAGCGCGTATACTCGTTGATTTTCCTCATGCCTGTCTGGCCCTCTTTTCGCAAGGCCTCAATCGGCTTCCACACGCTTCCCAGCAATTGGAAAACAATGGAGGCCGAGATATAGGGCATAATGCCAAGGCCGAAAATCGTGACCTCGCGCAAATCAGTTGCAGCAAATAATTGAAAACGCTCTAAGAACGTATCAAGCTGATTTCCCGCCCCACCGCCGCTCGGCGGATTCACCATCGGCAGACGAATCTGATAGCCGATGCGATAAACCCCAAGCAAACCCAGCGTCAGCAAAATCTTTTGCCGTAGCTCGGGAATCGCAAAGATTACCCGCAGTTTTTCCCACATCGCAGAGTCTCCTCAGTCGCCAAACGCACTCGGACTATTTCTTGCCTTGAGCCAAATCGGCAACACGCTGCTTGGGAGTTCGTTTGGCTCGCAACTTCGTCACGCTCCCGCCAGCGGCAGCAATCTTCTCTACGGCGGACGTACTGAAACGGTGCGCAGAAATTTTGAGAGCCTTATCGATTTCACCATCTCCGAGCACTTTGATTTCGTCAAATCGCTTTTTGATGATGCCGCGTTCCTGAAGAATCGCTGGAGTAACCTCTTCGCCCGCCGCGAAGACAGCCGACAGATCGCCAACATTAATCGCTACAACTGTCTGCGCGAACTTGTTGTGAAAACCGCGTTTGGGAATACGACGGATCATCGGCAGATCTTCACCAACCATCCCAGGATGGCGAGAATATCCACTTCGTGACTTGTGTCCATCCTGCCCGAGTCCGGAAGTCTTACCTTGACCAGAGCCGTTGCCGCGGCCGATACGGCGGCGCAGACGGTTCTTGGTTATTCCCTGATTGACGTCGTCGATTCTCATGATAGGTGAACCCCACGTAGCTGCTCTACAAAATCGCGTGTTCGGAGCTGCTTCAATGCGTTAAATGTTGCTTTTACCAGAACGGACGGATTATTGGAGCGGAAGCTCTTGGTCAAAATGTCTTTAATGCCTGCGGCCTCGCATACGGCACGCACCGCCGGACCGGCGATAATACCTGTACCTGGGTTTGCAGGCAGCAAGATTACTTTGGCAGCGCCGTAGCGACCGACTACAGAGTGCGGTATCGACCCTTCAACAATGGGAACGTCCACAATCTCGCGATTTGCTTGCTTCTGTGCTTTTTGGACGCTGGGGGGAACTTCATTGGCTTTACCGTAACCGTAGCCAACACGCCCTTTACCATCTCCGACAACTACCAACGCTGCAAAACTGAACCGACGTCCTCCTTTGACCACAGCCGCACAGCGCTTGATCTTGAGCACGCGTTCAATAGAACCGTCGTTAGATTGCTGGTTTTCATTAGCCACAATACGGACCCTTAGTATTTACCAAAACTGAATCTACAATTCGAGGCCAGCCTCGCGGGCAGCCGAAGCAAACGCCGCCACGCGGCCGTGATACTTGCAGGCGCCTCTATCCAGGCAAACTTTTTTCACACCGATGGCTTGCGCCTTTTCAGCAATCACCTTACCAATCTTGGCAGCGGCATCACTATTGCCGCCGTAGCCGCTGATAGCAGCGTCCAAGGTTGAGGCGGAAGCAATCGTTCGGCCACTCTCATCATCGATCAACTGAACCGAGAAGTGCCGCAGCGAGCGTTGAATCGATAAACGCGGACGCTCTGCGGTACCACGCACCTTGGTGCGAACTCGGAAGCGACGACGCTCGCGACGATTGTTAACAATCTTTTTGATTTTCACAGGCTCACCCGACTACTACACCAAAACTCTTGAAACGCGGATACAAATCTGACATGCGGAAAAACCGCGTAGTACGGCCTACGTAGCCGACTTACCAGGCTTCAGCTTGACCTGTTCGCCCTGGTAGCGAATTCCCTTGCCTTTGTAAGGCTCAGGCTTACGCAGCGATCGTACCTCCGCTGCAAACTGACCCACCTTTTGTTTATCGCAGCCGCGAACGACTATGTGCGTCTGGTCTGGGCAAGTAACTTCGAGCTCCGCCGGAATTGGCTTCTTCAGCTCATTGGCAAAGCCAACTCGCAACTGCAACTCTTTGCCCTGAATGGCGCATATGTAACCCACCCCGACAACTTCGAGCTTCTTCTCGTAGCCATCTTTGACGCCCAGAATCATATTATTGATCACAGCGCGTGTGAGTCCGTGCAGTTCGCGAGCAGTCCGCTCATCGCCCTCGCGGCTAACCAATACCGAGCGCCCATCTTCGCCAACAGTCACATCGACTTCTGGACGATGGGTAAACTCCAATTTGCCCTTGGGACCTTGAACCGTCACCACACGATCTGCCACGCTAACGCTGACACCATCGACCACAGTAACGGGTTTCTTACCAATACGCGACATGGCTAAGCCACTCTATAAATGATCTCAAATGTGATTTTCAACGAATACTCCGGTATGCTGATTAGCAAACTTCGCAGAGCACCTCGCCACCAATATTTTGTTGCCGAGCCTCACGGTCGCTCACCATTCCCTTGCTGGTACTGAGGATCGAAATCCCCAGCCCATTCAGAACAGGTCGCAAATCCCGGCTCTTGCTGAACACCCGACGCCCAGGCTTGCTGACTCGCCGAATCGTCTGAATTACGCGTTCCCCATTGGGTCCGTACTTCAGTTCAATCCGCAAGTGCTTTACGGGCTCTGCGTCGACTTCCTTGTAATCCCAAATGTATCCTTCGCGCTTGAGCACTTCTGCCACGCCAAGCTTAAGTCGTGACAGTGGCATATCGACATGCGGTCGTTCCACGCGAACGGCGTTCCGAATACGAGTAAGCATGTCAGCGATAGGGTCAGTCATCATCGCGGTCTGCGTCCCTTTACATAACTCTCACGGGCCAAATCCACACCGTGGAAAAACTACCAACTGGCCTTACGAACACCTGGAATCATCCCTTGATCTGCTAATTTGCGGAAGCAAATTCGACAGATCCCGAATTTTCGATAGACAGCACGAGGCCGTCCGCAGAGCTGGCAACGATTCTCTCGTCGCACTGCGAACTTAGGCGTGCGCTTCGCTTTTGCTATTTTACTTTTACTTGCCACGGGATATGCGTCCCCGCTAATCCAACTGGTGAAATGAAATTAAACGCCCACAATCCCAAACCAACTCTACGAAGCAGTCTTTGCAGCCTTGAAGGGCATACCCATCAACTCGAGCAGCAAACGACCATGGTCGTTCGTAGTTGCCGTCGTTGCGATTGTAATATTCATGCCTTGCGGCTTGGTGTACTTATCTGGATTCAATTCGGGGAAAACCAGTTGCTCGGTCAAGCTCAAGCTATAGTTTCCCATACCATCGAAGGCGGTTCGGCTGATTCCGCGGAAGTCGCGAACTCGCGGTAACACAACGCTGATCAAGCGGTCGAGGAACTCATACATTCGCTGCCGACGGAGCGTGACTTTGCAGCCGATCGGCATGCCTTCACGCAACTTGAAGCCCGCAATCGACTTGCGTGCCAATGTTTGTACCGGTCGTTGTCCAGCGATGTCCATCATCGCATCGAAGGCTAATTCCAAATTCTTTTTGTCTGCCACCGCCGCGCCAACGCCCATGTTGATGACGACCTTGGTCACCTTGGGAATAGCCATTGGATTGGTAATCCCCAATTGCTCAGCCAGTGCAGGGCGAATTTCGCTTAAGTAACGTTCTTGCAACCGTGGGGCCATTGCCGCTGGTTCCTGTTCAAACCTAGTATTTTGTTATTTATACGCTTTAGTGGACCGCTGCCTCAGCAACGAGCCGCTCAAACTGTCTTATTTCTGAGCATAGCGAGCCTTGGCGGGTGCGATAGCACCCATGGAGACTCCGCTGCGTTTCGCAAAACGCTCTTTGCTGCCATCCTTGAGGTAACGCACACCGACACGCGTTGGTTTGCCGGTCTGGGGACAGAGCAGAGCCACGTTGCTGACATCGATGGCAGCCTCTTTGCTCAAACGGCCACCCTGCGGATTCTTGTTGCTCCGACGAACGTGCTTGTACACCTGGTTCACGCCCTCGACAACCACCCGCCGATCTTGGCGATCGACCTTGATTACCTTACCGCGTTTGCCCTTATTGGCTCCGGAAATCACCAACACTTCATCGTCTTCGCGAATCAACATCACTTGAACCTTAGTCTCAAACCTGTTTGAACGCCCGCCAGTCGGCAAGTCCACTAAACTACTTCGCTAGCCAAACTAACAATCTTCATGAATCGACGCTCTCGCAACTCACGCGCAACAGCACCGAAAATACGGGTACCGCGTGGGTTGGCGTCTTTGTCGATCAACACCACAGCATTGGAGTCAAAACGGATATAGCTACCATCCGGACGTCGAGTAGGCTGCTTGCAACGCACGACAACACATCGCACGATAGCCTTCTTCTTGACGTCACTGCCTGCCTGAACGGACTTCACGGAACAGATGATAACATCACCCAAGCCAGCGTAGCGTCTACGACTGCCTCCGAGAACCTTTATGCACATCACTTCCTTGGCGCCGCTATTGTCGGCTACGGCAAGTCGTGTTTCTTGTTGGATCATGGCCTTACACCAGTTACTTCGCGTACGTTTAACTCAAAAAAACGCAGTTCCACACACCGCTTCGAACAAGCCGACGTCGGCCTAATCGCCTTCGCCCGCCAACTTGCTGATCAATTCGGTCTCTTCGCTAGTCTGCGCCCGCTTGGCAGCCTTCAATGCAGCCAAGTCAACCGCTTTGCTCTTTTCGACAACACGCAGCAAAGTCCACCGCTTCAAGCGACTCAATGGCCGACTCTCCTGAATCTCCACCTTATCGCCGATGGCCGACTCGTTGTTCTCGTCATGAACATGAAAGACCGATCGGCGCTTTACGAACTTGCCGTACTTGGCGTGCTTAACGGTACGGTCAAGCTCGACACGACGCGTCTTCGCTGCTTTATCGCTGGTCACAATACCTACAACAACTCTCGCTGGCATGATCGCCTACCCGGTCTCTCAAGTTATGTTTACGAAGCCTACTGCTTAGCCCTAGCTCGCTCGGTCTGCAGTGTCCGAACACGAGCAATCAAACGACGATTGCGCCGCATCTCGGTTGGTGCATCCAGCTTTTCGGTCTGCGACTGGACTCGTAGACGAAACATTTGCACTGCGGCATCTTTGGCCGACAGCTCTAACTGTTCGTCACTCATTTCACGCAATTCGCTAATCTTCATCATCACACCCCAAATATTAGGCAGGACGTCGATGCACCAGCCGCACAGGCACGGGCATTTTCGCCGCCAATCGCGCGAAGCAAATCTTCGCTTGTTGTTCCGTTACGCCGGCCAGTTCGTATAGCACTGTGCCAGGCTTGACCACAGCTACCCAGGCCTCCGGCTCCCCCTTACCCTTACCCATTCGAGTTTCGAGTGGCTTGGAGGAGATCGGTTTGTCAGGAAAAATGCGTATGAACAATCGTCCTTCGCCTCGGACATACTGCTGTGCAGCAATACGTCCAGCCTCGATCGTTCGCGCCTTAATCCAGCCACCCTGCATCGCTTGCAAACCAAAGTCGCCAAAGACAACTTTGTTGCCGCGGGTAGCATTACCTTTTATACGACCTCTTTGGCTTTTTCGATGCTTGACCCGCTTGGGCATCAGCGCCATCGTTGGAGTCTCCCGCGTGAGAACCTTGATTTACCCAGACTTGAATTCCGAGATTTCCCTGAGGTGTCTGAGCCTCAGAAAAACCGTAGTCGATTTTGGCTTGCAGCGTACTCAGAGGTAGCGAACCAGCACTTGCCTTCTCGCGACGTGCCATTTCAGCCCCACCTAGTCTGCCAGCCAGCTGGACCTTGATGCCCTTGGCACCGGCGTCCATGGTCGTCTCTAACGCGCGCTTCATAGTGCGCCGAAAATTCGACCGCTTCATTAACTGTTGTGCAATATCGTCGGCCACCAGCTGCGCTTGCAACTCTGGACGACCTACCTCTTCAATTTTCAGGTTGACTCGACGTCCAATCAGCGACTGCAATTCTTCCTGCAGTTTCTCGACGTCCTGCCCCTTCTTGCCGATGATCAAACCCGGACGCGCTACAAACAGCATCACCCGCACTTCATCTCGAGTTCGTTCGATCTCGATACGATCAATACCAGCATTGCGGTACTGAGTCTTGAACCGACTATCCGGATGATCCTTGATAAACTTGCGAATCTTCTGATCTTCGACCAGCAGCTCCGCAAACTCCTGCTTGGAGGCATACCAGCGGCTCTTCCAACCGATGACCACACCAGTTCTAAAGCCGACTGGGTTTACCTTTTGTCCCATAACATCAACTCGCTTGAACGAAACAAGCTACTTTCGTAGCGAAACTGAATCCCTACAAATCGTCGATCGACTGCAATTCCACAGTGATGTGGGCGGTGCGTCGCAAAATTCCAAACGCCATACCTCGGGCTCGCGGTCGGATCCGCTTGAACATTGGACCGCCGTCTACCCTGGCATCGGTCACGACCAAGCGCTCTGGGCTGATTACCTGACCTTTGTTCTGATCCGGATCTTGTGCATTGCCAACGGCACTACGCAGAACTTTCTCCAACATGCGAGCTCCGCGATGCGGCTGGTACTTCAATAAGTCAAGCGCCTCATCTGCGAACTTGCCACGCACCAAGTCAGCCAAAGGGCGGACTTTCCGAGCGCTAATTCGAGCGTATTTGTGGATGGCTTTAAATGCCATGATTCAACCCTAACTTATGTACTACAGCCACAGGAACAACTTGAATCAAACAACTACTTCTTGCCTCGCCCGGAGTGCCCCCGGAACGTACGCGTTGGAGCGAATTCGCCAAGCTTGTGCCCAACCATATCTTCTGTCACAAACACCTTCATGTGCTGCTTGCCGTTGTGAACCATAAAGGTCACACCAACAAACTCCGGCACAATGGTGCAACGTCGCGCCCACGTTGTTACGGGCTCTTGGCTGCCAGTCTCCTGCGACTTGACAACCTTGCCGTACAGTCTGGGGTCAACAAATGGACCTTTTTTTGTGGAACGTCCCATATCTCAGCTCGATTTCACTTGATCAATAACTTGCAAAACTCGCCAACACTGCACGACTACTTCAACTTCAACTGGCCATAGCGCCGCGACTTGCGGCGACGGATAATAGCCGAGTTGGATGGCTTGCGTCTGGCGCGTGTGGAACCACCCTTGGTCGGCTTACCCTGAGGCGTCACTGGATGGCGACCGCCCTTAGTACGACCCTCACCACCACCGTGCGGGTGGTCGATTGGGTTCATCGCAGTACCGCGGACATGGGGCCGCCGCCCCATCCAACGCTTGCGACCTGCTTTTCCAAGCACTACCGCATCATGGTCGGGATTGCTGGCTTTACCAATCGTGGCCCTACAACCACCGGGAATACGTCGGATCTCACCGCTGGGCAACATCAACTGCGCCCAATCGGCCTCGCGAGCCATCAACGTCGCCAACGTTCCGGCACTGCGGCACATGACACCACCACGCCCCGGCTGCATCTCAATACAAAACACTTCGGTTCCGGGCGGCATGTTCTTCAGCGGCATACAGTTGCCGACTTTCGGAGCAGCGTCGCTACCATTCTCAACTCGATCGCCCGCCTTCAAACCATCGGGAGCGATGACATATCGCTTTTCGCCATCCGCATAAACCAGCAGCGCGATGCGGCTAGAACGATTTGGATCGTACTGGATCGAATCGACCTTGGCGGGGATGCCGTCCTTATCACGCTTGAAATCTATTACACGATACTGCTGCTTGTGCCCACCGCCGCGATGTCGCGCAGTGATCTTGCCCTGGAAGTTGCGACCACCCTTTTTGGGCTTGGGACGCAACAGCGACTTCTCTGGAACTGCGCCTGGCGTCAGCTCTGCAAAATCGCTCACGGACGAATTTCTGCGTCCGGCTGAGGTTGGTTTGTATTTGCGAATACCCATCGTTATTACCTAATTGCTGATCTGATCACTGAACCGTCGCTCCGCAAAGCAACCCACTAGAAGAAGTCAATCCTATGCTCAGCATTCAGCTTCACAATAGCCCTCTTCCAATTGCCAGTAGCGCCTAAACGCTGACGGTACCGACGCGTCTTGCCTTTACGATTCTGGGTCATTACCCTCTCAACCACAACATTGAACAGCTGCTCAACAGCCTGACGGACATCGATCTTCGTTGCCTGCGGGTGCACTTCGAAAGCATAGTGATTATTGCGGGCAGCGCGGTGCACGCCTTTCTCAGTAACCAACGGACGGATGATTACTTGGTGCGGCTCCAGGCTCAGACCCTTCTTTGCAACGGTACCACTCATAGCTCATACCTAAATCGAAATGCGAAATCCGACACTTTGTAAACTGGAAACCCTAGGCCACTGCCGCTTGACTATGCTGCGACTTAATTAACTCGAGCGCGTCCTTCGTCACCAACATCTTCTTAGGACGCAAGACCGACAAGGCATTCAAATCAGCAACCCGAGCTACACTAACCCCAGGGATATTCCTGGAACTCACGTAGACACCCGTCGAGTAATCGCTGGTTGCCACCAAGGTAGTAACGCCCTCGAGCCCGAGCGACTTTAGCGTTGTCGCCAATTCCTTCGTCTTCGGGGCAACCATCTCCAATTTATCGATTACCACAATCTGGCCATCTGCAACCTTGGAGGCAATCGCCATACGCGTTGCCAACTTCACTGCCTTACGCGGCATACGATAGTAAAACGACCGAGGCCGCAACTGCATCGCATGGCCACCACCACGGCGCTGAGGCGCACGCTTGGAACCCATACGCGCATTACCCGTACCCTTTTGGCGATACATTTTCTTGGTCGAACCCGAAACCTCACCTCGCCCCTTGGTTTTCTTAGTACCCTGGCGCAAGTTCGACATGTACATCACGACCGCATCGTGGAGCAACTGCTTATTGATCTGAGGAGCAATAGCAGCAGGATCTATGTCGATCTTGCCTACTTCAGCACCGCTTCGATCGTAAATTGGCAATGTAACCATTTCAGACTTACTCGTAAAATTCATCCGATTCAACCAATGCGTCCGCTACCGGCAAACGCACGACAGCTAAACCACAATCCGCAGCCTAACCAACCTTATTCGTCTCTCGCACCACCACATAGCACCCAGCAGGGCCAGGCACCGAACCCTGCACTAGCAGCAAATTATTTTCTGCATCGATCTTGGCAATCTTCAGGTTTCGCACAGTGATCTTTGCGGCCCCATAATGACCAGCCATCTTCTTGCCTTTGAACACGTGCCCGGGATACGTTGCCATGGCCGTACCACCCGCATGCCGATGGCACTTCTTGACACCGTGCGTCGCTCGCTGGCCTGCGAAATTGTGCCGCTTCATTACACCCGAAAAGCCGCGACCCTTGCTGTTACCAGTCACATCCACTGCGGCAACACCCTCAAACACCGCTGCCGTAACCTGCGAACCGACCTCCGCCTCCGCCTTGCCACGCAACTCGCGAACAAAACGCTTGGGCTCGCAACCTGGCTTGACCGGCGACTCAACACCCGCCACCGAAAGCCGCTTCGATCTCTTGCTACCGATCGCGGCCACATGCCCACGCTCTGAGCGACTAGACAACCGTCGGGGCTTATCAAGAAAACCTAACTGCACAGCTTCATAGCCATCGCGCTCAACGGTTCGAACCTGAAGAACATGGCAAGGACCAACCTCTAATACAGTCACAGGAACGACGGTGCCATCTTCCTGGAAAATCTGCGTTGTACCGACCTTTCGGCCGAGGATTCCCTTTGTCATCTCTGCTTTTCCCGTCAAACGCTTGCCGCACAGGACCGAAGCAATAGCTGCTTCGAGTTACCCGCCCGGCCTCCGTGGCATAGAACTGAACTCGTGGTTAATAAATTCTTCGGCCCTGTTTAGGCCATAAAGAGATCAATCGCCGGCATTAATAAATAACACGGCGAAAAGAGACAGCTATCGAGCCGTCGCCTTGATCTTGATGTCAACACCAGCAGGCAGACTCAGCTTGTTCAAGGCCTCAATGGTCTTGGCTGTCGCTTGCCGAATGTCAATCAGTCGCTTGTGAGTTCGAATCTCGAACTGCTGCCTGGCTTTCTTGTCGATGTGCGGACCAGACAAAACGGTATACCGCTCGATCCGGGTCGGAAGAGGAATTGGACCATGAACTTCAGAGTGGGTTCGCTTGGCGGTATCAACGATCTCCTGCGCGCTCTGGTCGAGCACCGAGTGATCGTAAGCCTCCATCCGTATGCGAATAACTTCGTGCGAACCTGCCGACACAGTTTATCCTCTCAACACCAATAACCAAGCTCAAACATACTTGACGCTGCCGTGTGACTTCGAAGCCAAGCTTTGTGGAGCAACTCCGGTCACGGGCAAGCAGGAAAGTTTAAGAATGGATGTGCATAGCGTCAACGCCAAAAACGAAATGCTGGGAGAGTATTTTCGGAAGCCTTGTTTTTCAACGCTTCCCGGCTCCTCAGCGGACGGTTTCTGACATGGAAGTTCCTCTAATCGGCTTGCAGCTGCGCCGATCTTCACTGGATAGCGCGCGGGGCGAAAGTTTAGTTCTGCTGCTGTCTGGGTGTTTACTGGCCACGCTGGGCCGCTGGCTCGCTCGATAAGGCTCCGAAACCCTCACGGAAATCGCACGTGAGGCCAAGGGCACGGCAGCACATAAACAAGGCTGCCATCGCTTTGTAAAGCCGTGCGATCGCTGTTGAAGTTCGTGCCAACCAGGACACCGAGAATTGCCAATTTCTCGCGCACGCGGACTTCAGCAGGTAGTCGATAGCTTGCAGGCTCAACGCAATTAGTACAACCACTACGCAATCGCCCATTTTGACAAAGACGCCCAATCCCTCGCCTCGGTGCCGATGACCGCGGCACTATAGAATAGAAGCGACTCCAAGCGGCACTAGCTCGATTACCCAGTGCAATACCATGAGCAATGTTTGATAGGCAAGTTCGATCAGATCGGTAAACGTACCAATGGGCTGGTCTTACCTCGCGGAGCACGACCCCGATAGCAATGGCAATTATGACAACACCGATTGCATTTAGCCTCCGAACGGGCCGAGCAGGCCTTTGGGTAGGCTTTCCAGAAGTTGGTCAAAGGTGTTGGCGGTAATTTCAGGTTGAGGTGGTTCCGGTCGTCGTTTGGCCCGCGAGCTCGCCCCCAGCTGGCAGGATGGGTTCGGTTTGTGTCCATTTTTCTGGCTGCAGCGTGTTCGCAATGGCTAAGCCGATAAAAATTGCTGCGATTGTGTTGAGCAGTAGCAGGCTAGCCCGTCGAGTTGCGGAGCTTCGCGGAATGCCCTAGGTCATGAGAACGCGCGCGACCGGAATTAGGATGAGCGATGGAGCCAAAGCGATGAACATTTTGCAAAATAAAACAATGCCGCTTGGCAGCCTCAGGAGCTCAGCCCTTTCGCCTAGCGCCAGTCCGACTAAAATGCCGCATGCCATACCGAGCAAGATGCGTCATTAGAGCGGAATTGATGTCCATTGGCCCCAGGCGTTCGAATTACTTGGGCTGCTGCTGGGGTTCAATCTCTTGGCGATAGTGCGTGGGTTCAAGCGATCGGGTGTCAATATGGGCTGCAGACGTGTCAAGGTTTCTAATTCTGTGCATTTGGCCCAGCAATCAGGCTTTACTACGTTGACAAAAAGGCTGTTGTAGGCCAGCTTTTCCATTCCTAAAGCATGTAGACCTCCCCAGGGATTTGTTATGTCGCTCTCCGTGGATACTCAATCTAATCAAACCACCCAAGAAGATTGGCTCGAGCTGGCTCTCGCTGCGCCGGTGGTAGTACGTCCCTCGCGGGTCATTACCGCTTGGGATGATGACAAGGACGACGATGACGACGATGAGCCCGACTCTGTAGACAAAGAGGATGAAGACGAGGACGCTCCCATCGAGATCGATCCTGTGGGGGACGAGGATGAGGACGATCCATTCGATGACTTCGACGATGACGATTTCGATGATGACTTCGATGACGACTTCGAAGAGGAGCTCGACGACGACTATGAAATAGAGCCCGACGACAGCGAGATGTTTCCCGCCGAAGGGGATGACGACGACGACCTGCTGGATGACGAGGACTAATCACCGCACGGTTTCTCGGCCCAGCCCTTCGGGCAGGCTTTGAATTCCTTTAATCCGACTGTGCGTGTCGACAATCACATAAAGATACGAGCCGAAAATGAAACAGGTTGAACATGATTTGGTTGTCGTTGGAGGCGGTCCAGGTGGCTACGTAGCTGCCATACGCGCTGCACAGCTTGGCCTCAATGTTGCTTGTATCGACGAGAATTCTGTTTTTGGCGGAACTTGCTTGCGCGTGGGCTGCATCCCGAGCAAGGCGCTGCTTGAGTCCAGCCATCTATTCCATGAAGCCCAACACCAAATGTCGGCTCATGGAGTCCGTATCGCGGATATTCAGCTCGATTTGTCGACGATGATGGAACGCAAGAACAAAATCGTCAATCAGCTGACGTCTGGCATTTCGATGCTTCTCAAACGGAACAAGGTCACTGCTTATAACGGCCGCGGCAAACTGAGCGCGGTCGATCAGGTAATGGTGACCACTGCGGATGGACCGATTGCATTGCGTGCCAAGCACATCCTGCTGGCAACTGGTAGTCGTCCAGCTACGATGCGCGGCATTGAAGTCGACGGCGAACGGATCGGCGACAGCACGATGGCGTTGCAGTTTTCTGAAGTGCCAAAGCGTTTGGTAGTTATTGGCGGAGGCTACATAGGACTCGAGCTGGGAAGCGTCTGGAATCGACTGGGCAGCAAAGTAATTGTGCTCGAAGCGATGGAGCGAATTCTGCCGGGGCTGGATTTGGAGATTGGCCAAATTGCCCACCGAACATTTGAGAAGCAAGGTATCGAGTTTCGCACAGGCAGTTGGGTGGAAAGCGCTCGTTTCGATGGCACGCAATGCCTCGTTCAATGCAAGGGGGCTGAACCCATTGCTTGCGACCGAGTGCTCTTATCGACCGGGCGCTTGCCCTGTTCGAATGACCTCGGGCTGGAGACCGTCGGAATTGAAACCGATAAGCGCGGATTTGTGCCGGTTGATGCGAATTGTCAAACAGCTGTCAAGGGAATCTACGCGATCGGCGATCTCATTGGCGGTGCCATGCTCGCGCACAAAGCGAGCGAGGAAGGCATCGTTTGTGTCGAACGCATCGCAGGGATGAAGAGCCACGTCAATTACAATGCGATTCCGGCTGTGGTCTATACGAATCCTGAAATCGCTTCAGTTGGTCAGACCGAAGAGCAACTCAAGGAAGCTGGCGTACACTATGTTAAAGGCATCTGTCCCTATGGAGCCAGTGGGCGCGCCATGGCTTTGGGGGACACGCAAGGCCGCGTGAAAATCTTGGCTCATGCGGAGACCGACCGAGTGTTGGGCGTCCACATCATTGGTGCTCGAGCCGGGGATTTGATTGCCGAAGCCACAGCAGCCATGGAATTTGGAGCCAGTAGCGAAGATATCGCACGGTGCTGTCATGCTCACCCAACCCTTTCCGAATTGATTCACGAGGCAGCGATGGCCGTCAGCAAGCGAGCCATACACACCGCCTAGTCATCGCCGTGATTTCTTTCTGAGATCTGCGTACTTGTCGGATATACCTTAAGGATGTGTTGTCGCTTCCCCTGCGCGAGGATTCACAAGTGTTTGGACTCGGAATTGGCCTGTCGTTGCTGCTGTTACTGTGCATTCTTTGCGTTTGCGCTTTTGAGTTCATCAACGGTTTTCATGATACCGCTAACGCCGTGGCGACGGTTATCTACACCAAATCATTGCGTCCATGGCGGGCGGTGTTGCTATCCGGTGTTCTCAATGGGCTTGGAGTCTTCCTTGGCGGAACCGCGGTGGCCATGGGAATTATCAATATGCTGCCCGTCGAAACGCTGGTCGATCAAAATGTCACGCACAGCCTTGGGATGGTTGGCGCCATTTTGTTAACGGCGATCTTTTGGAATTTGGGCACCTGGTTGCTCGCCATTCCAGCCTCGAGTTCGCACACGTTGGTGGGAGCAATTTTGGGCGTGGGGATCGCCTACAGTTTGTTGCCCGGGACTGGAGATGCCGCAGTCAACTGGCACAAGGCGGGCGAGGTAGGGCTATCGCTGCTTTGTTCCCCGTTGTTTGGCTTTGTGTTGGCCATCGTGCTGATGTCTATAATGGCTCGCGTGTTCGCTCGAAGAGCGGAATTATTTTGTCCGCCAGCCAACGATATGCCGCCGCCCTGGTGGATTCGGGCGACATTGATTTTAACATGTGGCTTGGTTTCCTTCTCGCACGGCTCCAACGATGGTCAAAAAGGAATTGGACTAATGATGCTGATCCTGATCGGTATCCTCCCGGCCAGGTTCGCGTTGGACGACCGTTTTGACGATCGCGATGTCGCCGCTACGCTCGAACAAGTGCAACTGCAATTCGATCGGTTGCAAACATCGACAACGGACCCGGAGATACAGTCGATTCTACAGGTGGCTGCTATTCCGCTCGCCGAGCTCAAGCGACTGACGAGCCAAGCAGCGGAAACGCAGCAGATCGGCTCGCATCGCTTTGAAATTCGCAAGAACATTCTACTTTTGCGCAACGAAGTCAAAAAACTGCCCCAGTATCATGCCGGCACTCCCGATCCGGTTTCGGCAGAATTGCCGTTACTGGTCGCTAAGGCAAACGAGCTCCGCAGGTTTACCGACTACGCGCCCGCGTGGGTCATTGTGCTGATCGCATTATCGTTGGCCGTTGGCACGATGGTCGGGTGGGAGCGGATCGTAATAACGATTGGCGAGAAGATCGGCAAATCGCACTTGACGTACGCTCAGGGGGCCTCAGCAGAGATTGTGGCCGCCAGCACCATTGCAGCGTCCACCTACCTTGGGCTACCTGTCAGCACCACGCATGTGTTGTCATCAGGAATTGCTGGAGCGATGTATGCTTCGGGGGGACTGTCCAATCTCGACAAAAACACCATTCGAAAAATCTTGCTCGCCTGGGTACTTACTTTTCCCGTATGCGTCACCATGTCCGGAACGCTCTTCTTGATATTCCGCAGTATTTTTATCTAGTGGGGTTGTCACTACGAGGCCAAAGTGACACGGTTTTCCCACAACACCTAGCCCATTCAATGCGCGTTGCGAGTGCTTAGTTGGATGAGTCCGTTCGTTTCGGTGGACTGTACACAAAAATACTTTAGTCGCGTACAAGCAAACTAGTATCGAAGGTGTCGACGCGTCCATCTTCCGAATTGAAGAAAGCACCCACGATGGAAACCTTTTGTTCGTCAACCAGTTGCCGAATAGTAGAGCTCTGCGACAAAATATCTTGCATGGTGCGGCTTACATTTCTACGCGAGATAGTGTCGGAAAATCTTTCCCTAGCCAACGGGCTTTGGGCCGCAATCGCTTCCAACTCGCTCGATTCGATTGACTGCTGAATTTCGGTAAGTATTGCTCGTAAATTGGAGGGAAGATGGTTATTTGAGTTTGAGCGCGCAGCGTTTGCTAATGCTAAGTTGACCATACCCGAGTTGCGGTGCCCCATAACAACAATCAGTTTTGCACTTCCGACGAGGCAGCCGTATTCAATACTCGCCAGCACACGTGGACCAATGACATTGCCTGCCAAGCGCACGGTTATCAGTTCACCAAGACTGACGTCGAAAATCAACTCTGCAGGAACTCGACCATCCACACCGCTTAGGACCACAGCCAACGGCTGCAGTTGTTCTCGTTCAACTTGCATCAAATGTTGTAGATTGCGGTCCAGTCCTTTGCCCGAGCAAAATCGATCATTTCCATCTTGAAGAATCTTCAAAACAGCGCTGGGTGTTAGTTCTTGGTTAGACTCGCGTGGAACGAAATCGACGGTTTGCACGTCGCTTGAAAACTGGTAACGATCACGAAAACCTTGCATACTTAGGCGGATACCATGTGCAGGAGCGGTCACCTCCTTGAATTCTCGGATCAAGCTTAGCACATCTGGGTCAATGTAATCCGTGAAGCGAGCATCGAGTATCGCATCGCCACCGTGCGGAATACTCCTTAAGGCATTTTCCAAAGCGGCTTTGTTGAGAAAGCTAACCTGATTTGCTAGTTCGATACGATGCACAGGACCGCTCACGTGCCGTTCGACTAATTGTCGAATCGGTTGTGTGAGATTGCTCTTTAGGATGAACAGCAAGCTCAACACCAGTCCGCTGACCACGCCGATTAACAAGTCGGACGCGACAATTGCAATCAAAGTCAGCACGAAGGGAAGGAATTGATAAACACCCTCGTTCCACATTTGGCGGAACAGTTTCGGGCTGGCTAGCTTAAAACCGGTTGACAACAGAATGGCAGCCAAACAGGCTAGCGGAATCTTATTCAGATAATCGGGTACTAATAAAACACAAACCAGTAATAGCACACCATGGAAGATGGTGGACAATTTGGTTCTTGCGCCAGAGTGCACATTGACCGAACCGCGAATAACAACACTTGTTACTGGCAAGCCACCCAGCAGGCCACTGACAATGTTGCCCACACCCTGTGCCCACAATTCGCGATTCGGTGGAGACAATCGCTGTAACTTATCAAGCTTGTCCACCGCATCGAGATTGAGCAGTGTCTCCAGCGAAGCGACAACTGCCAGTGTAATTGCAGCCATATAGACTGCCGGATTGGCGAACTGCGAAAAATCTGGCAGGGTTAGTAGCTTGAAGAACCCTCCGAAGCTGGCAGAAACGGGCACGTTAACCATGAACCGCGTGCTATCTTTCATAGCCCAGGGATCACCTAGTGAATTAAAAACCAGACTTCCCGCCGTAGCGATTAGAACGACAAGCAAAGGTGCGGGAATCAAAGAGTTCTTCAGTGCTTTTACCCGATCGGAAACAAGAAGAAATGCCAAGGACAGCGAACCGATGACGAGTGCACCCCAATGAATTTCTCCAGTAAAGATCTTGGCAATTTGATTTAGAATGTTTGGGTGGCCATGGTTGGGAGCTGTGGGGGTCATGTCGTAGCCCAGCAGATAGGGCGTTTGCTTAATGATCAAAATAACGCCAATTGCGGCCAGCAATCCTTTTATCACGCTCGAGGGAAAGAATGCGGACAATGCACCTGCCCGCACCAGGCCCAGCAGCACTTGAATAACTCCCGCTAGGACGACAGCTAGTAGGAACGCATCGAACGAACCGAGCGTCGCAATCTGTGAGGCGACTACAGCGGTCAATCCCGCCGCAGGTCCGGAAACGCTTGTGTGTGAACCGCTGAGCGATCCAATGACGATACCGCCAACAATACCCGCTATCAGTCCCGAGATTAGCGGAGCGCCCGATGCCAGGGCCATTCCCAAGCACAGAGGCAGAGCCACCAATACGACGATTAATCCGGCGACCAAATCGCGAGCAACAGTGTTCGCCAAGTCATTTGATTCTGTCAAACTGTTACTAATCATTTTCCTTATACTCCGTATAGTTCGTCGTAGCGTGCGAGAGTTAGGTCTGACTTGTTTACAACTCAGAATCGATGATCGTCACAGGCGCATCGATCCCTTGGAGCCCGGATTCCTGTCGAATTTTCAATAAGGCTTCGGCAGCGTGAAAACGTGAACGCACGGCAAAGCCTGACCACGCACCAACGCCGAGTATCATCAAGGCCAATGCGATGGCCACCAGGCGTTCGGCCGGACGTGCGGCCAGCGAAACAGTTGCGACGTGGCGGGTACCGGTGAAAATTCGAAAATAGGCGCGTAGTAGCGCCACGCCGTTGACCGCGGCGGCCAGAACTATAATCGCCCCCACCAGCGGGTAGACTTCAACGGTGCCTTCAACGAGTAGTTCCATACCGACAAACGACAAGCCGCCTGGAAATCCAATAGAAGCGAGACCAGTTATGAGAAAAAGTGCTCCCAGATGCGGCATCTGATCGAACAAACCGTGGTATTGGTCCAACGAGATTCGTCCGATGCGTGCTTCAACAGCTCGCAGTGTCAATGCAAGTCCACCTAATGAAAAGCCGATTTCTAACCATATACAGAGGGCACCGGTCATGCCGATGGGATTGGCAATTTCAAGGCCAGCCAATACTAGCGATGAATGGCTTATAAATAGAAAGGCAAAGAATCTTCTCGCTTCGTTTTGAACTAAAGCCATGCCCGCTGCATAAAACGCAGTCAACAACGACAACACGGCGATACCGTGCAGGGCCCAGTCCGGAACCACTGGCAACACTAGCCGCATGACTACGTATGCTCCGGTCATCGGGGCAACAAACAGTATGGCCGTACCAAACGTACACTTCTCAAATAAGTCAACGATCCAAGAGTGACCTGGAAAAATGCCTGCACGCAACATTGCGGACAGCACAAGCAAGCAAGCGGCCAGGTTCGACAAAAGGCTTGATGATTGTCCGAGCCACAGGAAAATCGTACCTAGCAGCAAAAGAATCAGATGAAACGACATAAAAACTGAAAAAACGCGTGTGTCGTATCCTCGCCTTCGCATTTCTTGCCAAGGCAGAATAGCGCCAAGCGCCAAGAGCACAATCAATGCCGTCGCGGCAGAGCAACTCAGAGTAGCCAGAACAATTGATTGAGCCTGAAGAGTTCGTCCGATGGAGAATCTAACCGCCTTGGAACGCATGGTGGCAGCGATGGTCAGGCCAAATAGGATAGGGACTTTAGAAAGCAGCGGCGCCGTAAGCTCGTCAATCACAAAGAACTCTGTCCCAAAGACCAGCTGGATCAAGCTGTTGCTGTCTTGAGCCGAAAAGGTGCCGAGCGTAGTAAAATCAAACCACTCGGCGAGAGTTAAGGCAAAGGTCAGAGCACAGGCAAACAAGGCAACGCGTTGAGCGTTGGTGTGGTTCTGAATCCGAAAGCAAACAACCGACGCGATAAGTTGACAGACGATTGAAAGTTCTAGCCAAGGTAGGTGCAAGCGGCTGGTCATGGAGCCTCCACGGGGTCAACGTCATCAACGCCGCTATTGGTTTTAAACAACTTGCGACGATTCGTTAGGAGCTTGACCCATTCTCGCTCAAGGTGGTCTAAGCGGCGGAAAAAAGTTACGAATGGTGCGGCGAACCATTCATCGAGGACAGTATCCAGATAGCCACGTTCCAGAGCAAATCGATAGATCCAAAGACGAAACGGCGAGATAGTGGCGACAACTGAGCGACGCAGAACTGCTGACGACTGATGGCCCAAGTTGTCTTCTAGCGCGCGGTGGTCACGCAGTAATGAAGGTGCTCGCAGCAATTGCAACGATCGCATGGAAGCGTGACCGACAATGTGAATTAATGCCAAGTATCGGAGGCCGAAACCGATTTCGATGACGATGATACTGACCTGTAAGAGTGAGGCGAACGCCAACGCACTCTTGACGTCGGTCTGAACTCGCCCAGCCAAACCAGCGAAGACTGCAGTGATGGCCCCGAGCGCGACAATGATCCACTGTAGAGCTGGCGATTGTTCCAGCATGGGACTGACTCTCAATAAGAGATATGCACCGAGGTGCACCGAGAGAGCACCATAGAAAATCGCGCTTGATGGAGTGGGACCTTCCATGGCTCGAGGTAACCAGCCTGAGAAGGGTAGCAATGCCGATTTGCCAGCGGCTGCCAAGAGTAGCAATAGTCCAACAACTAAGGCCTGCGCGGGTTCGATAGCACATCCATTTTCGGGCCACGGTTGATGTCCCATCATTAGATCCAGATCGCCTCCGCCTGTAAGATGATGCAAGGCTAGCGCAGCGAAGAGAAATGCACCGTCGGCAAATCGATAAATCGTCCAAACACGCAAACCATTGGCAACTGGATTAACGCGATTCTGAAAAAACGCTACTAGCAACGCAGAGGAGAGACCTACTAATTCCCACCCCAAGAACATCGTCTCTATCGTTCCGGCAACAGACGACAGAATCATCCCTAACATGAAAATCACGTAGAACAAGAAAAAACGTGCGTAGCCTTCATCGCGATGAAGATAGCGGGACGCAAAGGCACCAATGATTCCACACAAGACCAACGACAGAATCACGAATGGAATTGACAGCCGATCAAAGAGGAATTTAAAGGTAAAATGGAAGTGCTCGCTCGGAAAATCGACCCAACGGCCGAGTTGTAGGGTGTATTGGACTTGGTCGGTCAGCAACATGGTGATCAGCAATAGTATGGCTGCCAACGTAGCACAGCTAACGAGTATTTGCGTTAATCGGCCCAAACTTCGTTCGTTAAGCCCCAATCCCAGCAATAGCGAGCCGCCCGTTACCAGGACCAGCAACGCAGGTGCACCAACCACCGTGAGTCCACAGACATACATGATCAAAGTGGCGGCTCCTCAGGCATGTACGCTTCCGTTGCGATAGGCGGTTGCGTAACAGTGTCCATGCTGGAGAGTTTGCCGATCATCGCAAACGGCAAATGCTCGCGTTTTCCTTGGTACCAATTTCGCGAACAATCCGCGTGAGGCAAACTCGCTAGCGTTTTTTCAGCTTCTTCCGGTTGATAAAGAACAAAACGATCCTTACTGAACCGATACATCTTGTTGGTATGCGGATCGAGCGTTGTTAGGTGGGCCCAATGGTTTCGAAAGATGTCTCTGATTGTCGAATTGGCATTCATTAGCTTGAGTAGCGTTTCGGTTGTCGCTTCAATAATGAACAACAAACGCACGGGTTCATGAATGTCCACACCCTGCCAGGGCAGTCCCGGTCGAAGGTCGCTGGCTGCCCCATCCATCACCCCTACCAGCGATGTGATGTTGTGTGGCAATTTCGTACCAGAGCCCCAGCCAGTTGGGTCGATGGCAGAAAACGAGTAGAGCAGGTTAATACCTTGGCAGACCGGTACCACTGGGGCGAGTATTCTGGCCAGGATCGCCGCATCCGCGGAATCCTGTGTGCCATCGTAGGAGACCAAGAAAGATCTGCGATCTAAATAGAGGCCGCGCACCCTGTGCCGCCGCCCAACAAAACAAATTGCGTTACTACCATTGCCGTATTCAGGACGAGTTTGAGCCAAATCCTCGCTGCGATTCTGTACATGTAGTAAGGCTTCACTGTTCGATATCGATAGACTGGCTGAATCAAACCGGCGACACCGCTCATGTGCATTGCGCCGAGCCGCCGTGGCTAAGAGATTGCTGGCCTGGCGCAACTGCTTGACCTTTCGCATCGGCAACAATTCCAAATCGAAAAACATCATCTCCTCGGTTGCCGTATTATGTAGTCCACCAATGAATTGTGTTTCCTCGGGTATCTGCAATCCGTTTTGCGCCAGACATCGACGGACTCGCATATCGTTAAGCATCATTGC
>JBGSTP010000229.1:0-38535 GCA_041736515.1 Pirellulaceae bacterium
GCCTCCCATGCCCATACCTCCACCCATGCCTCCCATACCTCCGCCCATGCCACCCATCATGCCGCCGCCCATGCCACCCATGCCGCCGCCCATACCTTGGCCGCCGCCGCCCATGCCACCCATGCCACCCATGCCACCGCCCATACCGCCCATACCTCCACCCATACCGCCCATGCCACCACCGCCGCCATAGCCGCCCATTTGGCCGAGCACGTCTACGGCGCCGAATGCACGCGGCAGCTCAATGTCGAGTGGCTTATCGCCTTTGTTCTTGAAGATAACAGTGGCTTGTGTTGCATCTTTAGGGATAAAGCTAACTTCGATTTTTTCCTCGCGAATCGCTTGGAACATTTCGACTGCTTCAATCTTGTCAGCATCGCTTGCTTTTGAAGTTGCTGGCTCGACTGCAAATGCAGCTTGAACCATAAACATCGTTGAAAACAGGCTTAGGAAAGACCAAAATTTGCGGTGCATAGATTCCTCTAGTTTTTTCAATCTAAACTCGGTTCCTAGAACCTCGTCGCCATCGAAAGCCGTGGCAATCGGAAAATGAAGTAAGTGCAGGGAACTGCCCAGTAAAACACTGGGCCAATAAACGGATCAGCAGACCAGAATGCCACTTGATTTCGACGAGTACAAGTCCATGGTAGTCGATTTCGCCAAGGATTCCAAGCTTTTTTAGCTTTTTGTTGCAAACTCCCTCGATTGTCTCGAAAACAAGCTCCTCGGGTTTGAGTGTAGGCGTCCAGGCGTTACGTGAGCATTTCGTCTAGATCGTCCTGACAAACAGCACCGGGTGCGAGAAATCAACTGTTTGGCTGCAATTCCTGCCAATTTTAGTGGTTTTACCGCAAATTCCTGTCCGGAATTTGCACTCTAGCCTCGGACCGAGCCTGCAACCGCTTGCAATCAGCAGCCCGTTTGATACCTTCTGACCGCCGCTTTTTGCTGCGCCGGAGTGCTTCGATCGCTTCAAGTTGGTTCTAATGACAGTTTCCGTTCTGTGGCTAGCTTTTGGCAGTCGCAACTCCAACCACTCGATTCGAATTCCTCACGGCCAGAATTCAACATCCACACACTTCATTTTTGAGGACAGCACACATGTCGCTATTTGTAGGCGAAGCCCTCGTGGGCGATGGTAATGAAATTGCCCACATCGATTTGATGATTGGTAGCAAGACCGGTCCCGTTGGCGTAGCGTTTGCAAATGCGCTATCCACTCAAAGTGCAGGACATACCAACCTGCTAGCAGTTCTCGAGCCCAATGTGGCTGTCAAGCCTTCGACAGTCATGATTACCAAAGTCACGATCAAGGGCATGAAGCAAGCTGTTCAAATGTTTGGCCCGGCCCAATTTGCTGTTGCGAAAGCTGTGGCAGACCAAGTAGCTGCCGGAGTCATACCAGCCGATCAGGCTGAAGACTTGGTGATTGTTTGTGGCGTGTTCATCCACCCTGCAGCCGAAGACAATGCGAAAATCTACAAGTACAACTACGAAGCGACCAAGGATGCTATCGCTAGTGCCATGCAGGGCAAGCCATCCGCTGCCGAGATGATTGCTAAGAAAGACACTGCAGCTCACCCCTTCAAGGGCTTTGACGCATAGCGATGCTTGCAAAATGGATCCCCCATGTCACCGTAGGCCAGAGCTTGCGGTGACGCCTGGTGCGACTCCAATTGCGAACTGTCTTGGCTGATGCGTGACGTGGTCGAACACTGGCTGGTCCGGAGCAATCCATCGTGCAACATCCGCGAATTCTGATACAGCTAGATTCGGATCCGCAGGCGAGCGTTTTCGATGCCGTCGTGGCCATCGATGCCGAAGTGGATCACTTGCTGCAGTATGCTCAAGTCGAGCCGACCAACGTACGGCCACTGGTTCATGGAGCCATGTTCACGCGTGGACCTGCGAGCCTATGCAATACGGCTATCTTCATTGGCGGTTCCAACGTCGCGACCGGCGAAGCCATTAGCGAGGAAGTTACCCAATCCTTTTTTGGTCCGATTCGCGTCTCTGTGATGCTCGATGGCAATGGTGCCAACACGACATCTGCCGCTGCCGTACTGTGCGCGGCGCGGCATATCGAGCTGAACAAGCTTGATGCTTTAGTCATGGGCGGTACCGGCCCCGTCGGCCAACGTGTCGCGCGGCTGCTACTGCGGCAGGGCGCCGTAGTACGGTTAGCTTCGCGCGATGCGGCGCGTGCAGCTCAAGCATGCACTCAAATCCAATCGAAGATCGGCGAGCAAGGCGAAAGACTAATAGCCGTGGGCACCCAGGACGAGCACCAATTGCACAACAATTTATCGGAGGTCAACGCCGTCTTTGGTTGCGGAGCTGCGGGAGCCCAACTCCTGACATCAGCCCAGATCGATTCGGCAACCAAACTTAAAATCGCGATCGACCTGAATGCGGTACCACCGGCCGGGCTGGAGGGCATTGGCGTTACCGATAAAGCCATCGCGAGGGGAGGCCGTATCGACTATGGTGCCATTGGCGTAGGCGGACTCAAGATGAAGATACATCACGAAGCCATTCGGACACTGTTCACTCGCAACGACCTGGTTCTCGATGCCGAAGAAATATTTGAAATCGGTCGTCGTCTAGAGCTGGCTTCGGTGGTTTAGGCCAACTTGACCCAATCGTTCTGATGGGACAGATGTTCTTTTGCCGTGCCCAGACGCCCCTTGGCCACATGCGGCAACCAGAGCACCTTTTCCACCAAATCGATGAGCGCTGCGGGATCGATCGGCTTGAGGATACAGAACACGCCGCCATGAGCGGCCAGCTTAGTAAGCCAAGCGTTTGAAAGTTCGGGGACCAGGAAAATTATTGGAATGTCTCGCGCAATCGCTGGTGCGCGCAACTTGGCCGCAAAATCACAGCCGGCTTGTAGCTGTTCGACCGAAAGAATAATGACATCGAATTGGCCAGCTACAATCGATTGCATAGCCATATCTTCATTTCGAGCAAGCACAGCTCGGTGCCCTTGCATGTTCAGAACCGCCCCCATCGCCGTCAACATTAGCGGATCGTTGTCGATTACCAACACGGACGAAGTCCCCGAGTCGACCCGCGTAATGTTCATCACTAAAGTCCTTTTTAGATTTGATAATTGGCTTCCGGCTTCATATCGTCCGGTACGCCACCGCGCAATCTCAAATTCGGCTTCTCCAATACAACTGTCGTATGAGGAGCCACGGTGCTGGTAATCCAAACACTGGAGCCGATGACGCTATCGTGACCTACCACGGTCTTGCCACCTAGGATGGTTGCGTTGGCGTAAATCACCACATGGTCTTCAATAGTTGGATGGCGTTTCTGGCCGCGAATTAGCTGTCCGTCCGCATCCGTCGGAAAGCTCAACGCGCCTAGGGTAACGCCTTGATATACCTTCACATGCGAGCCAATGTCGCACGTCTCGCCGATAACCACGCCAGTGCCGTGATCGATAAAGAAATACTCGCCTATGTTGGCGCCGGGATGAATGTCGATGCCCGTTTCTTTGTGAGCCCACTCTGTCATCATCCGCGGTATGAACGGCACCCCCAAGCGTCGCAATTCATTGGCAATTCGATAAACGGTGATCGCCTCCAAGCCAGGATAGCAGAAGATAATCTCGTCGCGACTGCTAACCGCCGGGTCGCCATCGTAGGCCGCTTCCACATCGGTCGCCAGGATTCGCCGCAACTTAGGAATTTGTTCCAGGAACTTAATCGCGATCGCTTGCCCCTTAGCTTCATAATCGATCTGATTTTCGCAGTCGCTCGAACGATTCTGGACTCGATCGTCATGATGTAGCGCGCGCCCCACTTGAGTCGTTAACTTGTCGTGCAGGGAATCTACGAGATCTCCGACGTGATACATCACGTTGCCAGCATGCAGACCCTCGCGACGGCGAAATCCTGGGTAGATGATGTCCTTCAAGTCGTCCAAGATCGAGACCACGACCTGATATTTGGGTAGGGGGCAGTGACCCAAATGGTTAATACGATCGCTGGACGAATAGGATGCCAATATCCGCGAAGTTACCGCCGGAAGCTGCTCTTTAAGTCGAAAATCCGAAGCCATATCGCCCCCAATTGAATGCCACGACCAACGGCTAGTGGGTACCTAGACACTGTGAACAAGGAGATCGGTTCGCGGTACCGGCAAAATCGATTCCATCGAACCCAGCCGCACGCGGCCGCCTATTCTACCTAAATCCTCAGAATGCGCGGATGGCCTCATCGACGACATAGGCTCCATCCGAGTCGATCACAATGCGGATTGGCTTGGTCAGTCCTGGAATTCTGCCCGCACGATCTTGTTCCGATTGAGCCAGCGTGGCTATCGCTGTTAGCCGCTCCAGCATCTCGTCGTTGGAATAGACAGCATCGACAATCTGCGCAGAATTGGGGCCAACCACGCTAGAGATGGGATCGCCATTGTTTGCCAGGTGAAATTGCATTTCAAATGGGCCAGCTAGCCCCTGTTTTCCGAGCCATTCGCGAAAACCACTGGCAAAATTTCTGAGCTGGGCCTGCAACGAGACATCTTGAATCGAATCGGTAGCTGTTGCTTTGCTACCTACCAGCGCCAGCGTTCGCAAAAACCCCTGCCCGACTTCATGCGCCGCATGCACGACGGTTTGTACCGATTTTGCCGCTGCCGGAGCTGCGATCGACATCAGAAAGGGATTGAATTGCATAAGTCCAACACCGCGAGAAAGACACAGACACACTGAGAATGCCTATCGTCAAACTCGCCGCAGCTTATCCAGTCCGAGGGCCTTGGAACTCGAAAATTGCACAAACACATCGAATTCGTGGTTCTAGTTGCGAGGATTATTGGACGAGCCGCCGTTCAGAGATGGGCTTCGAAGTGCCTTTCCGGCCAGCGCGCCTGTCGGGTAACCGTCAAAGATGGCTCCTTCACCGTTAACAAACACATAGCGCATGCCCTTGGAATAGCCATGGGGTTCGTTAAACGTTGCGGTGTCGATGATCTCCGCGGCATCCCAGACCGCCACATCTGCCCGATAGCCAACCTTTAAGTAACCGCGATCTGTCAAATGCAGAATGTCAGCCGGTAGGCCGCTCGAGCTATGAATTGCTTGTACCAGCGACACAACTTGTTCGCGCACAGCATAATGTCCGATCTTGCGGGGGAAGGTTCCGTAGCTGCGCGGGTGCGGGACTGTTTCGTCCGGAATTCGCGACGAACCGTCCGACGCAGTTGCAACCCAGGACTGGTTCATCGCGAAGCGAACATCCTGCTCATCGATGCTATGATTCACAATTCCCGCGCCCCCGCTGCGCAGAATCTGCAACACCAAATCGACGGTTTCAATTCCCTCCTGCTGCGCGATACTCGACAATCGTTTTCCATCCCATGCTGGATTGGTGGCGTAATGTGCAATTTGGATGCGTTGGCCTCCGTCGGTGAGATCCAGCTTTTCCTGTATGGCTTGCCGAATTCGCGGGCCATCTTTTTCATCATCGAACCGGGCTCGCATATCTTTATCGCCACCAGCGCGTGCCCAGGTTGGAATGATGGTCGCGGTCAGCGAAGTCGAGGACGCCGTGTATGGATATTGATCGGCGGTGATTGCCCGCCCATCTTTTCTTGCCGCATCAATTTTAGAAACAGCGATCCGCACCAAACCCCAAGAATCCTTGCCTGAAGATTTGAAATGAGAAATGTGCACGGGCAAGCTGGCTCGTTGACCGATCTCCATCGCTTCGTCCACCGAATCGAGCAGCATTGTGCCTTCACCGCGAATGTGACTGGCGTAAATTCCACCGTGCTTGCCGACGACCTTTGCAATCTCGACGAGTTCGTCGGTGTCTGCGTAAGAGCTGGGCACGTAAATCAAGCCTGTCGACATTCCCCACGCACCGTCGCGCATGGCTTTGTCCGCCAATTCTCGCATGCGATCCAATTCCTCGGCGGTCGCCTGACGCTGTTCACTGCCGATGACCGTTTCGCGCAGGTTACCCTGGGGCAACAAATGCGCCACGTTCACCCCTACCCCATACTGATCGATCTGTTCGTAGTACTTGCCAGCATCCACGGGACCGCTTCCGCAGTTTCCAGTAACAATTGTGGTACAGCCCTGCGACAGGTAATTTATGACCGCGCGCGTTTTCTTGGCTAAAACTTGAGCGTCGCTGTGATTGTGCAAATCGATGAACCCTGGCGAAACAATCAATCCAGTGCAGTCGATTGTTCTTCCCACTCGCCCCACATCAAACTGGCCGACGGCGACAATAGTGTCGCCAGCAATTGCGACATCGCCGACGACTGCCGCGCTTTGGTCTCCGACGTAGAGCGTTCCATTCCTTAGCAGGATGTCCGCATCGACCGGCTGGGCAGCAGCCAACGAACTCCACGCGGCCCAAACAACAGTTGTCACCCAAGCCCAGCTAACGAGGCGTTGCCATGCATTCATTTTGTTCAATTCCAGGTGTTCAAAGGCACGATCTGTTACGGAGATGTTATCATAAATCTTCCTGCCCACTAAATCACTGCACTGAATCACTGCACTTTGGCTTCCCTCAGATTCTCCCATGAACCGGATTGCAACATTCTTTTTTTTGTCGATCGCTCTGGGCAATTCTCTGCTTGCCTCAGAGGATTCGGTGATAGCCGTATTCAAAGAATACTGTGTCCGTTGCCACGGGGAGGGACCAGCCATTGAAGGCGAAGTCAATCTGCTGGAAATCAACAGTATTGCTAAGTTGACGGAGAATGCAGCGCAACTGCAGAAGATCTTTGAAGTTGTTGACCTGTCGGAAATGCCTCCGCCGGACCAAACGCCCTTGGATACAGACGTTCGCGCCAAGTTGCTCACCGAGCTAAAAACTCTTCGTCACCAAGCCCTAAACCAAGAGGTCACGTTCGCACCGATCCCGATTCGACGCTTGAACCGCTTTCAGTACAACAATGCAGTCGCCGACTTATTGGATCTCAAGTGCAACGTCTTTACCTTGCCAGAGCGCATGCTGCGCGAACATAAAAACTACTTTCGTCCCGAATCGGGAAAAATGGGTGACGTCGTCTCGGTGGGCAGTCGTCCCCTTGGGAAGTCGCAGATGATAGAACCTCGGCTCGAGGGTGTTGCGGCTTTCCCTCAAGACCTCCGCGCCTCACACGGGTTCGACAATCAAGCCGATCACTTGTCGATGTCGCCGCTGCTTATGGAAGCCTTTTTGACGCTCGGGCAGTCGATCACGCAAAGTCCCGACTTCACGCCGCAGAACGTGGGAATTTGGGCTGATTTTTTTCAGCCACCCCAGGCTGAAAGCGACCAACTGGACGCGGTGCGTTCAAGACTCGAGTGGTTTCTAACCCGCGCGTTTCGCCGCCCAGTCGAGCCCGACCTGGTCGATCGCTATGTTGCTTCGGTCCGTCGGCAGCTCGAGTCCGGCGTTGCCTTTGAAGCAGCGATGAAGTCGATCGCAGCCGCAGCCATGGCTTCGCCGCGGTTCCTGTATCTGTTTGACAAAGCGTCCGCTCAAACCGATGGGCAATCGTCCGCAGTAGTTGACGACTACGAACTCGCCACGCGACTCTCATTCTTTCTTTGGGGTGGCTTGCCTGACGACCAGTTGATCGAATTGGCTCAAGCCGGCGAATTGCACAAACAAGAGGTTCTCGCGGCACAGTTCGAGAGAATGATTCGCGATCAACGGCTCAAGCGCTTCTGCGATAGCTTCCCGGCGCAGTGGCTACAGCTCGATCGAATTATTTCATCCATTCCCAACCCCGACAAATTCCCCGACTTTTATTTCTTAAAATACCGGATTAGCATGCACATGATGTTGGAACCGCTGTTGCTTTTTGAAACGGTTCTGATCGAGAATCTACCTATTACGCAGCTCATCGACTCGGATTTCACCTACCGTTCCGCGCTGTTAGAGAATGCGTACGGCGAGTTAGGCGGGCAATTGCGAGCGATCAATCAGCCGGCGGCAAAGAAGGGCGTCAACGCAGTCACGGTGCTGGAGTTTCATCGCTTGCCTGTAGTCGACAGACGCATTGGAGGTGTTATTACCAGTGCGGCTGTCATGACGATGACCTCGGGTCCCGACCGCACTCAGCCCATTACCCGCGGAGCCTGGATTGCTGGTGTGATCTTCAACGATCCCCCCAAGCCGCCACCAGCGAATGTACCAGCTCTGGACGAGAAGCCGACCGCAGACGAGGTTCAATTGACGCTTCGCGAACGCTTGGCAAATCATCGCGAACGGTCCGATTGCCGCGCCTGCCATCAACAAATTGATCCTCTCGGTTTCGCACTGGAAAACTTTGATCCTGTAGGCCGTTGGAGAGATACCTATGAAAACGGTCGCAAAGTAGACATGGAGGGTCAACTTTTCCACCGGCACAGCTTTAGCAATGTCGTCGAATTCAAGCAGGCGATTCTTGCTGAAAAAGACCGCTTTGCACGAGGGCTGGCTGGCCATTTGTTGGCCTACGCCATCGCTCGAGAATTAGGGCCAGCCGATCAACTCGCCCTCGATCGAATCGTTGAAGCTACTGTCAACGATGGTTACAAGTTCCAGACCTTAATTAAACAAGTCGTATTGAGCGAACCGTTTCTTTCGAAGCATAACCCAACGACAGCCGACAATTCAATGACTGTCTCACCCTAGTCGATCCATCGTGGAATGAAGCCCATGCGAGAAATTAGCAGAAGACGTTTCCTAAGGGGTGCTGGCGGCAGCCTGTTAGCTCTGCCAGTTCTAGAGAGCGTCAGTCACGCGACTGCGGCGGGAAATGTTGCCCGACGCATGGCTCATTTTTATGTGCCGATTGGCGTCGTGCGGCGAGGTTTTTTCCCGGGCGAAGCCAATGATACGATTCCGGAAGGCAATCTCGGCAACGTCATGAAGTCGCTGGGCAAGCAGAATCCGAACTTCAGCATGCAATCTCTGGCGCAGCTAACGCCAACCCTTCAGCCGCTGGAACCGCACAAGCACAAACTGAACCTGATTACAGGAATGGACCGCACTTTTCAACAGGGAACGGACGTGCACGCGCAATGCGCCTCGTGTTACCTGAGCAGCGCCCGGCCTTATACGGTACAAGGGACCGCTTTTCCCATTGACCGAACTCTCGATCATGTGGTGGCAGACAACATCGGCTCGGATACGCCATTCAAGACGCTCGAGTTCAGTTGCAATAGCCACAAAGACAATAAGGAATCGATCTATTTCGACAATATCTCTTGGTATGGTACGGGCCACCTGGCACCGTCCATTCGCGATCCTCGCCGGATGTTTCGTCGCTTATTTTCGACTCAGGAGATCGATCGCTATCGGGACATTACTGAGCTGGTGCTCGAAGATGCACATTCTTTACAACGCGAACTTGGTTATCGCGATGCCCAGAAATTTGCGGAGTATTTCGAATCGATTCGGACGATTGAAAAGCAAATGAACCGACTCGAGAAGATGAAGGCTGAATTGGCCATTGTGCCTTTCGATGAACCGCCGGAAGCTTACTTGCCGCGCGGCGAGTACATTCGTCTTATGGGCGACTTGATGGTCGTCGCCTTCCAGTCCGGGCTAACGAATGTTGCTACGTTTATGGTAGGTCCCGAACGCTGGGATACGCCTTATCTATTTGAAGGACTGTTCAGCGAACCTCGCAGCCATCACCAGATGTCTCACAATCAAACAAAGATGATCGACGATCTGCTAAAAGTAGATCGTTTTCACGTCGAACAATTCGCTTACCTAATAAACAGGATGGACTCCATCATCGAGGCCGACGGCACGACATTACTCGACAATACTCTGTTCACCTACGGCTCTGGATTGGGAGATGGGTCGACACACCAATACAACGACTTGCCGATCATTGTGGCTGGCGGGGGAAAACGCATCGTGTCAGGCAAGCACATCAACATGCCCGAGGGAACTCCACTAGCCAATCTTTGGCTGACGCAAGCTAGAATCCTGGGGCTTCCCATTAAAAGTTTTGCCGATAGCACCGGGGAGATCGACGCCCTGCGCTCCGCCTGATTGCGTTAGTTCTCATGTCAATCGTTATCCTGTTCCATATCGCGAAGCTGAACGTTCAAGGCTCCTGTCGACATGCGTATTTCAATAATGGACAGGGCCAGCGATGCGACCATGCATAGCAGGCTAAGTGCGAAGATCATTTGGCCAATGACTTGCCAGCCTGCGAATAGTGCGGCCATGCATAGCGTACAGCTCAATAAGCTTGCCACACCGAGAGTTTGCATGTCGCGAATTAAATGAATCCTCCTGCGCAGATTGGTAATTTGGTCGACGTAGTTCTGGTCGGCAGACTGCTTATAATTTGCATGCAAGGTGCGAATGACGCTCGCTAGTCCAAGAAAACGATTGGTATAAGCCAGCAGCAAAAGCGATATGGTCGAAAACAGAAGAGCTGGCGTTGTAAGATCAATTTGCATCTCGTTCCATCGTTGCTATGTGTTGCGCGATATATCTAGGCGATTACCTCGTTAACGATTTTGCCATGGACGTCGGTTAGCCGATAGTGTCGACCTTGAAATTTAAAGGTGAGCCGCTCGTGGTCGATGCCCATCAGATGCATAATTGTTGCCTGGAAATCATGCACATGGACCTTGTTTTCGACCGCGTTAAATCCAAATTCATCCGAAGCCCCCCACGCGCTGCCAGCCTTGACGCCGCCTCCAGCCATCCATAGGGTAAACGCGTAAGGATGATGATCGCGTCCCCACTGCTGTGTCTCCTCAATTTTCCCTTGCAGGAAAGGCGTACGGCCAAACTCTCCGCCCCAAATCACTAACGTATCTTCGAGCAGCCCCCTTTGTTTCAAATCTTGCACCAGAGCGGCACTGGGTGTATCGGTATCTGCACACTGGATCTTCAATTGAGAATTAAGGTTTCGATGTTGATCCCAGCCGGCGTGCATCACTTGGATAAATTTCACCCCGCGTTCCGCCAAACGTCGTGCCATCAAGCAGTTGTAGGCATACGTGCCTTGTCGGGTCACGTCCGGACCATATGCATTCAAAGTTTCCTGAGACTCGTTGGACAAATCTGTCAATTCGGGGACGCTCATTTGCATGCGATACGCCATTTCGTATTGAGCGATACGCGTCGCAATCTCTGGATCACCTGCTTCCGCAAGCTTAATTTCATTCAATTGGGCAAGATCGTCGAGGATGCCGCGACGGATCTCACGACTCATGCCGGCAGGATTGGAAAGGTAGAGCACCGGATCGCCGCTTCCGCGAAATTTGACTCCTTGAAATTTGGATGGAAGAAAACCGCTACCCCAATAAAAATCGTAGAAGATTTGACCGCAGCTGGCTTCCTTGTCGCGCGATGTCATTACCACAAATGAGGGTAACTCTTGAGTCTCTGTACCTAGCCCATATGTCAGCCAGGCTCCCATCGAGGGCCGGCCGGCCATTTCGGAACCGGTCATGAAAAACGTAATGGCCGGAGCATGATTCACGGCCTCGGTGTGCATTGATTTGATGAAACAAAGATTGTCAGCGATGGCCGCAGTGCGAGGAAGAAAATCACTAACCCATGCTCCACTCTCGCCGTGCTGCGAAAATTGAGTTATCTCGCCTAGAACGGGGCGAGCAGTCTGCCCACCGGTCATCGTGCTAAATCGCTTGCCTCCAACAATCTCATCAGGAATTTGTTGCCCGTGCATCTGACGCAGCTTGGGTTTGTAGTCAAACAAATCGACGTGCGAGGGAGCTCCATTCTGAAAAAGATAGATGATACGTTTTGCCTTCGGAGCAAAATGCGGTAAGTTTGGCAACCCGCCGCGTGGCGACTCCGAGTGGCCAGTGCCGCCCGAATGTGTTTCTGCTTCTCCGGACGCACCACCGAGTAGCGTGGCCAACGCAGCCGTCCCCAATCCTAGGGCCGTTTTTCCAAATAGAGCTCGGCGATTTACCGTCGCGTTGAATTCGTAAATAGGATCCATGGCCGCTATTCCTTTGATATGGCTTCGTCAAGATTCAAAATCAGGGTGCACAATCCGGCATAGGCAGCGTGCTCGATGGGATCTAGTTGCTCGTCGCGTTTGGACTCACCTACGGACAACAGTTCAATGGCTGCCTCACGATTGGTGGTGTACTGACGCTGCAGCGCATCCAATCGCCCGCGCAGTATCTTTGATTCAACTGCCGACGGATGGCGAGATGTAACTAGCCGAAATGCAAAGTCGATGCGTGCTTGGGTAGATTCGCAGGTGGTCAAGGCGCGCTGCGCAAGCGCTCTGGCCGCTTCGACATATGCAATGTCATTGAGCGTCGTCAATGCGTGCAAGGGGGTATTGGTGCGAAAGTTCTTGACGCTGCACGTCTGACGAGCAGCCGTGTCAAAAAGCATCGTGGGCCCCACGATTCTTCGCCAATAAATATAGAGTGTACGTCGATAAAGCGATTCGCCATGGTCTTGAACATAGGTCTTCTTTCCAAAGGTGGCCTCCTCCCAAATTCCTTCAGGCTGGTAGGGACGCACCGAGGGACCACCTAAGGTGTCGACTAACAATCCACTAGCGGCCAGCGCCACGTCGCGGATCATCCACGCTGGCAGACGATATCGCGGCCCGCGCGCTAACAGGCGGTTCTCCGGGTCCAATTCAATTAGCTCAGGCGTCATCCGAGAAGATCGCTGGTATGTGTGGCTCATCACTATCTGTTTGCATAAAGCCTTTACATCCCAACCACTGTCCACAAACGAGACCGCCAACCAATCCAGCAACTCTGTATGCGAGGGTAGCTCGCCCTGCACACCAAAATCTTCCACCGTCTTCACCAGACCAATTCCGAAAAACGCTTGCCAAAAACGGTTTACTGTGACGCGTGCCGTCAGAGGATTGTCGACGGAGACGAGCCACCGAGCCAATTCCAATCGTGTGATTATAGGTTGCGGAGCCGGCGGTCGATCCTGAGTCTCCATGCCACTGCGCGACTGCAAAAGACTTTGAGGCAAAGCGGCTCGAACCCGAATCTCCGTCGGTTTATCGTAAATCCCTTTTGTCAGGATAAACGTATTTCGGCGTTGTTTGATTTCGTCCATGATCATTACTTTGGTTCTCTCCTTCTCAGCCGACTCGCGCCGGCGCACGGCTGCCAGGAGTTTCTTGAGAACCTGGACGTACTCAGGGTCATTGCCGTCGGTCTCAAAATAGCCGATGGCTTCTAGCATGTGGTCCACTCGCCGATCCTTGGCTGCCGTTTTTGCGAGGGTCGCGGGAAGATTGCCAGGCAATTGACTGGCTATTGAATCCTTTAGTGCAACCCCCGCCTCCCGCGGGAATTTCAACAACTCAAACGCTTCCACTTCTTTAACAATCTCGGCGTGCTCCGCCTGCGCAGCCTTGACGCGCTGCTCCTCTGCGGGTGTCGAGAAATCGATGGCCGGCTCAGCTTGACCTCCACGTCCCTGCCCAGTCTCAGACATCTGATTGTAAATGTCATAAAGTCCGTAGTAATCTCGCAGCGTGAAAGGATCGAATTTGTGGTCGTGACAGCGGCAGCAGGTGAAGGTCGCTCCCAGCCAAATCGTAGTGGTTGTCTCAACGCGATCAAACACATTCTCTACGCGCGTCTCTTCGGCAATGCGACCACCTTCGCCATTGTGCATGTTATTGCGGTTGAACCCGGACGCCACCAGCTGTTCGCGACTCGCGTTGGGCAACAGGTCTCCTGCCAATTGTTCGATTGTGAACTGATCGTAGGGCATGTTGGCGTTGATTGCATCGACTACCCAGTCTCGCCACGGCCACATCGTGCGTTCTGGGTCGCCCTGAAATCCATTGGTGTCCGCATAGCGAGCCGCATCGAGCCAATCCCAGGCCATGCGTTGACCAAAATGAGCTGATCGCAGAAGCCGATCGACAACTTTCTCGTATGCATCGACAGAGGTGTCGTTCAGAAAATCGTCGAGCTCCTCGAGCGTTGGTGGCAACCCAGTCAGATCGAGTGTAACGCGGCGCAGCAGCGTTTCTTTGTTGGCTGGGGAAGTCGATTTGATTCCTCGCGCCTTCAATTGCAAATCGACAAAGTAGTCAATTCCAGATTGGTTCTCGGGCACTTTCGGTTTTTGGGGCAATTCGAAGGCCCAGTGCCGCCCCCACTTCGCCCCATCATCGATCCATCGCTTAAGCAACTCAATTTGCTCGACCGTAAGCGGGCGGTTGGCCGCTTGGGGTGGCATCAACTCATCCGCATCCGTCGTTACCAGTCGCCGCACCAATTCGCTTTGATCGCTCCTGCCAGGCTGGATAACGGCAGATTCATGGCGCAGCGCTCCAGACTCGGTGTGAAGGCTCAAATCTGCTTGGCGTGTTTGCTCGTCGGGGCCATGGCATTGAAAGCAGTGATCCGACAGTATCGGCAGAATCTGTTTACCAAAATCGATCAGCGGCTCTGCCGCAATGCCGTAGGGGTTCAGCAACAGCAACGCTAAAAAAAACGCACGCAGCATGGGTAGGCCTTGTTTCGGGAAGCAACGATTTAGCCCGAGGAGGGAAACCTCTATTTTCGCTAAGTGGAGTGCAGAATGCATTCGAATTGCTTTCCAGGATCTCCAAATAATCGATAAATTGTAAATTAATTTTGGACATTCTGGACAAGGCATCTCAAGCTACTTTTCCAAGCACTTCCACTGTTGTGGCTCGGTTGTCTCAGCCGTTGCTTGAAAAACTGCGCATGGATGTGTGTTGGACAGCACAACTGTAGACAGCTCAGTGCGAGAGCAGTTGGGAGGCTGGGGTTGGGGAGTCCGAGTGACGGCAACCGAGAGTTGGGGTTTCGAGCATCTTGAAAATTTTTGGAATAATCTAAGGAATCACTGTAAGCAATTGGACCTGAGTTCGTCTTCTATTTGTTCGCGAACGCAATTTAGTTCTGGTGGCTTCAACCGTGCATTACGGTTGCAGCGCAACTGCGGCTTAAACAGTGTCGGTTTAAGCAATGACAGTTTAAACAATTTCAAGAAACGAATAGTCAAGAAATGGAGAACATGATGATGGTCAGAATTCACTACGTCTCAGCTTTGGTGCTGTCTTTAGCAGTCGGGAATCTCAACGCTGTGGGCGATGAGACGAAACCGGCGATGGCTCCCAACGCGCAAGAGGTGGTTTCGCAGGAGAATGTTACTGTCGAGCCGGGTGAGTCGCTTCAGCCCAAGTCGAAGCAGATGTTGACCGGGCGTTTGCCACGCTACTTTGCTTCACTCATCAATGAGGAGCAACGCCAGGCGATCTACAGAATCCAGCATTCGGTTCGACAGGAAGTGGACATGCTCGAGCAGCAGTTGGCTTCTCTGAAGAGATCGGAAATGACCCAAATCGAAAGTGTTTTGACCGCTGCACAACGCGAGCAACTTGAGTTGCTGCGTTCCAAAACCAGCAGTAGCAGTTCGTCTTCAGTTGCTGCACCCTCAAAGTCGCCTGTTATCGGCGAAGAAGATAAGGCGACACCTAAGGCAGTGGCTGCACAGACGGACGCGACGAAGTAATAGACGTTGCGGCAAAAGCCGGAATGAAAGGTTGTTTGGCAACAAAACGTGGGCGAGCTCCGCTCACGTTTCTTTCGCCGTAGCTCTCGTGTCTCGCGCAATTCACTGGCGGTCATTCTCCAACGTCGGGCCAGCATCAGCAGGGAGCTGACTGTTCCAAGCAAGTGTGGCCGCAATCATCGCTTGAACGCGGTCTAGTTGGCCGGGTGCCAGATTGTCGGTCTCACTAGGGTCTACCTCAAGATTGTATAGTTGCGGGGCGCTGCCATCGTACTCGACCAATAACTTCCACCGTCCATCCCGCATGGCTAAGTCAGGGTAGTCTTCCGTCTTCGTGCCCGGACGATCAGGCGGTCGACGCCAAAAAATCGGATTTGATCTGGAACGTTCCGATGCACCCAGAAGCACATCAGACAAAACTTCGCCATCCATCTGTAAGTCCAAGTGCTGAGCGTGCCCCGACATGTCAACTATCGATCTCGCTAAATCCATCGCACACAATACACTGGTTGCATTTACGCTGCCCACCTTCTGCGGAACCATCAAGCCGGGGCTCCAAACTACCAACGGCGAGCGAATCCCACCTTCGTAAAGATTCGTCTTAAACCCACGTAATGGCAGAGCCGATCCGGCACCCTGCTCGGGTCCATTGTCGCTGCACAGGACGATCACTGTGTTCGCGCGGAGTGTCTCAGAATTACGAATAAAGTCAAACAATAATCCCAGCTGCTCATCCATCGTATCGACGACGCCATGGTAGAGTTGCTGCTTGCTCGCAGCGCCGCGGCGAGATTCGGGTGGGTAGAAGGGCGAATGAACATCATCCGGCCAAACGTTAACATAGAATGGCTTGCCAGCCGCCTGAGCAGATTTAATAAACTCAAGCGCGCGAACTACGAAGCCCTTTGTTATCAACGTCCGATCCATCCAAGTTATCTCGCCACGCCCCAAGTTGTCGCTTCCCAATGCATGTTTTTTTAGCGGCTTTCCATCGTATGCGTTACACAGCGGCAGCAGCCGATCTCCGAGTCCCTCAAAGTTCGTCAGCGAAGCGTCAAATCCATACTCGGTTATCAAAGGTGCTTCGCCGACGTCGCGTTGTCCACCCATGTGCCACTTGCCAAAATGGCCTGTTGCATACCCTGCGTTATGCAGTATTTCTGCCACAGTGGTTGCCTTCGTATCGAGCCAATCGGCAACTCCGCGCCGAGCATTGTCTTTGCGATTATTGAGATAAGAGCTGATTCGCCATCTCTGAGGATATTGTCCAGTGGTCAATGCGGTTCGCGACGGTGAACATATCGGCGCATTGACATAGAATTGCTCAAAGCGAAGGCCTTCGGAAGCCAACCGATCGATATGTTCCGTTTCGACCAGCTTATTTCCAAAACAGGAAAGGTCCGACCATCCCATGTCATCGATGAAGACCACTATGAAATTCTTCTCGGCACCCTGGCTAGTATTCGGCTGAACACATGTGTTCAGAAAAACGCATAACACCAACGCGGCAGAGCTAGTGGTAAGCCAGAAACCTACGGTGCAACTCTTGTTTCCGCGGAAGGCAAAGGGGCAAGACGTGCGTTGAGTTATTGATGGTCTTTTAAAAAACACTTGGCAAGTCCTGTGTGTTGAACATTTGAGATGACACCGATGAAGCAGTGTTACAGGTGGGATTCACTCGTGTCACGTTATTTGCGTCTGGCGCATGAACTATAGTCTAAATTTAGCCCTGCGGCTTCTCTGCAGATCGAATGTTCTTAGCGAGGGCCAATCGGATTCTGAAGCCCAATCTTTGAAAAGGGAATGGGCGAAAAATCTGTTAGCCGGCTGGGAAGGGATTCTACCCAGGATTCCAAGTCAGCGTCCGATTCATACTGGTAATCGTCCTGTAGAACAAGATTTCCTTCGACGCTACCCAGTTCCTGCATTCGCTGGCTGGCTTGGATTGGCGGGGTTCGCAGTAAAACATTTCCCTGTATTGAAACACGCCAAGCTCCAAATGTTTCTTCAAGACTAGTAGCCAGTCCAGGATAGCGTTCGCGCCAGTGCTGGCTTGTATACGGGACAGAGAGAATGTCCGTAAGTTGCGTGAGATCCATGTTAGCAGGCAAACGATCCGGCTGGTCAAAACGGAGAGGCTGAGCATGTGTCCCACCGTCCGACTTGCTGTGATCCACAATGGACTGTCGGCAATCCACGATAACGTTGCCGTCCAGGCGGTTATCGCTTCCCTTGACGCAAATCGCGTTGTTGCAGTTCCTGAAAACATTCCCCGTTACTTCGATACCAGACAAAGCATCATCCAGATAAACGGCGTGGGCTAAGATGCGTTTGAAACGCGTCTTGCCGGCGGGCAAGCCGTAGACGTCATGGAAGTAATTGTGCCGTATTTTGTTGCCCCAATAGGTAAGTCTACGCCCGCTATACACAGCTCCCGCGTCATCGCTTTCCTGCAGTACATGATGAATCTCGTTGAACTCGATTGTATGGTCGTTTCCCAGAAAGTGAATTGCAGCATGCGGTGCATCATGAATGTGATTTCCAGCGGCAACACATCCCACGCCATCTAGCGCAATGGCTTCAGAGCAGGTCCTTTTCAGGCGAGAATAACGGGTGATTTCATTATTCTCGATGCGATGTCCCGCTGCCAACAGCGTCTGTCGGTCGCCGCCCGAAGCGCGAATGCCGCCTGAGCCGGTATCGTGTATCCAGCAATTGCGAACGATGTGGTGACTTCCACCGTCGATGATTACCGCTTTTCCGCCCAGGTTTCCGAGGTTGCAGTTTTCAATCCCATTGCCGCTACCCTGTGAAATGTGTACCGCGTCTCCGCATGTTGTACCTAGTTTCAAATCTCGCAGCCACACATGCGACGCGCCCCGCAGTTCAACTAGCGGAACTGTACACAGGGAAAGAGTTGCGGAACCGGGCATTGTGCTATCGATCGGGAAAAAATAAAGGCTTCCCAGTTTGCGATCCAGATACCATTCTCCCGGTGAATCCAGTTCCTCAAGCAAATTGAATGCAAAGAATCGCTGCTTAGAGCGGACGCTGTAGCCGCTCGCGTGAACAGTTTGGATGATATTCGATTCGGGTTCGATCGACTTGATTTGCACACTTTGGTCGGACCAATCCCAATACCAGTATCCAAACAACCAGGCGTCTTCAGCTCCTATCCATCGCTGCGGGCGCTTGTCGGAAATGGTAAATGCAAATCCGCGTGGAGGATTCTCTCGTTTTTCTGGAGGCACGTAGACACCGCGTCGGTCGTTGCGACCCACCATATCCGCTTGCCACATTCGCAGATTTGCACCACTATCGATGACGGTATCTACCAGCGCGTAATCCGCATTGGGCCAGCGAGCAAGCGTCATTACTTGATCGTTCACGATCAGTTCCGGTGCGTTGGGACCGGGTGTATAGGGCGGCATTACCGAAGCGCCGTACACAGACAACTGGCCATACTCGTGGTAGCCATGCTTCTTGAGTTGAAACACGCGGACTGTGTCGCGCGCTATTTCGGGGACTCGCTCCAGGACTGCTGGGTCGGTTACAGCGGTGAATTCGGCCAGTGGCAATTCGATACCACCTGAGATCGATACTGTTTCGCCGGGATAGGCTCCATACACAATCGGCGCATGCGAGGAGCCTGAATCTTGCTCGCTCAGCACGAGAGGCTGTTGTCGAGGGTAGATACCACCGCGAATTAGTACTTCCACTCTTTCCATGCCGTATTTTCCGTCACGTCTGTATTGACGGATGGCATCTCTGGCGCGCTCAAACGTCGCAAATGGGGCAGCTTTCGTTCCTGGATTGACATCCGAACCATGCACAGCCACATAGAATTCAATCCCCTGAACGGGCTCGTTCGCAATCAACATCCAGCCGACAGCCAAAGCGGCAGAGTGGAGCCAAGCGATCGCCATTGTTTTCGGAGCATAATGAGACGTTACATAGGCAGGACCAGACACAAGCATTCAAAGCTCCTTGAACTTGAGCTTAAAGGTTTTCGGTACAATTTCGCTGCAAAATACGTGCGACTGGCGGCTGCTGCTACGCTAGAGTGCAGGTTGGTGCCTCAGGTATGCGAGTAGCGAGGCTAATTGGAGGTCGTTCAACAATTCACCGACGTTCGCAGGCATGAGCGAAGTATTCGTGTCGCGACGCTGCAGGATCCGCTCCTGGGTGTATTGCTGGGACTTGCCATCGACGCCTGCCACGACGACAGTGCCATCCGCCTGCTCTCGCAGCAAGCCCGTTAGCACAGTGTCATTATCGAGCATAATAACCGAACTTCGAAATGCTTTATCCACATTTGAATTTGGTTCTAAGATGTCCTCACCCAGTCGCTCGATGCTTCGCACAACAGCCCCATCCAATTGTGGCCCTACAAGGTTACCCTGGCCTCGCAATTGATGGCACGCAGCGCAATGTTGCTGGTACAGTTGCTTCCCCTGGCCCAAATCTGCGGCGGACAAATCGAGTTCTGCAAGACGTTGGGCGGCCGATTCGCCCAACGAGGGCATGGTCTGAGAGAGTTGAAACTGTTTTTCGAGAAAGGATTTGGTTTCGGTGGGCGTGCCTGGTGCAAATTGTGGCTCGATCTTCTTTAGGCACACAGCGGAAACAGCTCCCTCGTCAATTAATCGCGCGAGCAAATCGCATCCATCGACGGTGCCGATTAGGCTGGACGCCAGCATGCTCTGTTCACTAACCGCGCAAGCAGAAGCGACTTGCTTTGCCCAATTCAATATCGACTCGGCGTCGATCATGGATAGCACTTCTGGGACAACCAGATCGGCGCGTTGAATGGCCAATGCGTGTGTCGCGAGCAAAAGTTTCAAAGCGGATTTTTTGCCGGCAAGTGCTGCTGTCAGAAGTTCCGCGCGTTGCGTTGCGCTCAGCGCGAGCGCGTTCAGGAGCATGGTGTCCATTTCGGCGAGACCGCGTCGCAGGACGACCTGATAGACTTCGAGCAGGCTTGGATCGAACGTATCGTCCAGTCCCGACTTGGAAAACTGCCCAAACGCGAGCCATGCGTAGGCTTTTCCAGCATCCCCGTCGGTCGCGATTAGCTGTACCGTTTGTCCCGCGAATTTGGCAAGCTTCCACGCACACGTTGGGCAACATCGCTGCGAGGCGGAAAGGCAGTCTTAATAACTTTCCCAGATTCGACTAACTGCAGATCAATGCGGTTCAATTGTTGATCTGATTCGCGAGGGTTACCATTATGTCCAGCGATAAGGAAACTCAGTTTGGTGGGACAGCTAAATGGCTGGCATATCAATTTGCCAGTGTAGCTTTCGCCGCGAGTAAAGCTGGATCGCAGTTTTAGCTCGACACCCTCAACGCCCTTCCGCTTTTCCGAGGACCAATCGGCTTGGGTTGCATCCTTCCATGCCAGAGGGCGTGTTTCACCGTTGGCTGCGGCTGTCAAGGCAACCTCAATTTCGGTTTGCAGACGCTTCCCAAAATCTGTAATCTTGGTTGGGAGCGCTGGATGTTTTATCAAATACGATTCGCACAGTCGTTCAAACTGTTTTGCCTTGTTGGCAAGGTTTCCGCTATTCTTGATCGAGATCAGTTCCAGCAGCCTCCCAAGCAGCGGATCGACTGCGAATTTTGTGACCAAGTTAATCGCCGCATCAGTCAGCGCGGGTGGAGTTTTGTCTTGGAGCGTAATGAACGTCAGAAGCCGCTCCGCTGCTAGTGCGGAATCAACGGCAGGCAATACGCCGGCGATCACCTGAGATTCGCGACTTTCGATTGCAAAAGTTGGCGTTGCAGTGTTCGTCGAGTTATCTGCAGGTGGCCAGCCTGCGGTTGCCATAGCGAGCTGAGAGTCGTTTAGGAGTAAATCTCTGATAGCAATACGGGCAGCGTGTGCAGTAGCCGTGTCGGTTTGATCCGCAGCAAACCTTGACAGGTTAACAATGTCATGCCAATCGCCGCTAGCAGCCAAGAGTGGGCACACCGCACGGTTGGCTTGAGGATTGGCAAACGGAATTGCTTTGCGGACGTCCTGCAAGAATTTCGTGCGTAAGTCTGTGGGAAGGTCTGCGGCCAACTTCAGTTGCCGCACCAACAACTGTTGATGCGGAGAGTCGTGGGGGATCAAGCGGGAGTGCGCAGCTGCAGGGTTCTGACGAAACACTATTTCCAAGCAGCTTATTCGCAATAGTTCGCTCTGTTTCGGATCGAATAGGAGCCTCGACGCCTCGCCACCCGCGATATTCCTGTGCTCAATGGCCGCTTCCACGGCCAGTTCTCGACGGGCGGCGTTCTCGCTTGACAGTTCGCGCATCAGATCGCCGTTGTCTATATCTAATGCCATTGGCGGGAGGTGTTCAGCATTGCCTCGATACACGATGCGCCAGATTCGTCCGCTGTCTCTATCCCGCTCCGGGTGTTCCAAAGGGACTTCGTAATGGCCAATGATCTTGTTGTAGAAATCCGCCACATACAGGCAGCCGTCTGGGCCGAGCTGAATATCGACAGGGCGAAACCACGCGTCATCGCTGGTCAGGAAGTCGGGCAGTTCGACGGCTTGTGCCGTTGCACCGCGCCATTGAAGCTCATTGCAATTGATACGACTCGTCATCACGTTGCCGCTGTAGAACCGCCTCCGGTAGAAAGTTGGGAACTGCTCTGCCTGGTAATAGACTAATCCGCAGATAGCAGTACTGCCGTGAAGATGGCTCATCATCTCCGGGGCAAACCCCAAGCCGTCATGAGGTCGACCAAAACTTGGATAGCAGGCGCCGGGCAACAGAGCTGTGAGCGGTTTGCTGTGGCAATCTGCTGTGTACCAGTTACCCCACTCGTCGCTGGTCATGCCAAATGGGTTCACTTGTCCGTGGGTAACCTGTTCGATACGTGAGCCATCCTCCTTGAATCGAAATGTATTTCCCGACATCAGCTTTACCGACGAGCCGTCGCGGGCGGTTACTTGCGATTGATTGTTAAATCCATGGCAGGCGTAGATCCAGCCGTCGTCGCCTCGGTGCAATGAATTGATCATGCCGTGTGTGTCGCGAGATGTGTCGAACGGACCGAGCAGTACCTTCCGTTCATCGACCCGATCGTCACCGTCGTTGTCGCGAAGTAGCCACAGATTAGGAATGCTAAAACAAATAACTCCCTCTTGGACTGGGAGCAATCCAATAGGAATGTTGAGTCCATCAGCAAAGGTCGTCGATTTATCCGCTCGGCCATCTTGGTCTAAATCTTCCAGTATCTGAATCGTATCGCGAGTTGCGGCGCCGACTTCGGCTGGGTAGGGATACTCTTGAGTGCTGGTCACCCACAATCGCCCCCGGTCGTCCCAAGCCATATTCATGGGTTTGGCAATTTGCGGCTCGGCAGCGAATAGCTCAATTTGGAAGCCCGGAGGTAAATGGAAGCCTTCGCGCTCGCGATCGGGAGGCTGCCAAGCAGTTTCGCGGACGCCTTGTCCGTAGATTTCGCCGGTTGTTTTCGGCGCGTGGGCGCCCAGGTAATCGCTCTCTTGCCCCGAGCCTGCCGTGTACAGACCGGCGAGCATAAAACCAAAACAAAAACTTCGTAGGGTTTTCATGAGCGGGAGGAAAATCGCGGATAGCGGGGTGGGTAGGGAAAATTCTGCTCCTATAAGTTATCATGGCTGCTGTTTATTAGGTTACAAGTACTCGGAGAAACTCCAATGCCGAAACAGCTGCTATCCTCTTGGCTTATTGCCGGTGTGCTGTTTGCTTACCAGTGTGGCATGCCCGTCTGTCAGATATTTACCCCAAGCCTGCACGCTCAGGAGAATTCCCCAAGCCAGCGCCCTAACATTCTATTTTGCATTGCGGATGATGCTTCGTGGCCTTATTGCGGGGCCTACGGATGTGAGTGGGTGGAGACGCCAGCCTTTGATCGCGTTGCGCGTGAGGGCTTGCTTTTTACTAATGCCTACACACCCAATGCGAAATGCGCGCCATCTCGAGCTTGTATTCTCACGGGGCGGAATTCTTGGCAATTAAAGGAAGCTGGCAATCATTGGTGTTACTTTCCAGCCGAGTTTAAGACTTATTGTGAGGCGTTGTCCGAGCACGGTTATTTCGTCGGCGAGACGGGTAAGGATTGGGCGCCAGGCGTAGCGCTCGACGAAGTCGGCAAGGAACGAAAAATGGCTGGGCAACCCTTTGAGAAACTTCACCTCACACCTCCTGCGAAAGAGATCTCCGGCAACGACTACGCCGGCAACTTCGAACAATTCCTGGATGCGACTCCGGTGGAGCAGCCGTGGTGTTTTTGGTACGGATCGACAGAACCGCACCGAGCGTACGAGTTTGGAGTGAGTCTACGAAACGGCTGGCGTAAACCGAGCGACATCGACAAAGTGCCCGAATATTGGCCCGATAACGAAACAGTGCGGACCGACATGCTCGACTATGCATTTGAGCTCAAGTACTTCGACGATCACTTGGGGAAAATGTTAGCGGCGCTCGAGTCGCGCGGACAGCTTGAAAACACGATTGTCGTTGTCACAGCAGACAACGGAATGCCGTTTCCTCGTTGCAAAGGTCAAGCCTACGGAGTTTCGAACCATCTGCCGTTGGCAATTATGTGGCCTCGTGGAATTAACAACGCAGGTCGCACCATCGATGACTACGTCAGCTTCATCGACCTAGCGCCAACCTTTCTCGAGCTAGCGCAAGTTGCCTGGGATCAGTCGGGAATGCAGTCGTCGCCAGGTCGGAGCTTGACAACTATCTTTCGCTCCTCGGCCAGCGGCAAAGTCGATCCGCACCGCGAGTATGTGCTGATTGGTAAAGAAAGGCACGATATCGGCCGGCCAGGCGATGTGGGGTATCCCATTCGCGGCATCGTGCACGGCGGATGGCTGTATGTGAAGAACTATGAGCCCATGCGCTGGCCGGCGGGAAACCCCGAAACGGGCTATCTCAATTGCGACGGCAGTCCAACCAAGACGGACATCCTAAACCTGAAACGCAGCGGCGCGGACGCTAGCTTCTGGGAGCTGAGCTTCGGTTTTCGGCCGGAAGAGGAGCTCTACGACTTGACCAACGACGCCGAGTGCCTCAAGAATTTGGCCAGCGACACGAATCAATTCTCTCGGAAGCAAGCCATGGAAGAAGTGCTGCTGAGTAAGTTGAGAGGTCAGAATGACCCGCGAGTTAGGGGAAATGGCGAAGTTTTTGATCGCTATCCCTACGCTGATCAGTCCGGCTTGGGTTTTTACCGTCGGTTTATGGCTGGCGAAAAAGTGAATGCGGGTTGGGTCAATCCGACCGATTTTGAACGTGAATAGTCAGTCCCTAGACGCATGAGGGCACTACCCGAATTGCAACGCAGCTTGTACCCTAAGGGCTCTGCCTGGCCCCTCATCTAGGCCGCTCTAATCCCAGAGCATTTCCACGCTTGAATGGCATAACACATTCTATTGACAAGACATAGGAGTTTTTCCATGGCACGCCCCGTCACACTTTTCACCGGACAATGGGCCGACCTTTCGATCGAACACATGGCTAAATTGACCAGTCAATTCGGCTACGACGGAATTGAACTGGCGTGTTGGGGCGATCACTTCGAGGTCGACAAGGCCATGTCGGATAATAGCTACTGCACAAAGAAGCGGGAATTGCTCGAAGCGAATGGGCTTCAGTGCCATGCTATTAGCGCTCACTTGGTTGGGCAGGCGGTCTGCGACAATATCGACGCGCGGCACAAGATGATCTTGCCAGATTATGTGTGGGGCGATGGCAAGCCAGCGGGGGTTAACCAGCGCGCGATTGAAGAATTGAAGCAGACGGCTCGCGCGGCGCAGCGGTTCGGAGTGGGCATCGTCAATGGCTTTACCGGTTCCAGCATTTGGCACTTGCTATATTCGTTTCCGCCGGTGTCAGAAAAGATGATTGAGGATGGCTTTAAGCTGTTCGCAGAGCGTTTTAATCCGATTCTAGATGTCTTCGGCGAGTGCGGTGTAAAATTCGCGCTCGAAGTGCATCCCACAGAAATAGCGTTTGACATCTATACAGCCCAGCGGGCCCTCGAGGTGTTGGGACATCGCGAAGAGTTTGGCTTCAATTTCGATCCCAGCCACTTGATTTGGCAAGGCATCGATCCCGTCGAATTTATACGAGCATTCCCTGACCGCATCTACCACGTGCATGTCAAAGATGCGATTCAAACCCTCAATGGTCGCTCGGGAATTCTCTCCAGCCACTTGAATTTCGGCGATCCTCGCCGCGGATGGGACTTCCGTAGCCCTGGTCGTGGCGGCGTGAACTTCGAAGAGATTATACGCGCGCTAAATGTTGCCAAGTATCAAGGCCCACTTAGCATCGAGTGGGAGGACAGTGGAATGAATCGCGAGTTCGGTGCAGCCGAAGCTTGCACATTCACCAAGCGCATGGACTTTAGCCCCAGCGATCGCGCCTTCGATGCGGCCTTCGATGAATAGACGACACGTATGTCCATGATTTCGATTCAATTCAATGGCCAATCGCTCGAAGTTCCTGCTGGTACAAATATCACTGAGCTACTGACGCTCGCCGAGATTCGTAGCAAGCTGGTGGCCGTCGAGGTCAACTTGGAGATCGTACCGCGCGAAGCGCACGACAAGACAAAAGTTGCAGAGGGCGATGTTATTGAAGCGGTCACTTTGGTTGGAGGTGGGTAACAATTGCTATGGCCAATATGCACCCCGCTCAAGATCCGAAACTGACCAACGCACCGCTGGTCGATGATTTGCCATTGCGGGTCGGTAAGCACACTTTGTCCAGCCGGCTGATTGTGGGTACAGGCAAGTACGATACGCTCGAACTGATGCAGGAGTCTTTGGCTGCTTCCGGTGCCAGTTCTGTAACGGTCGCCGTTCGTCGCGAGCGCATGTACGATCGATTGGGTCAGAACATTCTCGATTACATCGACCCACTAGAATATCTGCTTTTGCCCAATACGGCCGGCTGCTATAACGCCACCGATGCGGTTCGCGTCGCCAAGTTGGGACGCGAGATACTGAAAGTGCTCGAAAATCCTGGTGCGGATTGGGTCAAGCTGGAAGTTCTGGGCGACAGCAAAACACTCCTTCCCGACCCAGTCGCCACGATCGAAGCTTGTCGAGCCTTAGTCGCTGATGGCTTTCAGGTACTTTGCTACACCAGCGACGATCCCATCGTGGCTCGGCGACTGAAGGATGCAGGGGCTGCCAGCGTCATGCCAGCCGGCAGCCCAATTGGTAGCGGCCAGGGAATTCTCAATCCGAACAACCTGCGTATTATTCTCGAGTACCTGAAAGAGGACGATCCAGGCTATCCCGTTATCGTGGATGCTGGCGTGGGTACGGCCAGCGACGTGGCCCAGGCATTTGAACTAGGCGCCGATGGTGTCTTGCTCAACTCTGCGATCGCTCATGCGCGCGATCCAGTACGGATGTCAATCGCTATGAAACATGCCGCCGTCGCAGGCAGAGAAGCCTATTTGTCCGGACGTATTCCTAAGCGGCTCTACGCAACCGCCAGCAGTCCTGAAGAAGGAGTGATCACCACGCGTCCTTGGTAGCAAACTTAGAGCCGACGCCAATTGCCATCCCGGCCGCGCAATAGTTGATTCACCGCGCACTCCACTGTTCTCGAGCCTGTGTATGAAGTCGCAACCCGAACGATCCAGCCGCGAATCTAAACAGGGTGGCAGCGCCTGGCCCGTGCTGCTGTTCTGGTCAACATTGCTGGTAGGGGACTTGTTGGCGTTCCCAGCGATCGCGTCCATCAATCAAAATTTTCCTGCGGTCACGCCGGATTTGGCGATGATACTCTTCGCGGGGTGCATCACCGGACAGATGGCGTGTATGATCGTCGTAGCTGGCTGGGGAACCCGGCATTGGCTCTACGGACTTTGCACGGCGTCGCTACTGGGTGCCATTGCCTATTGCTTACTGATTACTGGACAGTCTTGGCAGTATCAGTTTTTCTTTGACAACAACGGGCTGGCCCTTATTTTTGCAGTTCCCCTGTTTTTCTTGATTGCCGCAGCGCCTTTTTTTGCATTTCGCTTTTTAAAAGGCTGGCACCTTGCGCGGCACTCACCAGCTGCATGGTCGACCCAACAAGGCGTCGGCGAAATCTTCGTTGCAATGGTCGTAGTGGGGTCTTTCTTGTTTTTCGCGCGTGCCTCTACCGTCGTATCTGATCTCCGCGATAACACATTTTGGGCCACTATGGGCACCGTTGGTTTAACGGTAGGACTTTACTCTTTACTGATCGTGCTACCAGCCGCGTTAATTGCCTGGCAAATCAAGCAACGCTCGATGTATTGGGGAGCGGTGCTTATTTTCTTGGCCAGTGCAATCGCGTTGTGGGAGTTTGTTAGTGTGCGCTATTGGGGCTCCGCATCAATCACAACGGTGAATGGTATGGTGTCTGTAATCGGCTTTATCTTTGTGCCTGCGGGTGTGTTCTTCACTGGGATGTGGACTCTGCGACTGTACGGTGTGGAATTGTACGCAACTTCGCGGCGTCGTACGGTTGCGTCGCGCGAAGCCCAAACTGCTACTCTGCCCGCGACGGATGGTCCATGGAATGATGCCCCTAGCCTCGAGACAAAACCTGATCGGAAACGCATTGGGCGCGGGCCGCGCAGATTAGCAGTTGCTCTGTTTTTGCTGGCAATAATTGGCAGTATCTATGTGCAGGCTGTGGACGGGCAACGGCGCGATGCCGAATTGCAAAACAACCGTTTGGGGGCCGATATAGCCGGTTCTGGGGGAACGATCACGGTCAGTGCTCGTCGCGTTACGGCGCTCAAACTCGGCCCAGATTCTGACGACGCGACACTCCGCAGATTTACTTATCTGAAGGACTTAAACTCGCTCGATCTCAGTGGGACCAAAATAACCGACGCATCATTTGCGACGATTCGTGGCTTTACTGCTTTGCGGGAATTGGATCTATCTTACACAAACATCTCGGTCCAGGCCTTAAGCAACTATCTAGCCACATCTACAGTCGACAGCCTCAACTTGGCGGGTACGAAGATTAAAGCTAAAGACATGCTTGAATTCTTCGGTGTGGTTCAGGCATTGCGACTTTCGACGCTCGATTTGAGTTATATGGGTTGGACGCTCGATGAACTAAAGCAGCTTGCCCCTTTTTTTAGTCCAACGCTATCCCTGCGCGGCTATGGACTAACCGATCAACAGTTGCTCGAGCTGTTCGCGGACGTGGATAATCAGGTTTTTTCGATAGACCTTTCGGATAATCAGCTTACCGTTAGCTTCCTTGCGAGTTTTGCACCGGAACAACGACTTGTACTCGGAAAAAACCCCATCGACGATGCGACATTTAGCAGTGCGCTTTCTTCAAGAATACTAACAGCCCGCGAGCTGAGCCTTAGCAATACGCAGCTAACAGATGCAAGCCTCGCAGTCATCAAATCTCGAACTGCTGTGGACACGCTTTGTTTAGGCGCCGGCAAGTTCACCGAGCAAGGCTTGCAAGATGCAAGTTTGAATAGCATCAACAAAATTCAGTTGAATGCCCAATCGTTTACAGGTGAATCTTTGAATGCGACACGAGCAAACACGTATTGGCAGTCTGTGGACTTGAGCAATTCCGGTGTTAGCGACGCGAGCCTCAAAACAATTGCAAAGCTCATGATATCCTCGCTGGATTTGTCCGACACCCAGCTAACGGACGAAGCGTTAGCCATATTGGCCGACAGCCCGTTGCAGAATGAGGTGGATCTTAGCAACACCAAGATTACGGCAGAGGGACTAATGCGCGGCGACCTCAAGGGGTACCAAAGAGTCGTCGTCGCGGCAGGCCAATTCTCCGACGAAGCGGTGACGAAACTCAGACGCATACTCAGGCTCGACGTGGGCGGAGAGCTGCCGTAAATCTCAAGGTGCGAGTACGCTTGTTGGACGGGCCGTCGTGAAACAGGACGAACCTGAGAACGTTGCCGTGCCTGGCCGCGGCTCTGGCTCGCCTGTTGTTTGGAACGATCGCGTCTTTGTGGTGAGCGCGGTAGAAAGCGCGCAAGCGTCAGGTGGTTCCATTCCTCAATTCGATTTCAAAGTATTCTGCTATGACCGTGGAAATGGCAAGCTTGTCTGGGATCGAGTCGCCACGACTGCTACGCCGCACCAGGAGACTCACTCTACGAACGGCTTCGCGTCAGCTTCGCCTTGCACCGACGGTGAGCATGTATTTGCAAGTTTTGGATCGCGAGGTCTTTTCTGCTACACCATGACAGGCGATCTCGTATGGAAACGAGATGACCTTGGAAAGATGGAAACCAGAAACGGATTTGGCGAGGGAAGCTCGCCGACAATTGCGGGCGATAAATTGCTTGTACCCTGGGATCACGAAGGCCCTTCTGCATTGATTGCGCTCGACAAACGGACTGGCAAGACGATCTGGAAAACAGCTCGCGATGAACCAACCGGTTGGTGTACTCCGCTGGTGGTTAGCCACGGAGCACAGAAGCAGGTAATTATGAATGGCCAAAACTATGCGCGGGCCTACGACTTGGAAACTGGCAAGGAATTGTGGCGCTGCAGTGGTCAAACGGAACGACCTGTCGCTTCCGCAGTGGCGCAAGACGAGCTAGTGTTCGTGGGGAGTGGTTTTCGCGGTGCCTTTATGGGCGCCTTTAAACTAGGCGGAGCGGGTGACATCGGCAGATCCACGAATGTTGTCTGGTCGATTGATCGCGATACCCCAGATGTGGCTTCCCCAATCCTGTCGATGGGCAGAATCTACTTCTACAAAGGTAAGTCGGGGCAGCTCTCGTGTATCGATGCAAAAACTGGCAAGGCGTTTTATAGTGCCCAGCGAATTCCAGGAATAAGCAATACCTACGCATCGCCGGTGGCTGCCGGCGGCCATGTTTATCTCACGGATCGCAATGGCACCATTTCGGTAATCAAGGACTCTGCGGAATTGGAAGTTGTCGCCACCAATGCCATGGGCGAAACGGTAGATGCAACTCCAGCTCCAGTGGACAACGAGCTGTTCGTACGTGGTGAACAGCATTTATTTTGCTTGGTTGGTGAGCAATAAACGCTTGCTGCAGCGCGGTCTGCCGCAGTTTATTGCCATCGACTTTTGCCACACCCGCTAACGGCGCGACCAATGGTCCAAGTCTTTAGTCCTAGCGAGCTGCAAATATCGACGACTGTTTTGGCATAAAACGGGCTTACGATGAACGTGAGTCCGAGGCCCATGTTGAAGACATGCGACATTTCATCGAGATCTATCTGCCCAAGTTTTTGTAACCAGGTGAATACGGAGGGGACCTCCCAAGCATCTCGCTGAAAAACTAAGTCCACGTTGGCAGGCAGGATGCGTTCGGTATTTTCGAGCAATCCACCGCCGGTGATATGCGCAATGCCGTGGACGACATTTTTTACTTTGTAATGACTGAGGACTTGCCGAACGAGCGACGAATAAATTAGCGTCGGCGTCATGAGCGCCTCTCCGACTGTCAAACCCAATTCGTCGACCACATCGTCGATGCCTAGCCGAGCTTTGTCAAAGACAACCTTGCGGACCAAGCTAAAACCATTCGAATGGAAACCCGAGGATTGCACGCCAATCACTACGTCGTCGGCAGCGATATGTTCGCCAGAAATCAAATGCTTTTTCTCAGCCACTCCCACGCAGAAGCCAGCTAGATCGTAATCATCGCCCTGATACAAATCGGGCATGATGGCAGTCTCACCCCCGAGGAGCGAGCAGTCCGCGCGTACGCATCCCTGGCTGATACCGTCCACAATCTGCTCGAGCAATGGCGGATTGTCGCGACTCATCGCCACATAGTCGAGGAAGAACAACGGTTCCGCGCCGCAGCAGAGGATATCGTTCACACACATTGCCACCAGATCAATGCCGACGGTATTGTGTCGGCCAAGCAATTGCGCAACCTTGAGCTTTGTTCCGACACCGTCTGTTCCAGAAACCAAGACAGGTTCCTGATAGTTTCGCGCGAACAGGGCAGAATTGAAGTCGAGTTGAAAAAGTCCGGCAAAACCGCCATCGTTCCGCAGAACGCGAGGGCTAAACGTGCGATGCATGAGCTTGGGCAGCCGTTGCATTGCCTGTTCGTACAGTTCAAGATCGACTCCGCTATCCTTATACGTTGTGGGGCTCATGAGACTCAGTTGACTAAATGTAAGGTTTTTCGATGGGTGAATTGACAATTATTGCCGTTTCGAAGCAAACTGCCCACTCCCTAGGGACATCATGACTTCAGCTCGCAGCGCCTATATCCACGTACCATTTTGTGGCCATCGATGTGGTTACTGCAATTTCACACTCATTTCGGGACGGGATGACCTAATTCCAGCGTTCTTGGAAGCATTGGAGCGTGAGCTTGCAGCGATTTTGCAGCAGCCGCAAAAAATGGATACGATTTTCCTTGGCGGCGGGACGCCAACGCACTTACCACTACCCGAGCTCGAGCGACTGCTGCAGATGATCGCTACCTGGCTACCGCTCGATGATAGCGGCGAATACTCCAGCGAAGCCAATCCGCTCCACTGTACGCCGCAGCATATGAGGCTGCTGGCCGACTTTGGTTTGAACCGAATCAGTCTGGGGGGGCAATCATTCGACGACTCCAAATTGAAGCTTTTGGAGCGGGATCACACTGGGGTCCAACTAGAACGAGCTCTTGCCCAAGCTACCGATTACTTCTCCAATATTTCGCTCGATTTAATCTTTGCTGCTCCGAACGAAACGCTCAACAATTGGCAAGCAGATGTATCGCGAGCCCGGGCGAGTCCGATCCAACATCTTTCCACCTACGGTCTGACCATTGAACGCGGTTCTGCCTTCTTTGGTCGTACTTTAAAGGATGAACTGCTCGAGCTCGCGAGCGATTTGCAATTGTCGATGTACGAACATGCGATCGATGCGCTTCGCGAAGCTGGTTGGGATCACTACGAAGTGTCAAATTTCGCGCGTGCCGACCATCGTTGCCGCCACAACGAAGCTTACTGGTTGGGGCAACCATGGTGGGCCTTTGGTCCCGGTGCGGCCAGCTTTGAGCACTTAAGTGCTGATAGGTTTGTTCGTCGAGTCAATCATCGCAGCACGACGACCTATATTCGAAAATCGAGATCTGGCCAATCGCTGGTAGCGGAGGCGGATGAGCTTTCCAAGGAAGACTACATTCGCGAGCGGTTCGTTTTTGGATTGCGAAGGTTAGCGGGTGTCGATCTTCAGGAACTTGACGCTATTTGGAATGGACCTGTTCGCGTGCTGTTCGAGCCGTACCTTGAAGCTTATCTACGACAGGGCTGGCTGGATCAAATCGGCTCGATTGTCCGTTTAACACGTTCGGGGTTAGTGATCAGCGATAGTCTATGGCCCGATCTGCTATCGGTGCCAAGTCGCTGAGCACCCCTGGGATAAGCTCCCTGCTTGTCATTGTGCCGGGACAATTCTGAATCGACCTTGAACATGGAGCGAAGCAGTACTACGAAACTGCCTCAACTGCGCTGCGCTTGTTGCGGACTACAGCACTTCCTTTCTCAATTAGTGTTCGATTGTGCTGCACCTGCAGCGAGTCTACTCGCGCAAAGTGCAACAGGCAAACTGACAGCCAAGCAAGTTTGTCTGCAAATAACGAGCGGCACAACAAGTGCTGTTGGTCACACCGGCGATCTGTGCCATGTGTCGACGATCGCCTGTTTAGCCACTTTGAAATGGGGAAAGTCATGAAAGCGCTGGTTTGGTTCTTTAGTCTCTTTACTTGCGGTTTGGCATGTGCTGGCGATACCACGACCTCGACCGAATCCGGTGGAGCTCAGGCTGTTCGCTCACTCGGTCTGTTCGATGCAATGCGAACAGGAGACATCGAAGTAAGATTCATCGCCCCCAATGCTGAGCAGAGCCAAGTCCTAATTAAGAACCTAGGCGATGGACCGGTTGATATTCAGTTACCGCCTGCCTTTGGTGCCGTTCACGTATTGGCGCAGGCGGGCGGCTATGGCGGAGGTGGATTTGGCGGGGGTGGTGGGCGAGGAGGTGGGGGTGGACTTGGCGGCGGCGGATTCGGTGGAGGGGGTGGACAAGCACTCGGAGGTGGTTTTGGCGGCGCGGGAGGAGGTGGGGGGCTCAACGCTGGTGCACTTAACGGTGCGGGGCTGGGAGGTGGTGGAGGAGGCTTGGGGGGGGGAGGTTTCTTCCGCATAGCCGAGGGAAAAACTCGCAAACTATTCGTTAACACCGTCTGCCTGGAACACGGAAAGCCGGATCCCAATCGTCGCTTTGTTTACAAGATAGTCCCGTTAGAGAAAGTCAGCGGTGACCCGAAACTGGCCGACCTATGCAGACTCCTTGGTCAGGGGCAAGTGTCTCAGCCGGTTGCGCAGGCGGCAGCCTGGCACCTAGCAAACGGACTTTCCTGGGACACCTTGCAGCACAAGAACCGGCACGAATCCAAGTACACTGGCAATACTCCATACTTTACACCCGCGGAGCTTCAGCTAGCCTATCAACTTGTCGAGCGGTGCAAGAAGGCCGAGGGGCAGTTGGGGCAGAGCTTATCAAGCCTCTCGAGCTTGCGAGAATAGAATGTACACTTTAACGCCGAGACTCCGCCGTTGAATCCACTGGCAGAACACGAAGTTTTCGCGGCGATCGGCGCAGATGGTTTCGCGCGTTTGTGTACGGCCTTCTATCAACAAGTCCCTGACGACGAACTGCTGGGCCCCATGTATCCCATCGAAGATTTAGCGGGGGCCGAGCAGCGGCTTAGGGATTTTCTCATTTACCGCTTTGGCGGTCCTCAGGACTATATTGCTAGGCGAGGGCATCCGCGTTTGCGCATGCGGCACGCACCGTTCGCCATAGATTCGCGGGCGCGCGATCGTTGGATGGAACTGATGAGTCGAGCACTGGAGTCGTCAGAGCTGCCGCAGGAAGCGATTCAAACATTGCGTCAGTTTTTTGACGCGATGGCCACATTCTTGGTCAATCGCGCACAGTAGATTCCGGCGGACTTCGACCCGAATTGCGCGGCGCCTCGGCGCGGACTCTCAAAAGTAGCGCGGCAGCCACCACAGGGCCTGTGGGACAAAGGCGTATTGAGGTAAATTAACTGCGGTCGAGAACGTTGGTTCGACGGCAGATTTTGCCACGACTTACGAATCTGGTTGGACAGTCTGAAAGACTTCTTTAAAACTCAATCCTCCGACTTTCCTGGAGCTGCTGTCTGTGAATTCTATCTTCCTAAAACGCACGTTGGCTGCATTATTGCTCATTGCGGTAAGCACACCATTTCAGAATCCGGGCTGGGGCCAGGAAGCAAACGAGGCTGGTGCTCCGTCGATAATCAACGAAGAGAGCCAAACGCCAGCTGTGGAGGACGCAAGCCCTGCATTCCCTCCACTTCAAACCGATGCTTTCTTAGCCGGTCCCGAGTCGGCGGCTCATAACGCTTGGATGTTAGTATGCTGCGCTTTGGTGCTCTTTATGACTGCGCCCGGATTGGCCATGTTCTACAGTGGTCTAGTCCGCAAGAAAAACGTACTCAGCGTGATGATGCAGTGTATTTTTCTCATGGGGCTAATGACCGTTTTGTGGGCCATTTATGGTTACTCGTTGGCGTTTGGCGGCAGCAATCCGTATATCGGAAACCTTGATTATCTCTTTATGCAGAATGTTGCTAGGAGCTGGGATGATGTCGCGAAGCAGCCGCAAACCCCCATGTTCAATGCTTCACTGCCTCGTTTGACACACATGCTGTTTCAGGGAATGTTCTTTATCATCACGCCTGCTTTGATATGCGGTGCGTTTGCGGAGCGCATGAAGTTCGGTGCGATGGTTTTGTTTTCAGTGCTGTGGGGAACGTTGGTCTATTGCCCACTGGCCCATTGGGTATGGGGTGGTGGAATCCTGGCCTTTGGAGGCGAGCACTCCTGGGGGGGAGGAGCCTTGGATTTCGCTGGCGGTACTGTGGTCCACATAAGTTCTGGCGTCACTGCTCTCGTCGCTGCATTCATGATCGGACCGCGGCTTGGACACGGTCGCGAGCCGATGCCTCCCCACAATTTGACTTACACCGCGCTGGGCGCGTCGATGCTGTGGGTAGGTTGGTTTGGGTTTAATGCAGGAAGCGAGCTGGCTAGCGACGGAATTACTGCCAGCGCTTTTGCGGTTACCCATTTTTCGGCCGCTGCTGGTGCTGTTGCCTGGGGGGCGATCGAGTGGTTGAAACGAGGCAAGCCAACTTTGCTTGGCGCTAGCTCAGGAGCCGTGGCAGGACTGGTTTGTATCACTCCGGCGGCAGGTCATGTTGGCCCGATGTCGTCTCTGCTTATGGGCGCTCTTGGCGGACTTGTCTGCTACTTGTCATGCTCCACGCTCAAATCTACTTTGGGCTACGATGACTCGCTTGATGCATTCGGCGTGCACGGTATGGGCGGTACGCTTGGCGCGATTCTCACAGGGGTGTTTGCAAGTCGAGCAATTTGGGACATCGGCGGTGGAGAAACGCTGGGTATCATTGAAGGCAATTACTCAACGATTGTGGGCCAAGTCGTTGCCACGGCGGTAACTTGGATTTTCGCGGGCGTCGCTAGCTTTATTTTGCTCAAAGTCGTCGACGTCACCGTCGGACTGCGCGTGCCCGCCATCGCCGAACGTCAAGGCTTGGACATTACGCAACACGGCGAAGAAGGTTATATCTTCATGTAACCCGAGTCGCTGGTTCCACGGGTGGATGGGATTCAAAATATGGCTGTGTCGGAGATTTTGGCAGAACTAAAAGCACTGGGCACCGAGTCGACGGTAAAGACCTTCCGCCGACATGGTGCCAACGGTGATTTGTACGGCGTGAAAATTGCCGATCTGAAGAAAGTGCTCAAGAAGATCAAGGGAGATCAGGCACTTGCTCTCGACTTGTGGAAGACGGGTAATTCCGATGCAATGTACCTGGCAGCTCTGGCTGCCGACGGCAGCCAAATGACTCCGGCTCAGCTCAACGCATGGGCAAAATCGGCATGGTGGTATATGCTCAGCGAATACGCTGTTCCCTTTGTAGCGGCCGAGCATCCCCAGGCGTGTTCGATTGCTGCGAAGTGGATAGATGCACGGGCTGCAAGTGTTGCTAGCTCAGGATGGGCAACATTTGCATTGATTGTCTCGACTCGCCCCGACTCCGAGTTGGAGCTGGACGAGATTATGGATTTGCTGCATCGAGTGCAGACCGGAATTGCATCTGCCGAGAATCGAGTGCGTTATTGCATGAATAATTTTGTAATCGCAGTCGGTGCCTATGTGAAACCGCTGCTCAAGGAGGCGAAAGCGGTTGCCAAAAAAATTGGTCAGGTCGAAGTAGATGTTGGCGATACGTCTTGTCGTGTTCCTATCGCCACCGATGCGATTCGGAAAATAGAAAGCCTCGGACGCATAGGTCAGAAGCGCAAGTCGACAAAGTGCTGAGCCATTTGGCTTGAAGGGCGCAATCTCGAATGGCACCACCGTTGCGGGTTGATTAGCTTGCATAATCGGCAACCTTTACGTCGCTTCGCCAGGTGGAATTTGCCTATTTCTGTTGATGCCCTACGATAGTCGAACCGATGAAAGAGAGGTGAGATAGTCGGCTCGGCTAGCTCTTGTGACGTGCGCTGCTCGATGGTTCGCAGCGCGTTCACCCCATTCAACCGCTCATCGCAAGGAAGTGGCACGGCGGATTTAACGCTCAGCATTGGCTGAGTTACTGTGCCATGCAAGAAAAAAAATCGACCGTAGGCCCGCGTGGTTGGGCTATGCTAACACTTTTAGGCGGGGCCACGCTTGCTTCCCCTTTTTTGCGGCCGCCAAGTGTCGAAGTAGACTCCGCCATTACCGAGTCTCCACTCGCACGTTCTACTTCGAACCCGCAGAACTCAGTCGGGCAATTGGCATCGGCACGCAGTCGCACGGAATCGGCTGCCTTCCCTACCGCAGAAGAACTGTCGGCATTCAGTCGCCAACAAATGGAAATTGCAGCTGGCAGCGAACCAAGTCTTCCTTCCTGGGCTGCACCGCCGTCTCCGCTTGATGCACTCATATCGCAGGGGGCAGCACCACCTTGGAACGCGGAACCTCCGCAAACGCGAATTCAGCCTCTCAGGCCATGGAACAGCAGCAACGCCAGGAACGATCGATTGCCGTCGACACAGGCTCCGCTCGCGATAGAAACGAACCTCACACGCGGTGTGCAGGCTTCGCCTTGGGAGTCTCCACGCGGAGCCGCTCCTCCTGTTCCTAGTACCATTGACAGTAGCTCAGCTAGGGGCGATGCTTGGCCAGAAAAGGAAATTCCACAGTTACCAATGTTGGCCTCAGCACCAGAGAGAAGTGGTCCTACAAACAGTCTAACGGGCGCTACCCTTGTCCAGAATTCTGGCAATCCCAATCCGCCCCCCAGCTTGAGCGCTTCCCAGCGACGGCCGCAATATGTATTCCAGCCCGGTTATCAGCCTGCGAGCCCCAAGCCGTAGAGCGGCAGCCCACCTTGAACCAGGTTCAGCTCTGCTTGCAGCAATTGGAATTGCTGCAAGTTTGCTGAGCCAAGTTGTCACAGGGCGCCCGTGCATCGCCGATCAACTTTAGATTTTGCCTATTCGCTTTAGAACGGTGTCCAGCGTGGGTCGCAAGGCAGCGGCGCTGTTTCTGAGTCCCTGCATCTCTTTCGGCCACAGCTCGATCTCCAGACGCTCTGCTGCCCCGCATTTGCCGACAATCGTAGGTACGGATAAAGCGACATCCCGAATACTGTAACAGCCTGTTTGCACCGTGCTCACAGGCAGGATGCGGCGGCTATCGAGGATGATGGCCTCAATGACATCGCGAATGGCGATACCGACGGCAAAGCCCGCTCCACCTTTTTTGCCGATGACTTCTGCGCCTGAGCCTTTAGTACGTGTGAAAATCTGGTTGCCCGCGTTGGTCGTCCAGTTCGGATACTTTTCAAGCGTCAAGCCACCGACAGTCGCACTCGACCATATGGGCACCATACTGTCGCCATGCTCTCCCAGTATCAGAGCTCGAGTTTGTGTTGC
>JBGSTP010000248.1:0-8004 GCA_041736515.1 Pirellulaceae bacterium
TGCCTGTTTGGACTACATCAACTAGAAACCGAAACGTCTGAACTAACACTTCGTTCAAATGATTTTGTTCTGACTCGCCGCCACCTTGGGTAGCGGCGAGTCATTTTTCCTCTCTCTACTGTGAGCGATTGGGCGCTAGCCCTCGGTTCCTCTGATCTTTCTAGAACCGGCGGCTAGCGCCGTACCGCTCAGTTTTCAATGGGAGCCATATCATCATGCGCGACATCCATTTCCAAGATTCCTTTTTTCGAACCGATGAGTAAACGCCGACGAGGTTTCCCCTCGGAAACCAATGTCAAACGCGGCGTCCGCATCGTCCACGGCGACAAGCTGCTAGAGGAAAAGCTTGGGCGAAATGATCCGTGTCCCTGTGGCAGCGGCAAGCGATTCAAACGCTGCTGTCTACAGTCGGGCTGTTTTTGATGGTTCCAATCGCGACGAGTACTTTTAGAGAAAAGGATTGAATTCATCGGGACCAACGGCGACTGCCGGTTCGGACTACATGCGCCATCAAAGTAGCGACCAGTGGGCTGGGGATTGTGGCAACATGATCTGCGGGTTCGATCCCCGCTCGAGAGTCTGACCACCACTTCGTCGCCGTTTTCAAAACTTAGATCGACTGCCGTTCCGTCGACCATTTGTCATGAGGAGCGAATCTCGCCGGTGCCATGTCGTGGCACCGTAGCTACGTCGGTAGAGCAATTTCTAGCAAGCTCTAAAGAAAACATCGTCGATCTATTTTTATGACCCGGGAGAATGATTTGCAAAGGGAGAGGGCTCTTCCTCAACAACCAGGTTACTTTCGACAGGTCCGAGTCGTTCCGCACGGCTGAGTTCGAGAGCCAACTCACGCAATTCGTCGACGATCTCCAAGCGACGCTCGACAGCCGAAGCTGACATATCACAGCTTATGCCACGTGATCTCGATTTCGTTGGATCCATTTTCTACTCTCCATCCCGTTCAGGAACACTCCTAAGCGATTCAATATCGGCTAGATCTTGATGTCGACCAGCCAACAGCTTCATCTTAATCAGGGCCGCCTTGGAGACAACCTTGATCTCCGTGTCGTAGGCTTTCACTACCTCGCGATCATTCCAAACGTCTCTAAGTATTGGCGTCACAAGCATCAAGTCTAAAGTCGTCAATGCCGGTCCGTCAGCTTTGGAGACTCGAAACAGCTGCGTTTCTTTCGCGGTTCCGATGTCGAACTTGAACACTCCGGCTTCAAGATCATATCCAATGGGTGCAATGGTTTTCCTTGCATCTTCGAGCGTCTCTCGGCAAATCAGAATGTCGATGTCCTTGGTTGCACGCACGTATCCATGAACGGCGACCGCAAGACCGCCGCATAGACCATACTCGATTCCTGCTTCATTGAAGCAGCGAACGATCTTCATCAACTCGGTTCGAAGTTGGAGCATCGTCGATTTCTTTTGAGTTTCTCGTGAACACCGCGACTTTATCTCGAGTCTGTTATCGCGACATACAAACGAATGTTAAAGGGGAATTAGAACAAGCGATGTGCTTCGATCTGCTTTGCGATTCTCGTTCGACTGCCAGTTGGGATTACATCGTCTGTTAAACGATGGCATAGTGTCGCTGATACTGGCCATATTCTCAACTACCCTTCGTCGAACAGTTTTTTTGAGCAACAAGGCGCTAGCCGTCGGTATCGTGGCCCCAGAAATGGAACTCAGTGTGCAACTTCGAAGATGCGATGCATCGACGTGGCTGCACTGTTCGCTGCAGCGATCCTGCGACGTAAAACGGACAGCGTGGTGATTCCGTTCGATACGTCGGCTTACGATGCTAAGATCGATCCAAACGATTCGATCCTGAGCATTGCAAAGCGGTTGGCGAAGTACGGTGGTGGTGGAACAGATTTTTCGCTGCCACTGGTAGCTGCCAACAAGAAGCATGCGAAGCGCAAGTTCGCCGGCATCGTTCTCGTTAGCGATAACGAGAGCTGGGTCGGAACAGGACGGCATCTGCCTCATGGCCCGCTTCAATGCTGCGAGGAAGGAAGATCTGGAGGAGTTACTGCGAACGCCAACAATCAAGTCGCTGGTTGGCAAGTATCGCAATCGAATTGACGAGCAACTCGAGTCCCTTTCCAACGACGATAGTGTTACTCGCTAAACTTTCTATGTAGGTCTATGAGTGGTCCGTAGTTTCTGAGATCCGCTTGCTTCATGGCTGCAATGTACTCACCTCGGATCGGACTTTCGGTATCACGGAGGTCGGTGGCAGGCCAAATGGTCACCGGTTGGTCGTGTTGCATCAGCCAGATGTTCGCGAGGAGTCTTGCCCACCGACCGTTGCCACCCTCAAATGGATGTACCCAAACCGCGCGATGATGAAACTCGGCCGCGGTTGCAATCACAAGTTCGCCGGTTTCGCGGTGCCGTTTCTCTGATTCGATGGCAATGACGCCGAGTTCAGCAGTAACAATGTTCGGACTCACGCCGATGTTCTTTTGGGTGGTTCTAATTTCTCCCGCCCAACTCCAAATCGATCCCAACATCTCCCGATGCAAGTCCAGAAGCCAACCGAAGGTAAATGGCGCGAGTTTGTGGCTTGGTTTGCGCAACAAGTACTTCTCAGTCACTCGCAGGATCGACTCGAACTCAGCTTCATTGAGTTGTCGACGCGTTTTGATGGATTTGATTTTCAAACCCGAACCATCAAAGGGCGTGTCATCATCTTTGCCGTCAGAACCAAATGGATTCACTGAAGACTACCGCTGATTTTCAGAGAGTTAGGAAGCCCAGAGCTTTCGACTGGACGATGCGATCCGCGCCTTGGTGGCTTCCAGATGCTCTTGGGCAGATGCTGCGGAGACGGCTTGGGATTCTAAAGCTACGTTCCCCTGTGTAAGCGCGATCAACCGCTTAGCCTTCTGTGTAGCGATAGAATCTTTGTATCCTTTGGCTGGTATCGCCAACAAATCCATCTTCATTCCGAGTGCGGAAAGAACAGCTTGCAGATTGGAAACGGAGTAATGCTCATTCTTCCCTCCGAGAATGCGAATCACAGTTGCTCTTGATACGCCACTGCGGCGAGCAAGATCGGAAATCGACATCTCGAGTTCGTTAATGCGGTTCTGTAGAAGCGTAGATAGCGACATGGGTTAACAATCGAATGGGACTTCAAATGAGAGACCGAAAGAACGGACCACACCGATATTGTTGCATATGTGAAACAAAAGGCAAGTGCAATTTTCCGAAAAGACTCGCGGATTACTGTGCGTACGTCTTTGTAAGCAAAGGACTTACGTAGCATCTAGGTGTCTCGCGAGCGGTTTGAAAGGAGTTCCGTTTTCTCAACTTATCTGTTTGGTAAGGAAACTGGCCGCAGTTGGTTATTTGAAGAAGCCGGTGTCTTGCAGCAACGCAAAACACAGGCTTTTTTCGTATATTCCTGCAATCTTCCGAGTCTCGAACACTCTCCCGAGACGCGATCTCCGGTCGCAACTCTTGCCAAAACAGCCCCGCTCTGGGGGCCAACCAGACGACTCTGGGTAATTCCTTTCCGACTTACTCGGGATTTTATTTTCGGCTGGTCCGACTCTCAATGATGCCCACAGTTGCGAACTTTCGTTTCGGTTGAAGCGTGGGGTCAATCCGAAGAATCAGACTTTGGCAAACGGCTAGCACTCAGCCTGTGAGGAACAGAATGAGCGACGCGGCGAACGAAGCACTCGGCAATACCTAAAGTGTTGATCAATGCAATCCGAACCGCAGCTCGGTATGCGGTGGTGCGGTCGTCCAGAAGCGTCGTTACAGAAGGCAACGCCATATGCAACGTCGTGTTTGCAAGAGTTAGCGAGTAACTGCGAATCAGCCACTTGGCATGCATCCCAAACTGTCGAGACCTTGCTGCATGATCTTCATTGTTGACTCTCCCATCCGAACAAACTCAAGTATTGGCTTGAAACCAAACCGACTGTACGGTACAGTAAAAGTGTACTTATAGGACTTTCTTCTGGAAGGGCTATCTATGAAAGGCAAAGAAACCCGCGAACGTATCTTTCGCGCAGCGATGCAATTGGCCGCTCGCGATGGACTGATGACATTGACGATAGAAAAGGTCGCCGAAGAGTCAGGCTTGAGCAAAGGTGGCGTCATGCATCACTTTTCGAGCAAAGACGCGTTGCTGAGTGGCGTGATCATGCATTTCACCGACCAGGTCGAACGCGAGATGACGCGACTTGTTGCAGAGGACCCCAATCCAACCTACCGATGGGTTCGGGCAATGTTGCGGATGATGACTGCAGATGGAGTCGATGATTCTGACCATATGCCTTCACGTCAGACGATGGAACGGTTCATGCTCTCGGTATTGGCAGCGACCATTCACAATCCAGAAGTTGTTAAACCGGTTCAGGCCATCGGCCAACGATTGCGTGGGCGATTGACCTCCGTTCCCGAGGAGGGAATTGAACAGTTGATGATGTGGTTGGCTATGGATGGATTGTTCCTTTGGCAATTCGTTGGTCTCCTTAGCTCAGATGATCCACTGATTGATCAAGTCCATACAAACCTCCTCGCGAAGCTCGAACACGTAAGCGGTGGTCACGGCGCGCCCTCACAGACTACTCCATCAAAGTCAAAAACTTCTGTATCCAATCGTCGCAGCAAGGGTGCCAGCGAATCATCAAACCAATCTGAGCGTGGTCGTCGGAAACCCGAAAGCCGGACGAAAAAGAAGGGCGGAGGGTAGATGAGAATCAAGCTCATTGCCGTCATCATACTTTTTGCGTGGGCTACGTTCATCGCATTGCTGTTCCCTTGGAATAAAGCGCAGTGCATCATCGGCACATCGGCGGAAGGTAAGCTGCCGGTCGTAACAGCTAGTTCGACTACCAGTGAACGTGCCGTATCGGCGTTAGGAAGACTCGAGCCTGCTAGTCACGTGATCCGAGTGGCAGCACCGTCTGGTAACGAGGGAAATCGCCTCGAGTCGTTGCTTGTCGACGAGGGCAACGATGTGGTTAAAGGGGATGTGCTTGGCTACATGGACACGTACTCTCGACGTTTAGCCGCGCAAGGACAAGAAGAAGCCCGGCTAGCAACTGCGGTTGCAAAGCTGAATCAAGTATTGCAGGGAAATAAGCTAGGTGATATCGAAGCAGCACAGGCGTTAGTCGAATCAGCTGAACGTGACCTCGCGACAAGAGTACGCGATCGCGATCGAGCCGAAAGTTTAAAACGCAACCATGCCATTTCAGATGCTGAAGTCGACGAATATCGGCTCGCCCACGAACGCTCAATAGCCACCGTCAGGCAGACCAAGGCTCAGCTTGCGGCCGTTAGCGAAGTGCGAGAAGTTGATGTGGAGATGGCAAAAGCAGAGGTGCGATTGGCTCAGTCTTCAGTCGATCTCGCCAAAGCCAACGTACAGGCAACTCAAATTGTTGCTCCCTGCGATGGGCGAATTCTGAGAATTCATGTTCGACCCGGCGAACAGATAACAAGCGCCGGACTATTGGAACTAGGTCGCGTCGATCAAATGCAGGCTGTTGCTGAAGTCTTCGAAGGAGATATTCCAGATTTAAAAACTGGTGATGAGGCTGTTGTAACTATCGATACAACCGGGCACCGTCTGAACGGACGAGTACGTGAAATCGGACATCTCGTTGCACGAAAAGCCGTGCTGACCAATGATCCTGTCAGTGATACTGATGCTCGTGTTGTAGAAGTACGAATTGATCTCGAACAGTCTCAGTTGGAGTGGATAACGAGGCTTAGCAATGCACGTGTCAACGTTCGAATAGGGCCTCGCGCAACTGCGACATTGCAAGCCTCTACCGTAGGCTCCAAACAACGAGCACCTGGGAATCGTGATGTGAAATGAACAATGCGCTGATGGTTGCTTGGCAACAGTTAAGTCACCAAAAAGTGAAGCTAGTTGCAGCCGCGGCAGGTGTTGTCGTTGCTGTGATGCTGATGCTGGTACAACTTGGCATTCGTCAAGGTGCCATGGACAGCAGTGTTGCTTTCTCGCGACGTATCGATTCCGACTTGGTGGTGGTCAGTCCACGAACACGAAGCATTTTTCGGTCAGCACAGTTCCCGCGCAGGCTATTGTACCGACTGCCCAGCGACCCAGAGGTGCAGCAAGTCTCGGAAGTCTATATGTCGCTTGCACAGTGGAAAAATGAGTGGGAGAACATCGAGCATCCCATCAGCGTGTATGGAGTCGACGCATCCAAGCTAATGCTTGATCTACCCGGACTCGACGACAAGGTTCGAATCCTAGAACTTTCAGACCACGTGATATTTGACTCATTGAGTCGCACCAATTACGGCCCAGTAAATGAATCCTTAGCAAAGAACGGTCAAGTTACGACAGAGTTAAACGGACGTCGGGTCACAGTCTTTGACTCCATCGCAGTTGGCATTTCAATCAACACCGATGGAAATCTATACTGTTCGCTTTCAAACTTTCTGCGGCTGTTTCCAAATCGCCAAGCCGGGTCCATAGACTTGGGGCTCGTCAACCTTACTGAAAACGCAGACGCTGAGTCAGTTGCTGAACGTTTAAGGCCACTGCTCGGCGAGGAGGCCCGCATCTTAACTCGCGACCAACTGGTTGAGGCCGAAATCGCCTATGTTCGAGAAACAGCACCAATCGACTTTATTTTTGGATTAGGGGCAGCGGTTGGATTCTTTATTGGATTCGTGGTCGTGTATCAGATTCTGTATACCGAAGTCGCTAATCATCTGCCTCAATTGGCGACGATGAAAGCGATGGGATTCACAGATGGCTACCTGCTACGCTTAGTGCTGTGGCAGGCCACGATTCTCGCACTCATGGGATATATTCCCGGCTACTTCATGGCCATTGGATTGTACGAAGTTGCTGAATCACAGATCCAGATGCAGTTCAGTATGACTTGGCAACGTGCTGGAGGGATTCTGATCGCGACGCTGTTCATGTGCGCAGTGTCAGCAATCATTGCAGTACGAAAAGCTTGGGCTGCTGATCCAGCGGAAGTCTTCTAATGGGTGAATCGATGAGCCTAGCTGACTTCTTGAACCAAAGCGCAGATTCCACGGTGCACAACACGCCGCAGACTGGTACCCGTCAATCACCAGTAATCATGGCAGAGGATATCTGCTTCTCGTTTGGTTCCGGCGACCTACGTAAGCAGATACTGTTCGATATAAATCTCGATATCTATGCAGGCGAAGTTGTATTGCTGACTGGCCCAAGCGGAAGCGGCAAGACCACGCTGCTAACATTGATTGCAGCTCTACGGTCTTTACAGCACGGCGAATTAGAGGTTCTCGGTTGCAAACTGCAAGGTGCAAATCCCTCTCAGCTCGTAGAGCTGAGACGCTCGATTGGCTTTATCTTCCAGCAGCATAACCTGCTCGGATTCTTGACCGCTCGACAGAATGTAGAGTTGATGTTTCAACTGCATCCAGAAGTGTCAGCAAAGGACGCCAGAAATCGATCGATAGAAATCCTAAAACAAGTTGGACTTGGCGAGCGAATCAACTACTTCCCATCGAGTCTCTCGGGCGGTCAAAAGCAGCGGATCGCGATAGCCAGAGCTTTAGTCTGCAAACCGCAACTCATCTTGGCCGATGAACCAACAGCCGCTCTTGATAGCCAAAGCGGTCGCGACGTAGTCAATCTGTTGGTCAAACTGGCTCGCGAAACCGGAAGCCCTGTGCTAATGGTCACGCACGACGCTCGCGTTCTCGATATCGCTGATCGCATTGTTAGCTTCGAAGATGGACGCATCGTAAACTCACACTGAGATACAGCCCTAGCGTTCATCGGTTAGAGTCACTTCGAATTGATGAGCACCCGCGAGGAAGGAAGCTGTTTTAGCTCGCACCGGTAACCCTAACGAATGGCACTTAGTTAACGTTTCAGTCGTTGCTGGATTTCTTGTTTCGCAATGTGTCTCGGCTGGGTGAGTAGGTCGTAAGCTCCGTCGCGTCTCTTCCGCTGCCGGGGTTCGAATCGATCGGGCCGGTTCGCGACGC
>JBGSTP010000234.1:0-16598 GCA_041736515.1 Pirellulaceae bacterium
TAGCGACGAGTAGAAATTTTCCTGAGGGACGGATACTGATGTACGTTGGTCCGGCACCGCCCGATTCGACTGTATTGAGCAAACTCAACTGTCCAGCGGCGTCAATTGCAAAGGAGCTGACCGTGCCGTGCTTCTCGGGCCCGACTCGATCTGTTTCGTTGGCGGAGTAAAGTCGTGTACCCGCCGCGTTCACAGCTAAGCAGCTGGGGCTGGTCCCCAAGGGAAAGACTCCTGCTGCTGTCATCGCCCCAGAATTGCGATCCACTTGAAATAGATGAATACCGCTGCCGTTGCCCGGCGGCAAATCTACTTGCGTTGGCAACATGTCGCGGAGAGGAGAACTAAAAGTGCCAACGTAAGCCATGAGAGGCTTGGATTCTTGTGGCGACTGCGCTGAAGCCAGGCTGGTCCAACTCAGTACAAAGCCAATTGCGCTAGTAAAGATCGAACTGCGAAGGATTGACATAATTGGACTCGGCTGTCTCTTTTGACTTTTTTTGCGCAAACACGCGGGGATTCCATTGACCAAGTTGCACGTTGGTTGGGTGCCGCCAGCATCTTACACCATTGTTTGGGTTTTCGCTGGTATCTATCAGTTTGGCGTTTGACTACAGTGGACTCTGTGATTTCGGGCGTGCACGAGCGATGTCCGCGATTGGAAACTTGATTGGCCGAGCCAGAACAGCTAGACTCAAACGCCTCAGACTCACCCTATACTGCTCGTCGGCAACTCGGTACCCTCTGATGGCGACCCGCCACTCTACGCAGCGAGCCCCCACTGTATTTTGGACTTCGATGGACGCTTCCGAGGAAGATCAGGATCTCACCCAGAACCCTGCAACGGCCTACGATTCGACGCTCGCCGATGGAGCTCGAAAGGTTGGGCGCACAGCGGAGGCGGCCCGTCAGCGAGTCTTAAGCAACTTCGTGGAGAATGAACGATTCGTATTGGTTCGGGAAATCGGCGCGGGCGGCATGGGTGTGGTATTTGAAGCAATCGATCTGCAGCAAGACATGCGCGTGGCGTTGAAGACGATGCGCAGGTTGTTACCGGCAGCGCTCTACCGGTTCAAGAAAGAATTTCGGTCTTTAGCCAATATCGTTCATCCCGATTTGGTGCGTTTGCACGAGCTGTTTTCGGATGGGCGCGAGTGGTACTTCACCATGGATTTGGTGGAAGGGGTTGATTTTCTTAAATGGGTGCGAGCACCCGAAAGAAACAAAGAGAGCGAGTCCCATTTGGACTCGATGGGCGACGTGCCGCAATTGCCGGATTTTGATCGATTGCGTTGTGCGTTTGTGCAACTAGTCAATGGTGTGCAAGTGCTGCATCGTAACGGCAAATTGCACCGAGATATCAAGCCATCAAATATTCTTGTGCGAAACGATGGCCGTGTGCTTTTGATGGACTTTGGTCTAGTCAAGGATGTAGCGGATGGAGAAGTGCAGGACACGTCCGCGAACAAAAGTGTAAGTAAAAATTACAGTGTAAATTCCCTCGCCACCGATGGTAACGTTGCTGGCTCAGTGCGCTATATGGCGCCAGAACAGGCTGCGGGGTCAGCACTCACGGAGGCTTGCGATTGGTATGCGCTGGGCGTCGTCTTGTTCGAAGCGATTACTGGTAGAGTGCCGTTCCGAGGCTCTGATAGCGTTGTGTTGAGGGAGAAACAAGCCATCGATGCGCCGAAGCCGAGCGATTTTGTGGAGGCAGTTCCAGAAGATCTCGAGAATCTTTGTAGCATTCTACTGAGTCGAGATCCAGCCACTCGTTTGCAGGCCGTGAATTTGATCGATGGCCTGAGAGAGTCGACACCAGTGGTTGAGGAACAAACAGTATCGGATGAATTGCGGCTACCATTCATTGGTCGCGAACAAAGCTTGGAAAAACTGAGGCGACTGTTTTTGAGCGTTGAAGTTGGACGCACGGTTATGCTCCATCTTCATGGTCGCTCCGGTGCCGGGAAAAGCGCGTTGGCCAATCGCTTTCTGGTTGATTTTGAACGCACGCATCAGGATCGGCTCGTAATTTTGGCGGGAAGGTGCTATGAGCAAGAGTCGGTCCCCTTCAAGGCGCTCGATAGCCTAGTCGACGCCATCAGCCGACATCTACTATCCCAGCCGAGCGAAGTGGTCGCTGAGCTTTTGCCGCCCGACGTCGCTGCACTGGGCAGGGTATTTCCCGTGCTCGCGCGCGTCGACGCGGTACGCACGGCCAAGTTACCCAGTGTTTCGGATCCGTTTAAGCTGAGAAGACTTGCGTTCGATTCGCTGGCGGAACTGTTGCGGCGTTTGGGCGAGAGATTCCACCTGGTCATATATATTGACGACCTACAGTGGGGCGACGCCGACAGTGCGGTATTTCTGCGGGAGCTTATCGAGTCTCGATTGCAACCGAGAATGCTGTTCATTGCCAGCTACCGTTCCGAGTATCGGGACCGCAGTCCTTGCTTGCAGGCACTGCCGACGACGCACGCAAGCAGTGAGTCCGGTGGTTCCAGTGTTATTGTGGAGGAGTTGGAAGTTGGACCTCTGTTGGTCGGCGAAGCTCAGCAGTTGGCGAGAGCGCTGCTGCATACCAATACCGACGACGATGCCGAACGAATAGCAATTGAATCGGGAGGCAATCCCTACTTTGTGTATGAGCTGACCAGCATCGCGAATTTTCATGTTAGCCACCAAGGTCGGGCGGCCGAGCTCACGCAAATCGATCTCGATCAAGCGCTATGGTCGCGAGTGCAGGGATTGCCACAGGATTCAAGGCAGTTGCTCGAGACGCTGGCGGTATCTGGTCGTCCGCTCCAGTTGCGAAATTTGTTCGAGGCGGCGGGTATGAATTCATCCGGCCAACCTGGTATAGCGCTACTTCGAGCGGGACACTTGGTGCGTCGCACCGGCCCTGGACTCGACGACGAAATCGAGAGCTTTCACGATAGGATTCGCGAAAGTATCGTTGCTCATTTGGACCATAGCGATTTGCAGCGGCATCATCTGGGACTAGCTCGGTCGTTGGAGAGGTCCTCAAGAGTCGATCCAGAAACAATTGCCAGTCACTACCGAGGCGCGGGCGAGCTGGATTTGGCTGGACAACTCTACGAACAAGCGGCAGAGCTGGCTGCCAAGGCCTTAGCTTTTGACCACGCAGCCAAACTTTATCGGGAAACGATTGCTCTACGCAGCCTGGATGCCGAGCAAGAACGCCAGCTTCGAATAAAACTAGCAGACTCGTTGGGAAATGCGGGGCGTGGAGCGGAATCGGCGGCGGACTATCTCCGAGCCACGGACGGTTTGGTTGGTGACGAAGCATTTCGCTTGCGGCAGCGCGCCGGCTATCAGTACTGTGTCTCTGGCCATATCGACAAGGGGCGAGAGTGTTTTCGCGAAGTTCTGAAGCACCTTGGGCTGAAGCTGCCCGGCTCGCGTAAAGCAGCGTTATTTTCGCTGATTCGACGGCGAATTTTGCTGATGGCCCGTGGGACTCGATTCAGAAAGAAACTAGAAGCCGACGTCCCGCGCGAACAACTCGAGCAAATCGATTTATCTTGGGCGGTTGCTGGTAGCTTCACCGTGATCGATCCCATACCAGCCGCTGATTTTCAGACCCACAATTTACTACTCGCCTTGAAAGCAGGAGAGCCATTTCGAGTGGCCCGCGCACTCGCCTGGGAGGCATCGCATTCGGCTATGCTTGGGCAGCGGTTTCGCAGCAAGGTCTCGCGACTGCTCGATGAAGCGAATCGGCTGGCCGAAGATCTTAACGAACCCATGGTGCTGGGAACGGTTCACCTGGCGCGTTGTGTGGCTGCATTCTTTCTCGGAGACTTCCAGACGTGTCGCACGTATGGTGACAGAGCCGCGCAACTTTTTCGCGAAGATTGTGTCGGTGCTACATGGGAGCTTGATCAATGCCAGGCATTCTCATTCTGGGCATGTTATTTTCTCGGTGATCTTGCCGACTTGGCGGAGCGGCAAGAATCGCTTTTAGGCTTGGCGCGAGAACGCGGTGCGCAGCTGGCGGAATCGCAATTGAGCACGTTTGGCGGTCCCTTCGTGTGGCTTGCGCAGGACAATCCGCAGAAGGCCAAGGCTGCTTTAGAGACGTCGATGGCACACTGGCAGAATGTCGAATATCAGGTCTATCACTACACCGCGTTGACTGCCAAGACACAAATTGCGCTCTATGAAGGTCAAGGCGAGTATGCACTGAAAATGATGAATGACGAGTGGCCCTTGGTGACAGGTGCTCTGCTATTGCACGTGGAGCTCGTCAAAGTTTACATGTGTTTTTTGCGGGCGCGCTGTGCCCTGGCTGCCAGTGCCCAGGTATCCCAATTGAGTTCAATTCAATCGCAGCGTCTGCTGAATATTGCCGGACGCGATGCAAAAACGTTGGCACGCATGCGACCGATCTGGGGACGCGCAGCAGCGCACCAAATCAATGCGGCCTTGGCCTATCAAAGCGGCGATGTCGATAGGGCGATCCTCGAACTCGAACAGGCCATTGCTGGATTCACCAAGCAAGAATTTGGCATGCATGCCTGGTGTTGCCGATATCAGCTTGGTCGACTGCGCAACTCAACTGAAAGCGCTCGGGAGTTGGCCGCGGTAGACGAATGGATGGCCGAGCAAGGAATCTTGAATCCCGAGGCGATGGTGCGGGTCAATTGCCCCGGATTTCACAGCTAGGCGTCAGGCTTGGTCTGCAGGTTGTTAACGGGAGTTGGCCGGCTTCGTGGCCGTGAAAACAGAATAACCCCACAAGCCATCTAGCATGGTCGCGTATTGATGCCGTGCGGCCAAGACGTTTGCAGTCTGCCGCTTGGTACGCAGACCTATGTACTCTAGTGGCTTTGACAGCGGCAGAATAATCAGGCTGGCTTTCCAGATTCTGCGCGAGGAGCGAATGACATTGCTGGTGATGTTGTCCGACTGCACCTGTTCGAATCCAGCCAACCGAATTGCTTCGGTAAACTCCGTTACTTCGGCGAGGCTGGGCAGCGCCCATCCGTCAAGCCAAATCCGCATCCGCTGCAACTCGGAGTCGTTGAGGTCGACTCGAAATTGAAAGAAGTCAGCAACCATTAATCGACCACCGGGCTTGAGCAGTCGGCATGCTTCTCGAAGGAAGGCTGGTTTGTCGTCAGAATGACAAATGCTTTCGAGTGCCCAAACCACATCAAACGTGTTTGCTGGTTCACCCGTATCGCAGTAGTTTTTTTCCTTGAACTGCACCAGGTCTTCCAGTCCTCGCTTTCGAGCTTCCTCGCGGGCGATAGCCAGATGCAACGGTTGAATATTGATCCCGCAAACTTGAGCCCCAAGCTGTTCGGCTAACCAAAGCGAGCTGCCTCCGACGCCGCAGCCCGCGTCAAGAACCCTTTCGCCCCGGACGATTCCAGCCCGTTGCGCGAGTATCCGATTCATGTTGGGCAAAGCTTTGGCGTGCGAGTCATGTTGCGCGTCAAAATAGCCGAAGTGTATGCAGAGATTTTGATGGGAACGCCACAAAATCTTGTAGTCGATATGGCATTGATTGTAGTACTCAATTACCTGCGCGCTCATGGTAATCCTGGGGTAAAACGTGAATGAGTTCTTGGATGTGGCATGCTAGAACGGCCATAGAGGCCAGGGAGACCAGGGCCTACCTAGCTTCCAGCGAATCCAATCGACAGTTTGAAAAATAGTGAGCAAGAACGGCGCGGTGAACGGCCATATCTTTAGCGGCGGAGCGCTGCTGCCACTTTTTTCCAAGATGGCGTTGGTGGCTCGTCGAGCCGCTTCGTTGGCGCCTTCCATGCAAGCTAAATCGGTATGGGTTCTTACATAATCCGAAGCAAGCACCAAATTGGGGATGTTCGTTTGCGCATCGGGACGAAGCGATAGGGTATTGACTAGATTGACCAGTAATGGCTCTTTGTTCCGCAACGACAGATCGCGAATTTTCTGGCCATCTTCGGCAGTAATTTTAAGAGTCTTGGCAGCTTCCAATGCAAAGGCATTGTGAAAGGGCTGGTAAATAGAGTCGTCGAGATAAACAAAGACAACCATTTCTTTGCGCAACAGATCTTGGCCATCGATGTTAATTTCTTGCTGAAGTTGCTTGAAGACCTCCTCAATCACCTCGGTGCGAGTACAGTCTCTGGCCGCTTTATTGTTGAAATTGCCTGGACTGGTCCAGTCCGAGATGTCGACCGAAAGTATGCCTTTGGCTAGACCGTCGAAGCGGATGCTCAGATCATAGTCGGGCCAGAATTGCTTTTGAGAGATCGAAGTCAGCGCGTAGTTAGAACCGCTGTATATTGTGTGCCCAGCATGCATGTCGAACTGCTCACTGAGGAAGAACTGGATTCCATTCATCCATTCCACGTTAGGAGCAAGGCGAAGAATGTTCTCTAAGGCGGGGTCCGCGCTGAGCATTTCCGGGCAATCCTCAATGATTTGCGCGGCCACCTCGACCGGTACCGCCAGCACATAGTAGTCGGCCCTCACCGCGGGCAAATCCGTATGTGTAGCTACGTCTCGAAGGGTTACGCTGTCGACCGTGGATCCAGCTGACGCAGATGTCATGTTAATCTGCGTGAGCTCCTGGCCTTTCCGGTATTCGACACCTAACGATTCAAGGTATTCGAGCCAGGATGACAGCCAAGCGTCATTGGTGGGCGCGTTCAAAACACGATCGGTGTTGGCTTCCGAACCATCAATCATGGTATACAGCAGTTGCAAAAACATGGTGCCCACTGTTCGCGTGCTTGCCATTTGAGCTTTGGCTGCCACCAAGGATCGTGTCAGCCCATCGACGAGGAGCCTGCGATAGGCTTCGCTGAAGCGTGCGGCGCCCGTGTAGTCCCACCAGCTTTGGATTTCATACTCGTTGATGAAACGCGCATGGCAGGACGTCATTAACCGCCAAACGCGTTCTGCAAAGTACTTGGCTTCCTGCTTACTCAATTCAGCGCTGGCAGCTTCGATCGCCGCAAACAGTCGCTGCACATCCGCCAGGCTTCTCGGTGGATGGAGCGGTACCGTAATTGCGGGCAAACCAATCTGACTGAACTGAATCGTCTCGGTTGCGACTAAGTTCTGGTAAGCGGTAGTGCTCGGCGAGTGTGGAATCTCCTGCATGGTTTCAAACAAGTGTTTGTAGAAACCGGGAAAGAAACGAAAGCCATGTTCACCTGGAAGCGGCTTGTTGCCAGCAGGAGTATCCGTATCCGGTACATCCACACTTCGGGCTTTGCCGCCCACATACTGGATGTTGCGATCGTAGACTGTAACTTGGAAACCACGCCGAGCCAGCATGTGCGCGGCACTCATTCCCGCCACGCCTCCACCCAAGATGGCAACTGTCTTTGGCGCTCGTGGGGAAGGTCGATTCTTTGCGTTCAATTGAATTGCCCCAAGTCTATCGAGTGCGACTGGTGTCGACGGTTCTTGAAACCTTACGTTTTAACAAGAATTCGAGAGCTTTGCAGGCTCGGCCCGAGATGTCCGAAAAAAGAAAGAGTGCCCAAAACATGGAATGGCAAAATGGCTAATGGCGGACGGCAAGTCCGAAATCGAAGAGGTGAACATCGACTTCGTTGACGAATATGGAGCCAGGGACCGCTCCAATGCCTGGTAGCACAATTTGTCCAGTGCGCTTGTTCTCAAGATAATAAGAGTAGGCCACACTGGCCGAAAAATGTTCAGTGAAATTGTATGTTGCGCCTGTCGAAAACATATGCTCGCAGATTACGGGACTGGCTATATTAAAAAAAGCTTCGCTGTTCTTGATCGGATTTTGATTGTATGTGTAGCCCCCGCGGACTGTTAGGGATTCGGTTATCACGCGTTGTGCACCGAGTGCCGCAGCAAAAATCGAGCTGAAATCTAGGCCCCCCAACGCCCCCGATGCATCGAAAATGGCGCGATCGCCGAGGCCATCGGTGTGGGCATAATCAAAGTAGCGAATGTCCAATGCCACAAGTGTCTTGGCGTTAGCTTGATAGGACGCACCCACAGAGACGATCATTGGCAGGTCCAAATCCAAGCTCAACCTGCGAGGTAACCCGAGTTCGTTTAGCCCATTGAATTGAAACGTTTCCATCCATGTGGGACTCTTGAACGACGCCCCCAACCGCCATTGCTCGTCGTATATATAGTAGGTGCCTGCTTGAAATCCTCCGCCCCAGTGATATCGAGTACCTTGTCCCGTTGGGTAGCTGCCGTCAGCGTTCGCCGCATTTAAAACGAACGGCTCCAGCGTTAACCTGCCTGCAGTGATCGTCGGTCCAAACCCAACCGAAAGGTTTTCGGTCGCAGCTATGGAAACAACAGGTGAGAGTTGGAGGAATAACGCGTTTGAGTTGACTTGACCGAGTCCCAGCGGCGGTGGTGCCAAGATCGGATTGCTAGAATCGCTGGGCAGATTTGTTCCAAAGCCTGCCACCGAATTGACGCCTAGGCCAACTGTGATGGAGTCGTTTTGCGTCTTTTCTACAAGTCCGAAGTTGGGGATGGGAAAGGCACCTGTCTCTGCTTCCGTTGAACCAGAGAACGGGCCCAGCGTCGATGAGACGGTGTGGTTTGCGAATAATAAATCTAAGGCAAAGGCCGTTTCAGAATGGCTCAAGCCGCTTATCGTGGCCGGATTCCAGTAGATCGCGCCGATGGCATCCAACGGCGCCGCAACCGCAGCACCACCCATACTGCGATTGACTGGTCCGGCTGCCTGAAGAATGGCGCCCTGCCCCCAAGCTACATTGGGGTTTGCCAACAAAAGCAGGTGGGCGCAGGAGGCAAAGATTTTAAACGAAAACTTGGACAGCATCCCGACGACTCCAATAAGAGCGGCGGAGTGACAGCCCCCACCACCCTGCATCCATCGGCAAGGTCGCTGTAATCCATTTAGTTTATCGTTCGGCCCGTGCGCTTTTATGCCGCATTTCTTCGCCTGGACTCTTTCCCTACAGGCTCCTCGCAGTAAACCCGTAGTTTATGACCATGGTCGCGTGTGTCCAACTGCTGCCGCAGATTGGCCAAGCGAAGCTGGGTGCGACGAATGGTTGTGGTATCCCGCAGCCCAGTGGACCATGCAAATGCAGACACGATGCGGCCACTGACACAATCCGCCAACAAGCCTTTGATCGAATCAAGCAAGCCAGTGGCAACAACACCGTGGGCTGCCAATAGGCTGGCCAACTGAGAAGTAGCTTTCGAAGAGAACTTGCGAATCGGTGAACCGCGGTCGACATGAATCGGGGCAGCCGATTCATGCGCGCAAATTAATCCCAGCGCGTGGAAGGCCATCGCTAGTTCGATGTCAGCTACCGAAGCATCCAAATCCTCGTTCCACCCTCCCATCGCAAGCAAGGTCTTACGTCGATAGAAACCGCAAGCTAGCACTGGGCCGGCGCATGCTACGGATACATTTTTCTGACGATGGCCGTGTGCAACTTCGACGTGCCCGTTCTTGACGGCAGTCGTACGACGGACAATGCGCGCATCGATGCCCGCAGAATGCTGTTGCTGTGGGTATTCAATCAGCGAGGAAACGGCCGCAACATCGGAACCCTGGAGCAATTCCAAAGCAGATTCGCACCAGTTCTCCGTAACCAGGGCGCCATCCAACAGCACGCACACGGCCGGAGAACATGCGGCCATCAACCCTGCGTTGAGCAGGCGAGTGGTCGAGCTGCGCGGACTTTCCTGGACGAACACTACTTCGTCCGCAATCGCGTATGGGTCGCTGTAAGAGCCATCGTGTACCACGATAATCTCGCAGTCTTCGGGACGGTTCTCGAGAATCGAAACTAAGGTAGATTCGAGCCTGGAATCGCTGTGATGATGTGGCACGATGATCGAGAGTCTTGGCACAGAACATCCTCCTGGGCTGGCTATTTGGGCCAGTTTTGTGAGGTCCGACCAATGGGCTAGGAGTCTCTTCGCCTATGATCCCCTCCCTGGAATCAACGAGTAGCCAGTTCAGCTAACTCGCTTGCTTCCCTGCAAAACAGTCACAGTGTCCAATCGGATTGAAACCTCAGTGAAAATCAGGGAATTCGAGCTGCAATTGGTCAAATGCCCTGGGTTGCACTTGTGTTTTGGGTTATTTGGGTGATTTGAGGTGTCTATGCTGATCTGGTTTTGGGGAAATCGCTGAACTTCGCTCTTGCCTTTTGGTCTTAATCAACACACACTGGAATTGAGGCTGGAGCTTCGATCTGTCCAGCCGACTTTCCGACGTCGCGATAACGCATTGCGACTGGCACGTTTCAGACTCGTTTTCAAAACCCTCTTGGCTGAATTAGGTGGTTTTGGACGGGCGGACCCTGTAGCGAAAGGAGGTGATCGCGTGAGTAGTAGTTGTACCAGCCATTGGGGTGATTCCCCGTAGGCGGCCGGCGGGCTGCTATGGCAGTCATCCCCTCGTGCAGATCACAGTGCAGATCACCAGAAGAGCACGAGTATCGAAAGTGCGGGCGTGGGTATCACCTTGTTACCCACGCCCGTTTTTTTTTTTTCGGGTCTATTGAGGAATGGGCCGTGGGTTCCGAAAGAAGCAGAATGCGACGCAGAAAAGTTAAGTCGAATATTTCTTGCCGAGTTGCTCGAGTGCCAAAGTTCCGATGAGAGCCGCGACGGCCAGCGCGATCACAACGACTAGACTCGCCGAACTTTCGCTTGGCCAAAGATTCTGAAAGACTTGCTCCTTGAACGGTAGGTCGGCCGTCGTAGGCGTCGCGCGCTGGAATGGCCAAATTTTGTAGAGCGAGCCGAGCATCAATCCGACTAGACTGGCCATCGTCGCATCGTGTTTGTGTGCTAGCAACCATTTCAAAAAGCGGCTGAAAGCCACAAGGCCGACCAGGCAACCGCAACCGAATGCCGCGATGATGATCAAGCCTTCCATCGAGAACTCGCCGCGAGGTAAGCCCTTGATCAATTCGGTTATCGGGTGATAAAAGCCCAACAGCAACAGCACAAACGCGCCGCTGATACCGGGCAAAATCATGGCACAGATTGCCACAGTAGCAGCGAGGAATGCGGACAATGGATTCAAGTTGCTTTGCGTTGGACTGAGAAAACAGATCTGCAAGGCAAATAGGGCTCCCAAGGCTAACCACACGAAACCGATGGTGGTCCAATTCTTTAGTCGCTTGGAAACCAGGTAGCTCGAACCAAGAATCAAACCAAAAAATACGGCATAGGTATACGCCTGTTGGTGTTCCAGCAGGTAGTGCAGCACGGAGGCCAGGCCAATGATGCCGGTGAGAATTCCGGCTAGCAGACCAAATAGAAACCGCAGATCTAGGTACTCGGCGGCCGCCGAGAAACGTCGCTTTGCCACCAAACCCAGCAGATGCGCATCCACATGGCTGATTGCCGTTACTAAGCGCTCGTAATGTCCTAAGATCAACGCCATGGTCCCGCCGGATACCCCAGGCACAATGTCGGCAGCCCCCATACAAAGCCCACGGGCCCAATTGGCGGCATCATCCGCAAAACCGCTACGCTTGTCAGACATGGAACTACTCACAGATATCTAAAAAACCAAGCGACAAAGCAGGCAGTACTCGGCTGCATGCCATCGTTGCAGCAACCATAATTGCCAATTAAGCAAAAGACCAGTGCATCCACGAAATCTAGTAGAAACAAACGCGTGAAAGATTACCTAAAAGCCTTGATTATCGGTATTGTCGAAGGATTGACCGAGTTCCTGCCGGTAAGCTCGACGGCTCACATCCGCATTACCGAAGAAATGTTGGGAGTTCCGCTGGACGACAACTATTGGAAAATGTTCTCAATTGTTATCCAGCTCGGTGCGATTCTCTCGGTACTCGTCTATTTTCGAGGGCGAATTCTTGGTTTCCTTAGTAGTTATCCGGCGGGACAGGAAGGCAAGCATCGCTGGTGGAGCCATCCGTTGGCTCTGGTTGTCCTAGCATTCGTCGTGACTGCCGTTCCCTGCTTTCTAATGGATGAACTCATCGGCGAAAATCTGGGAAGTTTGCCGATCATTGGTTGGTCCTTGGTGCTGGGTGGAATTGTCATGTGGATTGTCGACAAAACGTACAGTCAGCGGGCTACTACGGAACGTATGGAGCACATGACGTTTCGCCAGGCGATTGTCATAGGGTTTAGTCAGATCTTTGCTGCTGCGTTTCCAGGTGTTAGTCGTTCAATGGCTACCATCGCTGGTGGGCAAGTGATGGGACTATCGCGACCGGCAGCGCTGGAATTCAGCTTCTTCCTCTCCATCCCGGTAATGTTCGCGGCGACTAGTTACAAGTTATTGCAGTTTGTGCTTGATTCGGCTGAGCCAGTGAGCAACCAACAGTGGCAAGTGTTGGCAGTTGGCTTTGTCGTCAGTTTCTTTGTGGCCTGGGCTGTGGTAGCATGGTTCATGGCGTGGGTAACGCGGCATGGATTCGCGCCCTTTGCAATCTACCGAATTATTGCGGGCTGTTTAACTCTCGCCTGGGTCTACAGCCGTTGACTGCAAAACTTCCGACGACTTGCCTTCCACCAGCGGTTAGACTTCGCTGGCTTGTTTCTCAATGAATTGTAAAGCCTTATCGCTGATATCTTTGCGGCACCAGGAACCGGACCAGCGGACTTTCTGAACAGCCGTGTAGGCGTTGAGCTTCGCTTTTGAAATAGTGTCGCCCAGGGCAGTGACTCCGAGTACTCGACCGCCATCGGTTACGACGGCATCGCCGTCGAGTCGCGTACCAGCGTGAAATACTTTCACGTCGGGCATCTCGTCTGCAGCGTCGATACCGACAATTGGTCGTCCTTTTTCGTAGTCACCAGGATAACCCTGACTGGCCATCACAACACATATCGCGGGTCGGGGGTCCCACTCTGGTGGATCGATTTGATCCAGCGTTTGATCGACGACGGCTTCCAGAATGTCGACCAAGTCGCTCTTGAGTCTCATCAGCAGTGGCTGGCACTCGGGGTCTCCGAAGCGGCAATTGTACTCGAGCACTTTGGGGCCCGACTGTGGCGTCAGCATAAGGCCAGCATACAGTACACCACGAAACGGTTTGCGATTGCGTTTCATGGTGTGGATCGTTGGAACCAAAACGTGCTCCTCGATCCATGCCATTAGTGCGTCATCGACCATAGGCGTGGGACAGTAGGCACCCATTCCACCGGTGTTGGGACCGGTGTCGCCGTCGAACGCGGGTTTGTGGTCTTGGGCTGGCGGTAGCGGCAAAATCGTGCGCCCGTCGGTAATCGCCAACACGCTGGCTTCCTGTCCATCGAGCCGCTCCTCGATAATCATTTGTACTCCGGCTGAGCCAAATTCCTTCCGCCGCGAAATGCGATCGATGGCGTCGAGCGCGTCGTTACGACGCTTACAAACAATGACTCCTTTGCCTGCGGCAAGTCCATCGGCTTTGACAACTACAGGACAGCGGTCATTTTCACCTGGAAAGCGACCTTTAACATAGCGCATGGCGTCGTCTGGGTCGCGAAATACTTGAAAATCAGCGGTCGGAACGTCCGCTTGCCGCAACAGATTCTTGCAAAACGCTTTACTGCTCTCAAGCTGGGCTGCAGCCTGCGATGGTCCAAAGATTCGCAGTTTCTGGGATTCGAACGCATCGACGACACCCAAAGAAAGTGGCACTTCTGGGCCGACGATCGTTAAATCGATTTTCTCCGCCTTGGCGAACTTCACCAGCCCAGCGATATCGTCGGAGGGGATAGCCACATTCACTACGTCGCGCGCCGTTCCAGCGTTACCCGGTGCCACGAAGATGTCCTTGACGCGGGGACTTTGCTTGATTTTCCAGGCAAGCGCGTGTTCGCGTCCACCATTGCCGATGATCAGTATTTTCATAGCCAGTTTGCTTAAAACCCGTGGAATTCATTGAACTAAGGCCCGTTCGACAAGAAATACAACCCAACGCGCGAGCGAGGGGCCAACCGCAGCTTCCGCCTAACCGACGTTAAGTAGTTCCCTCGCTTACGTTCCGGGTCATAAGGGGTTGCGATTTGCGCAATTTGGAAGCACGCTTCAGTTTGCGTTGTTGCCTATTTTCCGAACGGGCCATAGGGTGCTCGGCGATTGTAAGTCCAAACCCATAGTTTCGAAACCACACTGGAGGCGGCGGCGCCTCGCCGTTGCTGCACAAAGAAATTCGTCCACAAAGTCGCACCATTTATCGAATGCCCCCTGGTTTACCCGTGTTTTGAGGAGTTCGATCAGCGCATAATTTCCCTGTCTCGCAACCAAGACTGAGGAAAACATGCGCAAAGTAAACAACGGCGGCGGCTGGGCTGCGATTTTATATACGTTTAGGAAGGCTCGCGAAGCGGGGGGGCTGTGGAAGCTCTACAAGGCTCTGCGTAGCAAGAATGCCTGCAAGACCTGTGCACTCGGTATGGGTGGGCAGGCGGGCGGAATGGTGAACGAACGTGGCTCCTTTCCAGAAGTATGTAAAAAGTCGATACAGGCCATGACCTCGGATATGCAGCCCGCAATCACGGCGGACTTCTGGAATCAGCATTCCGTCTCCGAACTGCAGCAATGGTCGCCAAGGCAGCTTGAAAAATCGGGACGGCTGATCCAGCCCGTGCTCCATACTCGCGGCCAGTCGCACTTCAAAACGATACCCTGGAGTGAGGCTTTCAAGCGAATTGAAGGCCAGCTCAAGCCCCTCGCGCCGGATGAAACATTTTGGTATTTCAGTGGTCGTAGCAGCAACGAAGCTGGGTTTTTATTGCAGTTGGTAGCACGGCTCTACGGAACCAACAATGTTAACAACTGTAGCTACTATTGCCATCAAGCCAGCGGTGTGGGTTTGAATCAGTCTCTAGGAACGGGTACCGCTACCGTTACGCTCGACGATCTAGAGCATTGCGACTTAGCCATGATCATTGGCGGCAACCCGGCAAGCAATCACCCGCGGTTGATGACCTCGCTCTCGCACTTGCGCCGTCGCGGTGGCAAAGTTATTGTGATCAATCCAGTTCGCGAATTGGGAATGGTCAAGTTCCGCATTCCGAGCGATTGGCGCAGCATGTTATTCGATGCCAGGATCGCTACACATTTCATTCAACCCCATATCGGTGGCGATCTAGCGCTGCTCTCGGGGTTGTGTAAAGGTGTGGTCGAACTTTCAGCTCACGACACCCCCTTTTTGCAGCAGTTTTGTCGCGATGCCGACGCCTTTCTCGAGTGGTTGGACCAGTTGTCTTGGGCTGAGCTGGAAGCCAAGAGTGGTGTGAGCCAAGCTGACATGCGCGAAATAGCCGAAGTCTATGCCAAGTCGAAGTCGGCAATCTTCGGTTGGACAATGGGCATCACGCACCATGTGCACGGCGTGGAGAATGTCAATGCCATCGTCAACTTGGCACTGCTGCGTGGTATGGTCGGTCGCGAGGGCGCAGGACTGATGCCCATTCGCGGACACTCGAACGTCCAGGGAATAGGCTCTGTTGGCGTGACGCCTAAATTGAAAGATGCAATCTTCGCAGGCTTACAGCAGCACTTTCATATTGCGCTGCCCACAACTCCCGGGTACGATACCATGGCTTGTATGGAAGCAGCGCAGGCGGGCCAGATCAAAGCTGGTGTTTGTTTGGGAGGAAATCTCTTCGGATCCAATCCCGATGCAAATTACGCCCGCCAGGCGCTGGGAAAACTGCAACTGTTGGCAACGATGAGCACAACATTGAATACCGGACATGCGCACGCGCTGGCCGAGCAGACTCTGATATTGCCCGTACTTGCCCGCGATGAAGAGCCGCAACCGACCACGCAAGAATCGATGTTCAATTATGTTCGACTTAGCGACGGCGGCGCACCACGATTACCTGGCCCGCGCAGCGAGATTCAAGTTATCGCTGAACTAGGCAAGCGGCTGGTGGGCAACTCGGCGGCGATCGATTGGGCCGACATGGCACAGGGCAATACAATCCGCACTTGGATCTCTAAGGTTGTGCCGGGCTATGCAGCTATCGAAAACATCGACAAGACAAAGAAAGAGTTCTTGATTGAAGGACGCATCTACCATCGTCCAAGCTTCGGAACGGAAGATGGGAAAGCGGTTTTGGTTCGCTACGCTTTGCCCGAACTAGCTGGAAACGCAAAAAATGAAATGCGTTTGATGACGGTTCGCAGCGAAGGGCAATTCAATACCGTGGTTTACGAGGAAGAAGACCTCTACCGGGGACAGGAACGCAGAGATTTAGTACTGATGCATCCCGACGATATCAAACGCTTGGGTCTAATGCCCGACCAACCTATCACGGTTCGAAGTGAAGTCGGAGAGATTAGCGGCTATTTGGCGCGAGCTTTCGAAGCGATCAAGCCGGGAAACGCCCTCATGTACTATCCCGAAGCCAACGTGTTGGTTCCGCGTGCGCTCGACCCACAATCCAAGACTCCGGCTTTCAAAGCCATCGTGGTCACGATTTCAGCTGCCTAATCCCGCCTGTGTTGCCGTTGCTAGTGTGTAGAGCGTAGGCCGAAAACATGAAAAGCTTCGACTAAAGGAGAAACTGCACCATCGTGGTGACTGTCCTTTAGAAACGTGGTAGACCTTGGAATATTGAAAACCCCAATTTCTCCACAAAAGGAAACTATTGTCATGCGATTT
>JBGSTP010000339.1:0-33349 GCA_041736515.1 Pirellulaceae bacterium
ACTAGAACCGCAGGCCTGTTATCGATCAGGCATACCAGCCCAATCGTTCGACCAGTCGTTACATTGGTAATGAACAGTTTTTCTCCGTTCACAAGATAGCGATCGCCGTGCAACACCGCCGTAGTTCGCAGGGCAGTCAGATCGCTGCCTGCGCCCGGTTCGGTCAACGCAAATCCGCTAAGCCGTTGACCATTGGCCAGGCTCGGCAGGAAGCGGCGCTTTTGCTCCTCGTTGCCAAACGTCCGCACCGGATCCACCGCGCCAATACACCCGTGCACCGAGGCCAATCCGGCCACGGTTGGATCGGCTGTCGCCATGCGAGTCAAGAAGCGAGTGAAATCTACGAACGAACTTCCTAAGCCACCATAGTATTTAGGAATCAACAGCCCCCAGTAACCTGTACTCGCCAGGTCATCCAACGTGGCTTTGCTTATTTTCCCTGCTTCGTCCAATAGCCTTCCATCGCTTTTTCGCCGATTGATCAATCGTACTGCGCGGTTCATGGCACTACTAATGGAATCTGCCATCGGCGAGCCATCGAATCCGAACAGCCCCAACGGCACGCGGCGTTCCCACACCGCGCGGTGGATGGGACTCGCCGCAGTCTGATACTGCGCCGCGAACATCTCCTCCACTTGATCATCGGCCGTATCGATTTTCCCGGTCCGCGCAGCTTCGTCAGCGCTTTTTCCTCCCAATCGCAACGCAGTTTCTGCGAAGGATTCTTTGGCGGATTGTTCCCTATCCAGCGCCCCGAATTTTAGCGGTTCGCTGACTGGTCGATCAAGATTCGGTTTAACATCGAGACTCATGATTACTCTCCCAGTTTAAAGGTTCGGAAGCACAATCGGTAACATAAAACGATTCATGTCTGGCCGCGCGTCGGACAAGTCCATCGGCGGGAGCAAAACGTTTTCCATAGGTGCGCTCGAGGTTGCGCAAATTGTGCAACACAATGGGCTCGCCCAAGGCATCGATCAGTCGCAGAGGTCCACCATGCATGGGTGCGAAACCAGTGCCCAGTACCATTCCCAAATCAACAACCCAAGGATCCGTAACCACCATTTCATCCAGACAATGGACCGCTTCGTTCAGCATGGGGTACACTAAGCGACGCTGAATGTTGCTCATAGAATCCGGCTCGAAACCAAATGCAGCTTCAGGTTCTAGGATGGGGTGTGCAAGGGACTTGTTCGGCGAATGTTTTTTTCCCCAAACATAAAAACCAATGCCCGATTTTTTGCCCAACCAGTTGCGAGATTTCATATCCGCTAAGTAAGCAGCCGGAATCTCTGCATCCGCCTGGATCGAGCGCAAGGAACTCGCGACATGACTGGCTATGTCCACGCCCACCCGATCGATTAATTCCAATGGTCCCATGGGCATACCAAAGCGTTTCATGTCGCGATCGATCAACTTGACATCTACTCCTTCGGCTACCATCCGCACGGCTTCGCCCAGATAGGGAAAGAGCACTCGATTGACCAAGAACCCTGGCTTATCGGAAGTTACGATCGGCGTCTTCCCGAGTCTCCGCACCAATTCCAACAACTGTGCTACTGTCGCATCATCGGTCAATTCCGTGCGGACCACTTCTACCAGTTCCATACGTTCGACGGGATTAAAAAAATGCAAACCAGCGACTTGGGAACGACGGTTCGTCGACATGGCCATCTGAGTCACGTTTAGGGAAGATGTGTTCGATGCTAGAGTTGCTACAGGTGGCAGGATGCAATCAAGCTGCCGAAAGACCTGTTGCTTGACCGATTCCACTTCAACGGCCGCTTCGATGGCCAAATCGCAATCTGCCAAGTCCTGCCAATCGATCGTCATGGTAATGCGCTTTTCTACCAGTGCGATATCATCCGCCGATTGATTGACGTGACTCGAACGACTGTCAAGCAATTGAGCGATGCGTTCCGAGCCAGCATGGGCAGCGGCTGGAGTGACTTCCTTGAAGACTACTTCGTAGCCTTTTTTTGCCGCGAGAACACCGATGCCCGCCCCCATCGCCCCCGCACCGACGATTGCAATTCGGCGACAGCCTGCCGGCTCGAGCGAGCTTGCGCTACAAGAAAGCCAAGTCGTCGACTTTTTTGCACGATCGCGTTGGTTAAACAATCGAAGTAGGTTTTGCGCAGTTGCAGTGAACAATAGTCTGCTGAATGCCTCACGCTCAAATTGATAGCCCCCGCGATCGATCGTTCCAGCCAAACTCACCGCTCGAATTGCTTCCGGCAGGGCAGGGTAGTGCGCAATCTGATTTGCGATCTTTCTTCGTGCCGCCGTTAGCACTAAAGCTCGTCCTGGAACAGTTCGATCCAGCAACCAATCCCACCATCGTCCACCAGCAGGCCGCGGACGGTTTGTCGCTGACAATCTCTCCTTCACGAATCGATAGACTTGAGCGTCCATGTCGCCTCCAGCGGATTCCTCGCGGACGAGGAGCTGGTCAACCAGCCCAATCTGCTTCGCGCGACTGGCGTCAACGCTCGTGCCGCCGAGTATCATTTTCAACGCCTGACGCAGTCCGACCAACTTCGGTAGCCGCTGCGTGCCACCCCAGCCCGGAATCAGCCCGAGGCGAATCTCAGGCAAGGCGATTTTGGTTCGCGATGAATCGGAGGCGAGTCGATAGGAACAAGCTAGCACAAACTCAAGCCCGCCTCCCATACACGCGCCATCGATCACAGCCACAGTGATCGCAGACAGATTCTCTATGCGTTGCATTAGTCGCTGTCCACGATCGATGATTGCACGCGCTGTATCTCCACTGATCAGCGAAGCGATTGCTACCACGTCCGCACCGGCAAAAAAACACCCAGACTTGCGGCTTCGAAAAACGACAGCTCGGACCATTGCATTTTGCTCGATATGAGTCACCGCAGCTTCGAGTGCTGAGATCATATTCTCATCGAATACATTCACGCTACGGTCGACAGACTCGATCCAAACGGTCAGCAATCCGTCGTCTCCCAGTTGGAGTTGCACTTCTCTATTAACTTCGATACTCATCGGATTGTTCTCCCAACGAAGGAATGGTTGTAGGAATGCTTTGCAGCCGGTCATTCACTCTCGACCATCATGGCGTAACCCTGACCACCTCCCACGCACAAGGTTGCTAAACCGCGTTTGAGACCGCGTTCGCGCAATGCTCGCAGCAACGTCAGCACCAGACGGGCCCCGCTGGTTCCCACGGGATGCCCCAAGGCAATTGCACCACCGTTGATATTGAGCTTTTCCGGATCGATCTCGCCCAGCGCTGCGTTCAATCCCAGCCGTTCTGTCGCGAATGATTTCGATGCGGAGGCCTTAACACAGGCGAGCACCTGAGCGGCAAACGCTTCGTTGATTTCGATCAAGTCGAAGTCGCCCAGTTTCAAGCCTGTTTGTTTCAACAATTTTGCCGTTGCATATACTGGCCCCAACCCCATGCGTCGTGGATCGCAGCCGGCAATGGCATAGTCGCTGACGAATCCAAGCGGCTTTGCCGCATGCTTCGCTCCTAAATACCCCTCTCGACAGATGACAAGCGAAGTTGCTCCGTCGGTCAACGGACAACTATTACCCGCCGTCACGGTCCCGTCGCGGCGGAATATGGGTTCTAGCCTTGCAAGCTGTGCGAGCGATTGCTGAGCTCGGGGGCCCACGTCGAGTCTCAGCTCCTGGCCATTAACTATCAGCGGAGCAATTTCACCGGATAGAAAACAGCGATTTCCAGCGGCTACCGCCTTCCGATGACTGTTCAAGGCGAACGCATCCTGCGCATCGCGAGTAATGGCGAACTCCTCCGCCAACAACTCGGCTGTCTCTCCCATGTTCATTCCACAGCTTGGATCGGTCAGTCCCAGTTCGACACCCAAGACCGGCTTCAAATCGGACATCCTAAGTCGTGCGTACGCTCGTATGCGTTGCATTAACGACTTGCTTCGGCCGGCTGCTAAGAGTTTCTGTTTTGCCGCTTCCGAAAAAAGCAGCGGTATTCGGGACATCGATTCTGTTCCACCTGCCACCACGATCTCGGCTCGCCCTGTTTGAATTGCCAGCCAACCGCCGATGATTGCCTCCATGCCCGATGCGCAATTCCGATTGACCGTATGCGCTATCCGCTCAGGTGGAATTTGCGAGCCCAACGCAATAACTCTCGCAATATTTGCGGAGTCAGGTGGGCTGGCGACATTCCCTATTACGAGTTCGTCGACATCCTTTGGCGCCAGTTTTGCTTTGGCCAGCGCCATTTCAGTCGCATGCATACCAAGCGCTACGGCGGTGATGTCTGCTAGCGCGCCGAACGATTTGGCTTGAGGAGTACGGGCTCCCGCCAATACGGCCAGGCGATCGAGCCGGGTTAATTTAGAACTCATGTTTCACCTCCCGGGGCTACACTGTCATGACTCTCCCTGAGTTGCCGACGAATGACTTTTCCTAAGAAGTTTTTTGGTAGACCAGACTTGGAGTGCTCCCACAGACGCGGACGGCGATGCGCGGCCAAATGCTGCTTGCAGTATTGAGCTAACTTTTTGGGCTCCCACTTCCAGCCGGGCTTAAGCTCCACGAATGCTTTGACAACTTCGCCACGCTGTGCATCCGGGACTCCCACGACGGCAGCATCTGCCACACTTTCATGTGCTCGCAGCACCTCCTCTACGTCTGCCGGATAGACGTTGAAGCCCGAGGTGATGATCAGGTCTTTCTTGCGATCGACGATGCGAAAGAAGCCCAGAGCATTGCGAGTCACTAAATCCCCCGTATGCAGCCAACCTTCCTGAATGACCTGAGCGGTCGCCGTCGGGTTATTCCAGTACCCCAACATTACCTGCGGTCCACGGACCAGCAGCTCACCAACCTCGCCATCCGGCACCTCGTGCAGCCCTGTCTCTGCATCTACAACGCGACAATCGGTATCGGGCAGTGGCAAACCAATGCTGCCCATCTCATTGGTGCCGTCGAGCGGGCCAACATGCGTTACTGGAGACGCTTCCGACAATCCATAGCCTTGTACAACGATTGCACCGGAATGCATTGCGAACTCTTCCGCCACTCGATTTGGCAAAGGCGCGCCTCCTGAAATAACCCACTTCAGTGACCTGAGGTTTGCGGGGTGGTGACGCAAGCGATTGTTCATGGCGGCCAGCATAGCAGGCACAGCATGAAAAACGGTTGGGCGATGGCGCTCTATCGCTGCAATCACTTTGCGAACCTCAAACCGCGGTTGTAAGAACAGTGTCGCCCCTAACGCTGCTCCGCTAGCCAACATGGTTGACATTCCGTAGCTGTGAAAGAATGGCAACACAGCAAGCATCGTTTCCTCACCTACCGTCGCACCAGCCCAACGAGATTGCTGCCACGCATTAGCTACAATATTGCGATGGCTGAGCGTCACTGCCTTGGGATTGCCAGTAGTTCCTCCCGTACTCAAGATGTAGGCTGGATCGCATCCTGGTAGCGTTTCACTGGGCACGACTCGCGGCTCGGATCGTGCGATGGCATCCCAAAACCAGATTTGGCTTTTGCTATTTGGGAAGAATAGATGCCCTGTTCGATTCCATAAAGCCGCGCTATAAGCGACCTTACTCCACGCGGGAAGGTAATCGCGAAGCGATGCCAGTAGAGTCGCATCGAGATGCGATACTTCCGACAGGAGCCTTGAGAGCATATCCAGGCAGATGACTCGCCGGCACTGCGTTGCAGTTAACAGCGCTGCAATCTCGCCTGGCACAGATAGCGGACTGGCAGAAACCGCAACTCCGCCAGCTTTCCATATCCCATTCAACGCGACCATGGTCTCAGGCATATTGGGCAGTAGCACTGCCACGCGATCTCCCGATTGCAGTCCAGTGCTCTGTAGCCAGTTGGCCAATCGCAGAACTGCACTTTGGACCTGTGCGTAGGTCAGCTCGATGCCATTGAGGTTTGTGGCAACCCGTTGAGGAACGATTGCCGCAGTTTGTTCGAGCAATCCCCACGCGGGATAGGTGGGATAGGCCAATTGCCGAGGAACCCCTGAAGGATACGCAGCCGCTGCGATATTTCCACCCAACGGTGGCCCGTCGGAGAAAACGCTGGCGGTTGGGCTTGCCTCTGGCAACATCTCGGCCAATTCGGCTCCAGATGGAGAAAACTTGTTATCAAACGGCATCGTAGACATCGTCTCTCCTCCCTAGTTCCAAGGGCCTGTGACATGTCGAGACACAATCGATTGCAAGCTCACATTTTCGTCATCTTCCTAATCCCACTGATTGCCTGTCCGAGCGGTGTGCGCCTATCAAAAAAACTGTGTCAGCATTTTTTGAGAGCCGCAGCCGCGCTGCGAGCCCTCTAACGAATCATTCGTCGATCTCGCGACAAAGTCAAACGAAACACCACTAAATACGCAATAAGGTTGCTCAAAGTTTCACAAGCAGCCGATTGATTGCCCCACGCATCTTGCTGCTAACGGGCAAGAAACTCTCGCAATTGCGAATGTGCCTGTTGGGGATCGGCGAGAAGCGGGGCGACAGCGAATCCAAGAAGCAACAAGCCCATTAAGACAAACGGCCAGCCGGCAGCCGAACGCGGACAAGTAATGAGCCGACTAGCTCGGACGAATTCGCGCTCGAGCTGCAACCAATCCTGCATATTTCTCAGAAAACCAACATATACGACCTGATGAACACGCTGAGTGCCACTTGGTTCGAGTGCCAATTGCATGGAAGAGTTGGGGAGCGTCAGCACATCGCTTTCCCACTGAGCGAGTTCGTCCACCTGGCGCGCAGCGTCCCGAAGCGTGTCTAAAAATTGTTTTTCGTCCATGCCATAAGCGACCAGACGAGGCTTCGAGCTCAACAAAAACATCGTTAACCCAAGTGCATAGAGCACGAAGAGCGCTAGCCAGACCCACTCATGCCATTGCGCAGCCGCTTTGACTGGGAAAAACAGTTGCATGGGCCCAATGGCAACTAAGCCGCTCGCTGCAATGCCCAGCGTCAGCGTGTCGCGCCATCCGGTCGTAACCAGTGGTCGAGTACGCAATCGAAGCGCGCCAACTAGAATCAAATAGATAGCGACGGGAATAGCGGCAATCGCAAAATGCACTGCAGGCATATCTCAACTCAAAAAAGTTCGTGAACGGTTACCAAAACTGCTAAAGCTTAATAACGTCATGCGTACGTTGCATTGGACATAAAATTCCAGCTATTCGTAAGGGTACCGTATTGCGAGCCGCGATGAAACTTACACCTAACTCACGGCGGGGTATCCATCCAAAATTCGCGTTATAATTGCCAAGCATTTTGGATGAATGGGACACAAACTCTTTTAGCAATCAAAGTTTCCCTTGGCGGTGGATTTGTCGACATGATCGACCTAGAAACATTTGGTTCCATTCCGCGAGGGATACTCGCGGTACTCTTGCTCTGCGGTGCCGCGTGGTCCGTTGGCATGTGGTTGTGCAAAGTCGTCAACTTTTGGGCCAACAGCCGCCTTGACCAAACTCTGCTGTGCATTCCATTGGGACTAACTTTGATCGGTTTGGCAGGATTGATCTTAGGAACCGTTGGCGTTTTGGAGACCCAGCGACCTGTTTGGTTTTTGGTAGCTTTGGCACTGCTTGGCATTCCCAATTTCTGTAAAAGTTGGAAGCAGTTGGTTCATTGGAAGCTGCTGGCTAGCCTCAAAAGCTGGAAGCTGCTGGCCAGCGGTCCAATGCTACTGACCTTAGGTCCAGCATTGTGTTATCCGACCGGTTGGGATGAGTTGGTGTATCACCAGGTTCTACCTCAACGATGGCTGGCGGATGGCTGGCCAGCCTTTTATGAAGACCTGCCGTATTCAGGCTTCCCATCGCTCATGGAAATCCTATGTTGGATGGTCGCTCCCATCGAATTCGTAATAGCTCCGCGACTGCTGAACTGGGCTATTTGGTGGTTGGCCTTCGCCATCGTTTATCGTTTATTGCGACGCGATGTCTCCGAGTTGACCGCTCTGGTTCTAGGCGCCGCTTTCTGCTTCAGCCCAATTGTCTTGGTGATCGGCGCGAACTGCTATGTGGAGTCCGTGATTTTACTGTACGCTGCAGCCATGCTCTTAGCGCTGCCCATGACGTTTGCAAGCGGCGCACGCGGCGAGGAACTAATGCGTGGTGCCGTAATTCTTGCGATTTTGGCAAGCGGAATCGTCGCCGTCAAACTAACCGGTTTGGTATTCGCTTTAATGCCGCTGTTTTGGTACGCGATCCGAAGCTGGCCAAACTTTCGACTAAGTCGCGAGTCTATCCGCATCGTTGCGGTCTACTCGGCTGCGTTTCTGGTAATCTGCCTGCCCTTCTACGTCCGTCCTTGGTTGGCAACCGGAAATGCCTTCTATCCGTATTTCAGTCGTTGGTTCAGCGACGACCCGGCTCTGATTGCGATGAGCGAATACCATCATACGATCGGCGACAGTCCGTTTGGTATCCGCAATGCGACAGTCTTCTTGACCGCCCCGATCCTGTTGGCGTTCGATCATGCCTTGTATGACGGTTCATTCGGATGGCAGTTTGTGCTTTTATGCGTCCTGGGAGCGCTGGCGATTCGAAAATATGCTTGGTCTGAACATCGCAATGATCTAATAGCGCGCGTGGGACTAGCCTGCGGGCTTTACGTTTTTTGGTTTGCAACTTCGCAGCAAGCTCGCTTCGCGGTGCCGATGGCTTTGGCAATTACTTGGACAGCTGCGCTCGCGCTGAAGCGGTTAGCAGCTCGAAGTGTGCAACTTTTGCAGTGGTTGCTTCTGACAACGATGACGATCAGTCTGCCATGGGTAAATGCCGGCTACTACTTTGGGTCTTGGGAAACGGTTTGGGGTATGTGGTCATGGCGAACCTACGTCACTGACGGAACGGGCGAGGAATACATGCGTCTTCTCGCAGCCATCGATCTCTTTACGCCAACCGACGCCAAGTTACTCATGCTGCTTGAACATCGCACATTTTATGTGCCTAGGAAGTGTGTAGTCGGCACGCCTTTCTTTCAGAGCAAACTATTCAAATCTCCCGATCAGATGTCCGACGAAGCAAGTTTGCTGGCGCTGATTAGGTCAGAGGAGGTCTCCTTCGTCATCCTCGCCAAGCAACCGGTCGGACCGGACAAATCTCCTCAGTGGTGGGAACGAATGGAACCGCTATACGATACGCTCGCCCGATGCGCCGCCAACGGATCGGTCAATATTCTGTGGAGCTCCAGCGAGTACTTGCTGATCGCGGTCCACGCGTCAAGCACTTCGAACGGAAACTAGGTTTGCGGGCCCTAATATCAGCTCGAAGCGCCAGCAAGTGGGTCTGGAGTGTGCCTATTTCCATACGTGCCTGTTTGCATGGTGAACCACCGCATCGTCAAAACTGGCGCGTCGAGCTAGTGCTAAGGCAGCATTCGTAGCCACTGCTGCCAAGCATTGGGAGCCTGAGGTTAGTGCGTCCACCGTATGGCGACGCGTGGCTGCGAGCGCAGCGCGAATCTGCGGTTTGAATCGAATATGCGGCCTTGATTCCAGTTTCCAGCGAACTATCGAGTGTCGGTTCGGGAAAATCTCCCAATTGAGCGAAAAGGCGGGGCATATTTGTCTGCCCAAAGCGCACAGATTCGCCAAGGAGAAGAGTTGTACCGATGTCAAGCACTCATACCATTCCTCGTTCTGAAACCTGGGACACGCTGCAAAAATCGCGCAATCTGGCAGCGGTCAGTATGTTGGCCACGGGATTAAAGTCTACGAATTCCGAATTGCGACATTTGAGTATCAAAGCACTTCTCAACCGCAAAGAGATTTCGGCGCGGGAAGCGGTCATCTTGAACTGGGAGAACTGCGACGAGAGCGATCGTGATCTATTACGGACGAAAGCCGCCTTGTTTGGCGAAGTCGCGAAGACGATCCTAGCCAAGGGAACACTATCTGAAAAGAGATTTGCCCTGGCGGCTATCTCCGATCTTGATCTTAGCGATTCGATTGACGTAATTCTCGAAATAGTAGTTGATCCAACTCACGCGCTGAATATCAAAGCAACCGAGTGCTTGATGCAAATGTGCGAACGCTGGGGCGGGAAGGCGCGTTCGGGCAAGGATGTCGCCAGTGTGCGTGGCAAAATGCTCGAGAAAATGCACTCCAAGATGGCACTCTTTCACCAGCATAAGAATATCAAGCTGATCGATGCTTGGCTGTGTTTGGCGCACTGGGACGACGCTTTGCAGCGAGGATTGATCTCCGATGCGCGCCAGGACGTCTATCGCCCACTAATGACTCGAATGAAAGAGAGCAATCACCCGGCAACCATCCAACTACTGGCGGGCTACGTCAGTCGCCCAGCCACACCCAAGAATGTGTTGGATATTGTGGTCGAGCGCCCCGAAGCAACATTGGCTATCGAGATTGCGAAACAACACGATCAGAGAACTCTTCAGGGAGCACTGAAGCGTTTGCAGCAATTGCCACCGCTGGAAAGCCTGAAAGACATCGAAAATTCGATGAAGAATATCAGCGTCGAAGTCGAACGTCGCTTGTGGCTAATTGCGGCGGCTTCATCAGCTGACTTGGGACAAGTGCTCCGCGGCGCCTGCAAGCTCTCAAAATTGGGAACTCGAGAAGCGCGTCAAACAGCCGCCGAAATGTTGCGGTCGTGCCGAAGACCGGAACTCGAAGCACTCGTACCTGCAATTCAAGCTGCCGAGTTTGCCGAGGCAAAGGATGAGTCATGCTTGGGGAATCAGATTCGAAATATTGCAGCCTGGTTGCATAGCCCATCGCTCATGCTCAAGAAAGCCTCGCAAGAATTCCTGAAAGAGTTCACCCTCGAAAAATTGCTCGACCAAGTGCGTGTGTGGCCGGCGGAGATGTGCAAGGCTATGGCCAGCATCGTCGTGCTGGTCGAGCCCGATGTCACTGAGCGCCTGACCAATGAACTGCAGAGCCCAGCCCCCAGACGCAGACTGGCCGCGCTGCAGGCTACAGAGTTGCTCGAATGCGCCGATAAAGTAACCCAAATCCTGCTTCCCTTGCTCGACGATCCACGTTTAGAAGTGCGTGTGCGAACGATCGACTTGCTTGGCGCACTCGGACATGAGTCGCTGGAGACGCTGATTCCACAACTGCTGGTAGATGCCAGTACGGATATACAGGATGCCGCCAATCGCGCCGTTCGTCGGTTAAATCGCAGAAAGCGTCAGGCATCGTCTTCGCCAAGTAAAACTTTTTAACTCACGCGCAGGAACAGGCACAAATGACTCTTCTATTTCATGCACCGATTTTCATGCTGGCGCAGACCCGAATCGAAGCGATGAATCACGCTTTTCTGGCGCGCGAAACCGAAGACAATTCCAAGAGCTACATCATGCTTGTGGCCATTGGGCTAGCGCTGCTGGTGGCCGTATGCATCTATTTCTGGGTGAAGAAGCGATCCGAGCGCGTGGTCAACGACCCCAATCAGCTCTTTCGAGAGTTATGTAGGGCACATCATTTTTCTCGTAAGAATCGACGCTTGCTGTTCAAAATGGCTCGCGAAAAAAAGTTGGCCAACCCTTGCGAGCTACTGTTCAATGCAGAACTGTGGACCTTGGACGCCAACAATGAACAAAGTCTGTGCCACCCCAAAGTGCGCGCAAACATTCAGAAACTCCGCAGTATGCTCTACGTTCCAGCAAGAGCAACCGCCGAAGCTGCCTAACTAGTGCTTCAACACAATTTAGCTTTAGGTTGGGTCACGAGCCTTAGCAGTCAACGGAGAGTAAAACCTAACGCTGACTTAATTCGTGGACCATATCCACCAGCGCGATGGCATTGTCGACGGGCGTCTGCTGCAGGATGCCGTGACCCAAATTAAAAATGTGCCCGACACGCCCTCCGGCCCTATTCAGGACATCAGCAGTCATCTCGCGCAAACTCTCGGGCTCTGCTAGCAGCGCCACCGGATCCAAGTTGCCTTGGACCGCGCGGTTGTAGCCAACCTGCTCCCAAGCTGCATCGAGTGAAATTCGCCAATCGATGCCGACCACTGTTCGATTGTCACCGCGTAGCAACGGCAGCAGGGCTGGGTTGCCGGTTGCAAAATTGATCACCGGTACATCGGGAACGATTGAGTCGATGATTTGCTTTACATAGGGATAAACGTATCGCGTGTAATCCTGTACCGACAAGCAGCCCGCCCAGGAATCAAAAAGCTGCACGCATTGGGCGCCAGCAGCTATTTGAGCATTCAGATACCGAGCGATGGATCGCGATACCCGGCCCATTAGGTCGCGCCACGCTCCAGGATCGCGATACATGAGCGATTTTGTGTGGTGATAATTGCGGCTGCCTCCGCCCTCGATCATATAACTCACCAAAGTAAACGGCGCGCCGGAGAATCCGATCACAGGAATGGCCGCGTCTATTTCTTGGCGGGTTAAACGTACAGTTTCCATCACGAAATGCATGGGCTCCATCGACTCGAGCTCGAACACGCGGTCGATATCTTTGGGCTCTCGCAGCGGATTATGAATGACTGGCCCATCGCCTTTGGCAAACTCTAGTTGCATGCCCATCGGTTCCAGAATGGGCAGAATGTCTGAGAATATGATCGCTGCGTCTACGCCCAGTTTCTTCACCGCAGTGACCATCACCTCGGCACACAGTGCGGAATCTTTGCAGAGCTCCAGAAAACTGACTTTCTCGCGAACTGCGCGGTACTCGGCCATGTACCGACCAGCTTGCCGCATTAACCACACTGGGGTTACCGGAGAAGCCTCTCGACGGCAGGCACGCATAAACGGGCCATCGTACCAGGCTGCGTGAGTGTCCATGGGAAGATGACCTATGCGTTCAATAATCTTCGCACGTGCACTGCGACCAGCCAGTAAGCTCTGCGCTCGCTGTGCGGTCTCAAGCACCAAATGCCCCATCTTCGGATGCTCTGGTTCAAGGTCAACCGGCAAATCGTTCTGTCGCAACATTTCGCTCGTCGTCGGGCCAATTGAAGCGACAATCAAGTGCTGGAGCGCGTCGCGGAGCGCCTCCTCCAATCCCAGATCGGCGCTCAGACGCAACAGGTTGGCAACTTGATGTGCACTCGTCAGCAGCAGCGCGTCGCGTTGTCCAGCAATCATCGCGCGAATGTTGGCCTCTAACGGTCCGGTGTCTTGGGGCAGATCCCAGTTGTAAACGCGAATCGGAATAACCTCCGCTCCCCGCGCTTCCAAGCCAGCAATCAAGCTGCTGTTCGATTTACCGTACTCCTGCAAACCCACTTTCTGATTCGTGATAGGTACTTGAGCATCAATAGTTGAGAGCAGTTCACGCCAAGTGTTCGGTTCCGGAACTTTGAAATTGGGCACGAGTCCAACATCGCGCATTGCCGCAGCCGGCTTGGGGCCGCGCACGATGGTCGTAATATCGGACAGCGCATTCACGAAGCGTTGCTTGTCCACCGACCGCTCGGTGGCCGCCAAAAGTTGCTTGAAGCCAACGCCTGTCATGAATATGACGATGTTGATTTCGCCGGTAATGACGCGATAGGCAAAATCAACGGCTTCTCGATTTTCTTCAATCGGAACCTCGCGCATCGAGGGGCTGACAAACGGCTTGCCACCCACCTTTGCGATCAATCTCGCCATGTCTTCCGCGCGACGACTTTCGAGCGCCGCGATACTTAGGCCTGCCAATGAAGGAGCTGATAAACTATCGTCTTCTGCCGTCATACCAAGTCGTCTTTCTTTGCGGACTGGCTATAATCGAAGGGAATTGAACATGTTTTCCCGTTTCCAAGCCGTCACCGCTAGGGGTTGTTCACCGTAAGTCGAGAACAAGCGCCCCGCAATCCACGAATTTCTTCGCCATGAACGCAGTCGATACCAGCCATTCCAAACCAAAAACCGATGAGATTTACTCACGCTTGGAGCAACTCGTCAATGCGGGCGATAAACAGTCAGCCATCGATCAATTAATCGCCCATCTGGAACACGAGGGAAAATATCACGAGCTGTTCGAAGCTCTCAAAATGCGTCTGAGAATGCGGCTTGAATTGCCCGCCGCCCAGGCAGACCGACAAGAGAAGTTCGACGACGAAACGGAAATCAAGCTCGAGCGAGGCCTGATCGATGCCTGCCAGGTTGTCGGCGAATTGTTTTTCAAGAAAGGCCGCGTTCGAGAGGGTTGGATGTATATGCGGCCAGTGGGCGATCGAGATATCGCCGCCGCCGCACTTGCTCACGTTGAACCCAACGATGAAAACGTCGACGAACTGCTCGAAGTCTTGTTGCACGAAGGCGTCGATATTGGTCGAGGCTATCAACTCGCCCTGGATCGCATGGGAACCTGCAATAGTATTACAATGTTCGAATCGACGCTGGCAGCTCGACCGCGCGGCGATCAACAAATTGCAGCGCGACTGCTAGTTAAACACGTTCATACGGAATTGCTCGACAACCTGCGCCGCGATATTTCCAAACGCGAAGGCCAGACGCCTGAATCGAGCAAAATCGAGGATCTTATTCAATCCCGTCCAGACCTGCTCCGCGATGGATCGTACCACCTCGACACCAGTCATATTGCATCGACCGTGCGGTTCGCGAGAGTGCTCGACGACACCCCACACCTCGCGCTGGCACTCGACTTAGCATGCTACGGCCGAGCCTTGCACCCCCAATACCAATATCCAGGAGAAGAGCCCTTCCTCGATCTGTACCCCGCCTCGGCGGCCTTTTTTCGCGTTCTACTAGGACAGCAGGTGGATGCAGGTATTCGCTACTTCGCGCAAAAGGCGGATGCCGTGGATCAACAACAGTTCGGTACGATTGCCATCGAAGTACTCATCGATCTACTTTCGCGCAGCGGGCGACACGCCGAAGCGCTGCAGGCGTACTCCAAACGCCTGCCCGTCGGTGCCCGCATCCTTGGTATTGCCCCAACCTTATTGCAGCTCAGCCAACGTCTGGGCGATTACCAACCAATGCTCGCGATCTGCAAACAGCGCGACGACCTACTGGGATATGCGGCCGCCATCCTGACGACCGAATTGTAGCTTCGCCACTAGCGCTCTGCCCACTTAGAAAATTAGGAGGCGCGTTGGCGTGCCCTCCCGGCGTAACCACTGACGCCACTTCCTCTGTCTCAGTCCCGCGAACTCTCCGGTGTTCGCTTTGAAGTTTTGATGTTGCGCTTCGCCATCTTGCTCTGTGTTTGGTTAGCGAGCGGGCTCCGCAAAGACTGGGATGCAATCGAATCGGTAGACGCCATCGCGATCAGTTCTGATATCTTCGAATCGGCTGTTGCCGATACGGATCAAATGTACCGCTCAACGACCGACCATATCAGCGACCTTAGATCTTCGTGGCTCCTGCAATTCAATGGGGGTATCGAATTGCGGATCTCGACCTTGTTGAACTCAGTTTCCGTCCTCGGTCTGCTGCTCGTCGTCGCCCAATGGTATTTCGACACTAGGCTAATCGCAATGCTCCTACAGTGGCTGCTAGAACCGGAGGGTCCCTTGAGAAAATAGAAGCCTCCATTCTTGTGGATCTCAGGCACACAGCGATTCTCAGGCAAAGAGCTTAGCTTAGCTCGAATACCATCGGGCCTAGTTTTTTTCCGCGCAGTCAATAACACCAACGCGCGCAGTCAATCTGACACGAAATTTCGTCACTAGATGGAATTCTCAGCGGCATAACTGGTACCATGCGTGGGCGACACCCGCTTGCCGGCTGCATTTTTTATCTTTTCGCTCGCAGTCACAAAATATCGCACCTATTGGCACGACCGTTGCTTCTACTCCTAAGCATTCAACTTAGCCACCTTTTCCTGAGGAAAACTACCATGAAGAAATTGATTGCAATTGCAACCGTCGCATTCGCCACTTTGGCATTCACTGCTGTCGATAGCCATGCGTTCGGCCCCTTGCGAACCGGAGTTGGCGCCGTACGAGCTGGGGCGGGCGTGGCAAGAGTTGGTGTGGCTCGCGTCGGCGCCGGAGCCGCCCGCGTTGGTGTGGGTGCAGCGCGTGTTGGCGTGGGTGCTGCCCACGTAGGCGTGAACGCTGCCCAAGTCGGAGTCAATACGGCCCAAGTCGGTGTGGGTGTTGTCCGAGCCGTCACACCCGGGCCAGTCATTGTACCGCCACGCGTCGTGGTCGCGCCGGTAGTTACCGTCCCATCCCCAACCGTGGTTTATAGCTCAGGCTACTACTACCACTACTAAAGATCCAACAGCGTCTTGAGCGCGACGTGGTGCCCAAAGTTGCAACCTCGTCGCTCTCCGGGTGATATTGAATGCGTCGCATCGCGTTGCGGTGCGGTGTCAAACAATGTCACTCAGAGAGTGACGAGATTGCCCTGGAGAGAATCAACTGATGGCTCGCAGCCGAAATGCCCATTGCTGCGTGGCCGCCGATTCAGCTGCTTGATTGGGAAAAATTCTAATTTGGTCGCGATCCAAAACTGCTGCCGAGCTCGCTGCAATGACCTCAATGCAAAGTGGCTGGATTCCACTCTCGCAGCGAAATTCGTTTTCGCTAGCTGCAAACCATTCGCCAGTAGTGCGATACGTGCTCATCAACGACTCTGGAACAACCGAAGCGCGACAAGCTAATTCAACGATCCAACAATGCAGGTCGGGCACCAGCGTGAAGCTAGCCGACCAATGCCCGCGTCCAGCCATCCCTACGCCGAAGACCACTTCGCGACCATCTGCGAACGACTGCCGATGGATCTGCTGCAGTGGTGGGCTAACCGGCCAAGCGACATCGTGCCCCGACTCAATGGACATTAACGCGAGCGGGGACGGCGCACCTTGAAATCGCCATTGATGGACATATCTGTCGCCCGACCATTGGAACGCCAAGTCACCGAGCGAACCTCCCAATAATTCCAGCGATTCGCCACCGCGCTGCGTTTTGGTCATCTTCTCGCCTATGCTCTTGTTTGAAGATCGTTCTACCGATCCGATATTTGTTCGAGCGCATTGTAATAGAAAACCCGACGGCGCGGGACGCACTGTCCGGTAGGGTGACTTGTTGTAGGACCGTATCAGCCGTAAGTCACCTCGTTTACCAAGTCGCACGGATTGAAGGCGGTTGATTCGACCATAGAGCACGCGTATGATTTGACAGGAGTTTGTTCAACCATGCCACTTCGCGATCACTTTCACCCACCACTTTCACGGACGTCGACTAATCAAGAATTCCACGGGCAGTGGCCAGCCGTGATAGTCCAACAACTGGCGCGTTCGCTGCCAAGCAATTTCGTTGCCGGGCCGCATGTACATGTCGGCGCTCCCGTGGAGGTCGATGAGGCGACGTTTGAGAACGAACCTACTGAGTCAAATCGCGTAGTAGAACCTGGCGGAGTTGCCACTCAAGTCTGGGCGCCACCGCAACCGTCATTGCAAGTCCAGACCGCGTTGGGGGATCCTGACGAGTACGAGGTACGTGTCTACGACGCACAGCGCGGGCGGAGGTTAGTGGCTGCGATTGAGCTGATTAGCCCGGCGAACAAGGACCGCCCGGAAGCTCGCAGTCAATTCGTTGCCAAGTGTGCGGCGCTGCTGCGCAGTGGCGTCTGCGTGGTGCTGGTCGACATCGTGACGTCCAAGCAATTCAATTTGTACGGCGAACTACTATCTTTGATCGGCGAACACGACCCCTCGCTGGCTAACTCCCCGTCAGCCACCTACGCCGTCTCCTGTCGCTGGCATCCACGCGGTGTCGACTATTGGCTGGAAACTTGGAATCACGCACTCAGCCCAACTCAACCGCTCCCCAACTTACCTCTGTGGCTGGCAGAAAACTTGGCTATCTCGCTGGATCTAGAAGCCAGCTACGAACAGACCTGCCGCGACCTGCGTATCGCGTAGGTAAGTTCGAAGATGCGTAGCAGGTTCCGCATGCTTGCGGTTCCATCGATCAATCTGCCGCAGATCGCATGCTCTCGCATGCGATGAAACCATTTTAACTTTGGAGGCTGTGCCTACAGTAGCTTGGCCAGCAAAGCGCAGAGGTCGGCTGTACGGCAACTATAACCCCATTCGTTGTCATACCAGCTAATGACCTTGGCCAATTTGCCTGTTCCACCGAGGACCTGAGTAAAATCGGCTGCGAAGATCGAGCTGTGTGGGTCGTCGATGATATCTGAGCTGACGATTGGATCTTCCGTGTAGCAGAGAATTCCCTTGAGTGGTCCCTCCGCAGCCGCTTTCATCGCCGCGTTGATCGACTCGGCGCTTGCCTCCTTGGAGAGATTTACGGTCAAGTCAACCACGCTACCAGTGGCAACGGGAACACGCATCGCGATACCCGTCAGCTTGCCCTTGAGTGCGGGAATAGCCAAAGCAACGGCCGATGCAGCACCTGTTGAAGTAGGGATGATGTTCTGCGCGGCGCATCGCGCGCGATAAGGATCTTGGTGAGGTTGATCCTGAACATTCTGGTCGTTCGTATAGGCATGAACGGTAGTCATCAAGCCCGATTCAATTCCGAAGGTTTCGTGCAGGACTTTCGCGACCGGTGCCAAACAGTTCGTCGTGCAACTAGCATTTGAAACGCATTTCATTTCCTTCGTTAGCTTGTCATCATTGACTCCAATGACGCAAGTCAAGTCAGCACCATCTTTTGCGGGCGCGCTCAACACAACTTTCTTGGCTCCAGCCGCCAAGTGCGTGTCATATCCCGACTTCGTATCCGTCGCACGCGCGGTAAAAATACCGGTGCTTTCAATCACGATATCAACACCAAGATCTTTCCAAGGCAACTTGTTTGGATCGCGCTCCGCCAGACACAGAATATTTTGTCCGTTGACAATCAGGTGGGTATCGGTGGAGCCAACATCGCCGGGATAGCGCCCGTGGATGGTGTCATACTTCAATAGCGTGGCCAGCATCTGGTTGTTGGTCAAATCGTTGACCGCGACTACTTCGAATTCATCCTTACGCTGCATTAGGTTGCGAAAGGTAAGACGACCGATTCGACCAAAACCGTTGATTGCAATACGAATTGCCATACTAAATCTCCTGTAGATAACGACCGCACTTTTGTCGGCAGAAAACCGAATTCGAATGTCCACTAAGGAAACACTTATGGCACACTACCGAATTGGCGCGAAATTATACTGGTCACTCGAAAATGCAGCAACGACCGCTTGTCCGCTGCCAATCGGGAAAGAAAATGGCAGTCAAGACGCCTTTAGCGACACACTGAGGCGAATGAGATCGCGTTAATTGGCTGGTTGACAGAGTCACCCCGATCAGCCTACACCTACGAGCATTCATTGAACCGCTCCGCATCACAAAAAGGCTCCAACCGTGTTTTGCCGCTATTCGTTTTTTACGCTGCTGGCCGCGCTCGCTTGCTGCGGCGTGTTGCCAGCCCAGGATTCATTGCGTGTGATGAGTTTTAACATTCGCTACGGAACAGCCCAAGATGGCGATGACCATTGGGATCGCCGCAAGGACTTAGTAATTAAGACGGTAGCTCAGTTCTCGCCGGATCTGTTGGGCACGCAGGAAACACTCGAGTTTCAAGCCGACTATCTTACTGAGCAGCTTAGCCAATACTCGTACTTTGGGCGTTCCCGCATGAAAACTCCCAACGAACACTGCGGTATTTTCTACAAGACCAGCCGGTTTACGTGGCTGGCCGGTGGGCATTTCTGGTTGAGTGACACGCCAGAAATCCCTGAGTCTCAAGGCTGGGATGCCGCTTTGCCACGCATGGCGAGCTGGGTTCTGCTGAGCGATAATCGGGATGATAAGTCTCCTGCTATTCTATTCGTCAATACGCATTTCGATCATCGCGGACAGACGGCCCGAGCGGAGTCGGCGAAGTTGATCCGCCAGCGCCTCGCCAGTTTGTCTGCCATCGCTGCCCAGCCGCGGATCGTTGTCACTGGCGACTTCAACACGGGAGAAAATAGCGAGCCTTATCGCGAACTGCTCGAGGGCAATCACGAACTGCTCGACACCTATCGGCATACGCATCCAACTCGTTCCGAAAACGAGGGCTCGTTCAACGGTTTCCGTGGGGAAACCCAAGGAGCGCGCATCGACTGGATTCTTGCTTCTCCACAATTGAAATGCAGCAGCGCAGAGATTGATCGCAGCCAATTCGATGGCCGCTACCCCTCGGATCATTGCCCAGTCACCGCTGTTTTCGAAATTTCGGCGGTGACGCGTTGACGCACAAGCACACGCCGCATTGGCAACTACCAGCAGGCGTCAGCCGCGCGACTTGGGACTACTTGCAATCGGAGCACATCGCAACCGAATACGATGCCTACTTTGCCGATAGCGCGCTAATGCGATTGGATATTGAGGTGCTCAAGTCCCGGTTGCCGACTGTCGATCCCAAGCGCCCGACGATTGTTGCCGATCTCGGCTGTGGCACTGGCCGAGTCGCTCGCGAACTTCTGCCTTTAGGCTATCGGATGTTGAATGTCGATTTGAGTCCCGCTATGTTGCGCGAGGTCGACGCGAAGACACCGCCCGAGTACCGCGATCGATCGCGCTGCATCGCAGCAAATCTAGTTGAGCTCGATGTTGCACTCGAACCGCAAAGCATCGATTGGTCGGTTTGCCTTTTCAGCAGTCTTGGCATGATACGAGGACGCCAGCACCGCCGTAGGTGCTTGGCTGGCGTGCACCGAGCATTAAAGCCAACGGGCAGTTTCTTTGTGCACGTCCATAATCGCTTTCACAGCTTGCTCGACCCCGGAGGACCGCGATGGCTGTTGAGTTCCTGGTGGGCGAGTTGCCTGAACCGCGAAGCCGAGTTTGGCGATCGAGTGTACTCCTACCGTCGCTTGCCCAAAATGTTCTTACATATTTACAGTCGCCGTGAATTGCTTGCTGACCTGCGCGCGGCAGGATTCAAACATCTCGAAATCTTGCCCATCCATGCGACGGGACAGTCGCTCATCCAAGGAAAGCAATGGCTCATGAACCTGAACGCAGGCGGGTACTTCGCCATCGCGACGCCCGAATAAGCAAATTATGGCGAGGAAAATCCTCGCTGCTTGGCGGACAAATAGTGCTTTCTCAATTGCGGCGAGTACTTTTCGATCGCATAGCGCAGCATCGTGCGGGGCATTACCGCGGCATGTTGATCGAGAAAGCCGCTCAAGACAGCTCGATCGCGTTTGCCAACCTCGCGCAACATCCAACCTGCAGCCTTGTGCATTAGATCGTGCGAGTGGACCAAGAATCGCTCGGCTAGTTGCAGAGTTAGCGCGAAATCAGCCTCGCGAATGTGCGCCAATGTTGCAATCATCGCCACGCGCTCACGCCAAAGCTGGCCACTGGCGGCAAGCTTCTCAACTCGTTTTCGATAGTGCTTATGCTTGAGCGACATCCTACCAAGTATCTGCGCTGCTGAGCTGTCGACTAAATCCCAGTTATTGACGCTATCGAGATGTTCCAGATAAAAATCGCACCAATCACGTCTGTCTTCGCTCCGCTCAAAACGATCCACCAGGATAAACAGTCCCGTTAATCGACACTCATGCCAAAGCGATTGAAGCAACCGACTCAGTTGATCTCGTGGCAACTCGCGAAATTTTTTTGCGACGCGACGCTGGTCGGGTACCACAACGCCGATGAATTTATCTCCCTCGCCATAGCCGCCAGGAAAGGCCCGAAAAAAGTTGGGAAAGAACTCCGCTTTCTCTTTTTTTGCCAAGCTGCACAACGACGCTTCTACCTGACTTGCTGTTTGTTTCACTGAATCGAACTCATCTGATGATGATGTTAGGTGATATTCGCGTTGCCACCGCGAACGCGAGGGCGCACTCGCGCTGCTGTGCCCGCCTGCGGCGCAACACTGCTCATTTTCGGCATGGGTAGGACTTGGTTAAGTATATCGGCGTTCTCGGAGTAGTGATCGTTGCCTTTTAGATGGAGTTGCATTTGGGGAAAAGGAATCTCCAAACCATTGGCGTCGAGTTGCCTCTTGATCTCAGCGGTCAGCTTCTCTTTCATTGGAAAATAGTCGGTAGAGTTTGCCCAAACTCGCACTGTCCAGTCAACGGAGCTAGCCCCCAAGTTATTTAGCATAATTTGATAACCACGGCCCTCACCTGCAACCACACCTGCCCCCATCGCTTCTGCACAATTAGTAAGCACCCGCCGTGTTTCGTCCAGGCTGGCAGAATAGGAAACTCCGACTGGAACATCCACGCGTCGATGTTTGTGATAGGTCACATTCTCGATTGTCGAGCCTGCAATGGAACTGTTGGGGACAATCAGCCGTCGATTGTCAGGCGTATCCAGCGTCGTCGTGAAAAGATCGATCTCGTCAACTTTGCCCATCACACCCGCAGCGTTAACGATATCGCCGACTTTGAAGGGCCGAAATACTAAGAGCAGGATGCCCGATGCAAAGTTGCTGAGCGTACCTTGAAAAGCCAGACCAATGGCAAAGCCCGCCGCAGCAATGACTGCAGCAAAACCAGTCACCGGAACTTCTGCATTCTGGAGAATTGTCAATCCAATGATTATCAGTAACGCGTAGAAAGTGAACTTACCTGCAAACTTACCCAACGTTTGGTCGACCCGCTTACAGACTGCCACAGCGACAATTCGCGAGACGAACTTTGCAACAAAGTAGGCCACGATGAGCAACAACAATGTGATGCTGGCAGGGATCACGACTTTGATCAGCAGCGCAGTCGCCCCATTAGAAATATTGCCATTCATAAAGTTACTGAACGATTCCACTGCTCCGTCATAAATCGGCGGCACTTCGCTGGTCGGCGCGGCGGCCATGGTTTTCGTGGCTTCATCCATGAGTTCTTCCCGTGCAAATGGTCTGAGTATGCAAGCCCAAAGCTGAACAGTGCTGCGTTTCGATCGTTCCTCGGACCCGATTTATTCTCTAGCGGAAACAACGAAATGCTGCCTGGAGATTACACTGTTTGTGATTGACAACGAAACACCAATTTAGAAATCCCGTCGGCAGCTAGCGGAACATGCACCAAAGCGATATCGATGAAGCGGTTGAATCTGCGCTGCGGGAGTTCTGCGCTGGTGGAATGTACCGTCGGTATGTGGGCGATCACTCCGCACAACTATGTGAGCAGCTAGCTCAGCAATGGGCTGCTTGCAATGTCCAATTGACCAGTAGCGGCACGGCAGCTGTCGAGTTAGCGTTGCGAGCTGCCGGGGTGGAGCAGGGACACGAGGTACTGATTTCTGCTTACGACTATCCAGGCAATTTCTGGGCGATTGAACGGGTAGGTGCCAAACCCGTGCTAATTGACATTGAAGCCCAGGGCTGGCTATTGCATCCTAACTTCCTGGATTGGCTGCGCTCGGAAACGGAATCGGCGTTGCCTCGCGCCATCATCGTTTCCCATTTGCATGGTCAATTGCAGGATATTGCCGAGCTTCGCGAGTGGTGCGACACGGTGGGGATGTTTTTGATAGAGGATGCCTGCCAAGCGGTAGGCGCGCACGTTGATGGCCGCCCGGTGGGCTCGTTGGGGCATGCTAGCATTCTTAGTTTTGGCGGATCGAAGGTACTCTCCTCGGGCCGAGGCGGTGCACTTTTGACATCCGACGCCACAATTGCACAGCGAGCTAAAATTTGTGCTGGAGCTGGTAGCGGACCATTCACCATGAGCGAAGTACAGTCAGCCATCTTGTTAGCGCAGTTGCCATGGCTGGAAAATATAAACGCCCAGTGTCGAGCGTACTTTGGCGAGCTAGCTCAATGCTTGCAACAGACTTCAAACGTCATCGCACCCTATGCGGGTTTCATTGGGCAGACATCCTTTTATCAAGCGGGATTTGTCTTAGCTACCGCAGCCACTGATCCTGACGAAAATGTTACAGCCGACAGTAAACTGCTCCGACTAATCGAGCGTTTGCAATCGCTGGCAATTCCTGCTGGAGCGGGATTCCCAGGTTTTCATCGCCGATCCGCGCGCCGCTGCAGACAACTTCAGCCACTCGGGCAGGTAGCACAGACAGCCTCCCACACGCTAACAATTCATCACAGCATTGCTTTACGCGGCTCAGTCACAGCAAACCAGCTAGCCCATATCATTATGGAACAATTGAATTTTTGAGAAACTGCAGCTCCACGACGCAACCTGCAAACGCTAGCCCCTAACCAACAGTCGATCCTTTATTGGGTTGCTCGCGGCACTTAAGCGAGGGCGAATGAAAACTAACCTGTAGTGGACGAGGTCACGAGTCCTGAGCGCTGATTTCCACTCCAGGAACTCGTAACCTCATCCACTACGGCAGGTACGGTTTGATCTACATGCGATGCCAGCAAATCGATTCGGCTCTTCAATTTCCGACCGCTCCAATAACATTTACATCGCGTGTTTCTCAAATTCAACTTCGCCAATCTGCTCCAAGTCGATCGTAATCGAAGCAGCTCGACGCAAAGGAACCAACCGCGGTTCATGGGCCTCGCGCGGCTTAGTCAATTCACCGCGAAAAATCTTTACATCCGCTGGCGCCTCTATCCCCAACGTAACTCGATTCCCAGATATTCTGGAAACAACCAGAGTAATGTTGTCACCGATGACCAGCTTCTCTCCCTCTTTGCGGCTTAATACTAGCATGCTAACGTCCTCCTTGAGACTTTCTTAACTGCGGTTTCATGAGCGACAACTCCTACCGGATATGTCGCTTCATCAAAATAAATCTTGGAATTAAGGGACTCCCTTCGCGACAGAATTGTTCAACTCGCGGGTGTCTTTTACCGATAAGCACTTGGCATGCCATTCTCAACAAAAGTTCTTGTTGGATTCTCTCAACGAAGTTACTACGATCAAAACAGAACACAAGTTTCGTGGCGTGCTTAAAATCCCACAGCCTGTGCGATCCATAACAGCCAAAATCTTTCTTTCCTTTACACCTCCTGTCACTTTGTGAGATAAATGTCTCAATCTGCCACACGTTGCCACTCCACCGATGACTCGACCTAAAGTATTAAACGGCAGCCCTGGGACACCTTTGGTCATTGTCTAAAAAATTTCCAAAAAAGTCGGCAAGTTGTGCAAGAGCTAGCAAAGGGCCCCGCGCTCAACCAGCTGATGTGCTAACAGGTAGACGGAAACCAAGGGTGAACCTTACGGAAAACTTTAGAAGAATGGCAAAATATTTGAAGAAAGCCTTGCTAGCATTCGGAGCCTCCAACCGTAGCCACGCGTCGCCAGACGCTGGTTGAGCCGCCACGATCCCGCAACCGCTTGGCAGTTTTGATGTTGGGCAATTTTTGAATTTCCGGGCCAAAGGCCCAGTAGGTTGCCTAGTGCATTGTGCACATTAAAAATTAGGTTTCAGTGTAGAACAATTGTCACAATTGCTTATGAAAACGATTGGCACAATGCAGCAAAATACTGGTGACTCTCTTCGCCAGACGCTGGATGCGCTGCCGTGACCCCCCAACCGCTTGGCAGCGGTGGCTACGGTGCGTCGAGCTGATATTGCCCAGCGGTTTGCCGACTCAGGCCTAGACCTAAACTTAGACCTGCTGCCAATGGTAACGCTAGTAGCCAATAGACTCGTTCGTTGGCTTCCTCTGGCACTAGGAACTGCGGGTTCGCCGCAGGAAATAAAAAAGACGACACCACAAATTGAGTTGCCGCGACAGCGATACCGGCCAGCAATCCAACGATCCCAGGTTGCAGTGCGCGTATTGCCCCTACGTGAACGAAGGCAACACTCCACACGATGCTCGCGATCATCAAGCCCCACACGATAGCCTGCAGTCCCATACTGGCAGTCAAGGTCTGTTGCTGATTCTGGAATAACGCATGCGCCACCAAGCGTCCGCCCATGGCCCCACCACCCGAAGCCGCCAAGGCGCCCGCGCATCCGCCCACGAGCATCGATAACAGTCGCTTGGATGGCGCGGCAACTGCCCCGAAAAACAAGCCCAATGTCAAGCCAACTATCGCCAACTCCACGCCATAGTTCATCGAACGATAAGCGAAGGCTGCATCGCGATGCTGCTGCACCAACTCAGCGGATGCACCCAGGTCGATGGGTGGCAAATCTTTATAGGCAAACAAGGGATGCACCCAATGAACGATGACTCCGCCAAGGAGGCCACCCAGCACGCAGGCAACCAACGTTGGCATCAACTTGGGTTGCCAAACCGACGCTTGGCGTAGTTCCTCGGGAGATGGTTTTGACGAAGTCATGGTAGAACACTGTGTTTCAAGGTTGGCGTATGATCAAACAGATGGAAGAGGCAATAGCTCAATAGCTCAATAGCTCAATAAAACGTAGCCAGTCGACTTACAAATCAAAGTCGAAGTTGTTGTTGTCGTTCTCAGCGACAGTTGCGATCAGCCCCGATGTCGCTTCGCTGGCGTATTTGGTTGGAAGCAGATTCTTGGGTGCGCCTCCACCACTCTTTGCTCCGGAACTATCGCTCGGTGGTGCGTAATCGTCGCCGATATCGCCGCTCGCAATCACGCCCGGCTGCAAATCTGGCTCAGCCGAGGGCGGCGGTGTGGACATCTTGCTGATCGTTACTTTGTAAGATCCAGGCAGTGCACCGTCGCCTGGACCAAAGGTTGATAACTTGAATTCGCCTTTGTCGTTGGTAGATCCAACCGCACTTTTGCTTCCTTCCGCAGGAATAAATGTAACTAGCGCTCCATCGACGGGTTTGCCAGCTTGCTTGACAGTTCCGGTGACGTTGTAGGTCTTTGGAAACCCCGAACCGCCGCAGCCAATTAGAACCGCAGGCAGCAGCAACCAGATTGGAATGTAAATGGGTTTGATATTAAACATGGAATCCTCTGTTCCGTAAAAAAGGCAAGTAAATTTCGCGAGGCGGAGTTGTGCTGTCCCGAGCAAGATAAATCTCGCAACATATAAAGCTCAGCCCGCTGACACCAAGCTTTTGCAATACAAAGCAAAAAGAAAAAGGAGCGCAATAGCCAATTAGCACTGCGCTCCCGGCTGGTATCAAACTCAACATAACCTATTCGATTCCGCTGACCGTTTCGCCTCCCGACTTGGTACCCAGCGCTCCCCACACACCGTATGGACTGGGGCCGCTAGTCAGCGAGGGTGCATTGAGATTTCCCGTATCGATACTGTCGGAAATGAAGTGCACCGAACCGTCGGCATAGCCCACGTTGACGCCGCCCGTATGGCGACTGGATGCAGGAATTAGAAGGCCCTGGTTGTTTGCACCCGAATCGGCGTTGCCATTCGTATCTGTAGTGCAACTGGGCTTGTTCGGCGGCAAAATCGTATTGAAACAAACCCGCTCCGCCTGTCCGTCGGTCCACAAAGAACCAAACCGGCCTTTAACGCGTTGGCCAGCGTTGAAGTAGCGACCGTTCGCCGTGGTATAGCAGGTGGCCGGTGCTGTCAGGATTGCCCCCGCGCTGGTCGTCGTGCCCAGCACGGTTTCAATTTGATTCGTCACCACATTGGTCAAGCCGAAGTTGGCCTTCAGTCGCTCGCTGAAAGTGATTGTGTTGCTCGTCCCATCGGTCAACGCTCCGAGTTTGGTGTAGCGACTGCTGCCAAACACACCACGAGAATCGGCAATGTCTCTGGCGTTATTGTTAGTATCGCCTATGCACATGGCGTAATTGTTGGTCTGTGTATTCGCAGGAGCGTTGAAAACAGGTCCATCCGATGGGCAAGTCAACATGGAGGGCGAAATCATCCACGGCGTCCAAGGCGTCCAGGCCGCAGGTCCGCCCGCCGCAACCGTCGGCCCTCCCAGGTTTGCGCGGAAACCATACGTGCCGGCCGAATCGCCCGCTTGTATCAAGTTAAACATCGCGCCTTGCTCCATATAGGGAAGCAAATGCACAAAGCCCGACAAGCGATTGCCGTTTGTGTTGTTTCTAGCAGTCCCACTGAATGGCCCGCCAGTTGGAGCACCCGTGCCACCCTTACGAGGCGGCAACGCTTTGTAGGTGCTCTCATAATTGAGCAGCGCCAACCCCAGTTGCTTGATCCCATTGGAACACTGCATTCGACGCGCTGCCTCGCGAGCGGCCTGAACGGCTGGCAACAGCAAGCCTACTAAGATTCCAATAATCGCAATGACCACCAACAGCTCCACGAGGGTAAACCCCCGTGCTCTCGATATTCTGACAAACATAGCCAACCTCCCAGTAATAAAATAACGTTACAGCAACACCACAAATGTCTAGATAACGGAAAATTATACACCGAGACGACTCCAGGGCAACTGGAAAATTAACTTTTGTTAACAAACAAGCAGGCCATGAACGGAAAAAACTCGTTCACAAATCGCTCAGACATTCGGGGAACGACGCCTAAACTCGACTGCGACATTGGTGGCACGCTAGCTAGCTGAAGAAAACCTGGATTTGCCTCCCAGGCGAATCGCTGCGCGATCGAAACGTTGAGACACTGCACACGCTTCGTTCGCAGAGCGAACGACGACACTTGCGCCAGTGAAAAAAAGTAGGCTTCTTAGCCCTGTGGTTCTGCTGAAGAACCAAGGACCTGAGCGTCCTTCCCACGAGAACTGAGCCCAAAACCGAGACTTAGTCCGATCACGATCGGATAAGCGATCAGCCAGTAGAGCTGCTCTTTGGACTCTTCTGGAACCAGAAATTGAGGATTGGCCACGGGAAACATGAAAGAAGAAACCACGAACTGGGTGGCAGCGACCGCCACGCCCGCTAGCAATCCGATAACGCCAAATTGTACAGCCCGAATAGCTCCGACGGCTACCGTTGCGACGGCCCATACAATGCTGGCTATCATGACAGACCAAACTATCGCCTGAAGACCCACGCTAGCTTGCAAGGTTTGCTGCTGGTTCTGGAAAAGTGCATGAGCGACTACGCGACCACCTAGAAACCCTCCTGCAAAACCCGTTACGGCACCTGCTAACCCACCAACAATCATCGACAACATTCGCTTACGCCCGCCCGACACGCCTCCAAAAGCCAAACCGAGCGTCAAGCCTACGATGGCTAGTTCTGCACCATAGTTATTAGACCGGAACTCTGACGCGGCTTCGCGATGTTGCTGCACAAGCTCGGCGGACGCACCCAAATCGATGGGTGGCAACTCTTTGTTTGGAAAGAGCGGGTGTAGCTGCTGAACAAGCAATCCCCCCACGAGTCCTCCAAGTACGCAACCTACGAGCGTGGAGAGCAACCGCGGCTGCCAGACTGGGCTAGACGAATCTGACTTCTGATCGCTTGACGTTGACATGGCAACCCGTTGGATTGTTGTAATTAATGATCAGCCCGCTCGACAGCAACCGGGCCCCTCAACGACCAAGCTACAAGCCTGGAAACGGGACCAATGCGGCGAGCGAAAAAACTCGAACCTCCAACTCCCGCGGTCCGAGCCGGTGCCAATGAAAAACGCCTCGTCGACTACAAATCGAAATCGAATGTGTTGTTATCATTCTCGGCAACCGTTGCGATAAGGCCCGAAGTTGCCTCGCTGGCATACTTGGCAGGCAACAGATTTTTGGGAGCGCTGCTGCCTCCTTTCCCACCCTCGTTACCCGTAGGTGGCGCATAGTCATCGCCAATATCACCGCTGGCAATGACGCCGGGCTGGAGCGCTGGCGTGGCTGTCGCTGGTGGAGTGGAGGTCTTGGTGATCGTGACTTTGTAAGAGCCAGGCTGAGCCCCGTCTCCAGGTCCGAAGGTCGAGAGCTTAAACTCCCCCTGTGCATTGGTTGATCCAACGGCACTCTTGGTACCATCTGAAGGAACAAAGGTTACCAATGCCCCATCCACTGGCTTGCCACCGAGCTTGACAGTACCCGCGACCTTGTATGTCTTCGGAAACCCGGAACCACAGCCAACTAGCACAGCGGGCAACAACAAAATTGCTAATCCAAAGTGTTTTTTCTTGAGCATGAAATCCTCTGTCGTACTAATAAACCTGAAGCGGCAAACTTATTGCGAGTCCAGCTTAGAAATTAGAAACGCACCGCATCAGGGCCGCGACCTGCATAAATTCCCGGAATTCTTCGCTAACCGGGCGCTACGAATGTCGTAGGCCTACAAAAATCGTCGAACCATTCTAACTACCTAGTATGCTAACCATCAGCCTTAACATGGTAAAGAAGGTGCGAATTACATCTGTGACTGCAACCCCATTCTTCAGATAACGAGTTAGCAACCTAAGCCGCAACCAGAGCTCCAACTGCCGTGAAAGCAGCCTCACCTGGCTGGGCTCGAGAAACTTAGATCTAAAAACCGGGGAGCGCACTTCTAGCGACAGTAAATACACTCCCCCGGGATTCCTCAAACGACCAGCGGTGACTTATTCAATTCCACTAACCGTTTCGCCGCCTGACTTCGTCCCCAAAGCCCCCCACACACCATAAGGACTTGGTCCGCTAGTCTTCTCCGCTGCACTCAGATTCCCGGAATCAATACTGTCCGAAATAAAGTGCACTGAACCATCTGCATAGCCAACGTTTACACCACCCGTATGGCGACTGGACGCAGGTATGAGCAGTCCCTGACCATTAGCTCCAGAATCGGCATTGCCGTTCGTATCCGTCGTGCAACTCGGCTTGTTGGGTGGCAGGATCGTATTAAAGCACACTCGCTCCGATTGCCCATCCGTCCACAAGGAACCGAATCGACCCTTTACAGATTGCCCAGCATTGAAGTATCGACCATTGGCAGTGGTGTAGCAGGTCGCAGGAGCCGTCAAGATCGTCGCAATACCGGTCGCAGTACCAATGACAGTCTCAATTTGATTCGCGACTACATTGGAACGCCCAAAGTTGGCCTTAAGCCTTTCACTGAAGGTAATGGTATTGCTCGTACCATCGGTTAAAGCGCCCAACTTGGTGTATCTATGGCTACCGAAAACACCTCGCGAGTCCGCAATGTTCAAGGCGTTATTATTGGTGTCGCCAACGCAAAATGCGTAGTTATTGGTCTGTGTATTCGCAGGTGCGTTGAAAACAGGACCATCGGAAGGACACACCAACATGCCGGGCGAAACGTTCCAAGGAGCCCAACCTGTCCACGCAGCCGGACCACCCACGGCAGCGGTCGGCCCACCCAAGTTGGCTGCGTAATTGTAAGTCCCAGCCAAGTCACCAGCCTGAATATTGTTGTACATGGCACTCTGCTCCATATAGGGCAAAAGATGCACAAAGCCCGACAAGCGGTTTCCGTTCGAGTTGTTGCGGCTCGTGCCAGCAAAGGGTCCACCAGAGCCACCCTTGCGCGGCGGCAGAGCTTTGTAGGTGCTTTCGTAATTGAGCAACGCAAGCCCCAACTGCTTGACGCCGTTCGAGCACTGCATCCGTCGAGCCGCCTCGCGGGCCGCCTGCACCGCTGGCAGCAGCAAACCAACCAAGATACCGATGATGGCAATTACCACCAACAATTCTACGAGCGTAAACGCTCGTCTAGCTGTCGCTAGCCTCATAACTTCACCTCATACAACAATAATGCCTAATCCTCGGGCGGCAAAAAAGCCCATGGGTAAACCAATTACCACAAACCCAGGTGTAAGTATGCTACCCACCCACAGCATCCCAGTAAAGAAACTTAAGATTACTTTTGAAGACGTGAGTCTTTTGTTAGATTAACAAACAGACACTAACAAAATCAGCCTCCAAATTTTAATTAACATCTGTTAACATTTAGGGCCGACTGCGGGCGGCAGTGTACAGCCCGATGACTTGCGGCTGTACTCTATGTGGTACTTCACGTGCCTCAGATAACCATCCACCAAGACTGGCCATCTCACCACCCGACTTTGAGCCGAGCGCGCCACACTCCGTATGGACTTTGGCCGCTAGTCATCTCAGGTGCAATTAGATTTCCAGTGTCGATACTAACCAAAATGAAATACACTGAACCATCAGCGTAACCCACATTCACTCCGCCACTGTGGGCAGCTCGAAGCGAATAGCACCCAAAGACAGCTGGGCTTGTTCGGCGGAGATTGTATTGAAGCTCACGTGCTCCAAATGACCGACACAAAAAGCCGGAGAGGCCTTTCACCAGCTGGCCCACCGCGAGAATCGGCAATACCGACGGAAGTGCAAAACCTAGCTGGTGTTGCACTTCCCTGTTTTTTTGCAACCGACAACGGAAGTTAGTCAATACCGCTAACAGTTTCACCACCGGACTTGGAACCCAATGCACCCCAAACTCCATAGGGACTTTGGCCGCTGGTCTTCTCAGCTACATTCAAGTTGCCGGTATCGATGCTGTCGGAAATGAAGTGTACCGAACCGTCCGCGTAGCCAACGTTCACTCCACCAGTGTGGCGACTGGAGGCTGGAATCAGCAGGCCGAAGGTGTTGGCGCCCGAGTCCGCATTACCGTTGGCGTCCGATGTGCAGCTTGGCTTGTTCGGTGGCAATATCGTGTTGAAGCACACGCGCTCCGACTGGCCGTCTGTCCACAACGAACCGAAACGTCCCTTCACCAACTGGCCAGCGTTGAAGTAACGGCCGTTCGCTGTGTTGTAGCACGTGGCGGGTGCGGTCAAAATATTGGCTGCGCTAGTCGCGGTGCCGATCACGGTCTCAATCTGATTAGCAACCACGTTGGTAATACCAAAGTTGGCCTTCAAGCGTTCGCTGAAGGTAATCGTATTGCTCGTACCGTCGGTCAATGCACCGAGTTTGGTGTATCGCTGGGCGCCAAAAACACCGCGAGAATCTGCAATATTCAAAGCGTTGTTATTAGTATCGCCAATACTAAACGCGTAGTTATTTGCCTGCGTATTGTTCGGCGCATTAAAAACCGGGCCGTCCGATGGGCACACCAACATACCAGGCGAACGATTCCACGGCGCCCACCCCGTCCAAGCGGCTGGGCCACCTACTGCAACGCCTGGACCACCCTGCGCGGCGGCATAATTGTGCACGCCAGCCACGTCGCCAGCCTGGATATTGTTGAACATGGCACTTTGCTCCATATAAGGCAGCAAATGCACAAATCCAGACAATCTGTTTCCGTTTGTGTTGTTACGAATGGCTCCAACCCAACCTGCGCCGGTTGGTGTACCGGTTCCGCCTTTGCGCGGCGGTAAGGCCTTATAGGTGCTTTCGTAATTCAGCAAGGCCAAGCCAAGTTGCTTAATTCCGTTCGAACACTGCATGCGGCGAGCTGCCTCGCGGGCCGCCTGAACCGCTGGCAGTAACAAACCAACCAAGATGCCGATGATGGCAATCACCACCAACAATTCTACAAGCGTAAACGCCGCTCTCGAGCTTGATGCTCTCATAATCAACCTCCACTAGGTTAGGACGGGAAAAGAAATCTACGCAAAGCCAAAGATCAAGAAATGACGAAAAGCGGCCAGCGATTGGTATTGGTGGAAATCGAGTAGTCTTCAGAAGTTGGCAGCTTTTTAGATTGCCGTACCTGCATCCAGCCATCAATGACGGAAGTGCACAGCCGAGATGGCTGTGCAC
>JBGSTP010000257.1:0-3132 GCA_041736515.1 Pirellulaceae bacterium
GCAGACCGGCCGGATCGAGTCGAACCGCGATTACGAAAACGCAGGCCCAAGAAATACGATTCGATGCTAGAGCCCCGGCAAGAGATCAAACGTAAGATGCTCAAACGAGTTAGAGAAATCTAAGTGCCATTCGACGGTTCGTCCTGGGGCACCAACGGCGACCCCAATCGGGCCTAAGATCGGCAGCTCCGCGCAGTCAGAATGACAACACTGTCTAAGTTCCCGAGCAGATTCGCAGGCTGCATTTCGAACTTCGGTCATGATCACCAACGCGAATAAGCATGGATTTTTAACCGCTGAGGTTTGTCCAGCCGCGGGATTGCGAACTGAAGTCGGTCGAGGCGACCTACTCGACCTGGTGTGCCACGCACGTTGAAATGCGAAGGCGAAATTGTGATCCTGTGCATTGATGACTCGGCAAACCATTGTGAAGATTTTTTCCAATCTCAAGGGGGAAGCAACTTTGGAATTTGGACTCCAATCGCGTATGTTACGCGGGTGCATTGGCGCCACACCGATAGGTTAGGGGAAACAGACCTTGAACACCCGATTCTTGTCCTTCTTAAGCAAACTACTGAGCCGATTGATACAATCTCGCAGGTTGAGGTTCCAAAACTTTAGAAGCATGGCCAGAAAGTGTCAGACGTCACCCGCATCCTGTCCCAAATCGAATCCGGCGATCCATCGGCGGCAGAGCAGCTTTTGCCGTTAGTGTACGATGAATTGCGGAAGTTGGCAGCGGTGAGATTGGCTCAGGAGAAACCGGGCCAGACACTGCAGGCGACAGCGCTGGTGCATGATGCTTATATTCGTCTCGTGGATGTGGAGAAAGCACAACATTGGGATTCTAGCGGCCATTTCTTTGCCGCGGCAGCAGAGGCGATGCGAAGGATTCTTGTGGACGCCGCACGTCGCCGAGATTCTCTCAAGCGTGGCGGCGGTCTTGAGCGTATCGACTTGCCAGAACTGGCGGACCTCGCCGACGAACGGGTGGATCTTTTGGCACTGGACGACGCCCTGAGGGAGCTGGAGTCTCTGCATCCGGATAAGGCAAAAGCAGTCAAACTGCGGTTCTTTGCTGGATGCTCGCTGGAAGAGTCGGCGCAACACCTCGGGGTCTCGCGTGCGACTGCCGAACGCCACTGGGCTTATGCTCGGGCCTGGCTTTACGGGAAGTTGAATCAGGAATAGTAAGGGCATCTTGAAAATGTGGCTGGCTTGGAGCCACTCGCACCTCATTCCGCGTTTTACGAGGTGCGGGGTGATGTGCCTGCTCACTTTCTCACTGGTCGATGGGCACGGCTGGAAAAAATTTTCGGCCTCGTGAGCACGAGCGCTCCTGAATTACGCATTGAATAGCAGAGGTAGAAAAATGGCCCAGGATATTCAAGCCGAAATGATCTTTGCCGAAGCAATCATGATTTCGTCGGCGCAGGAGCGAACCGCCTATTTCGACCGAGCTTGTCAGGGAGCTCCCGGCCTCCGCCAAGAAGTCGAAAAGCTAGTCGTGGATTACTTCCGGGCGGGCAATTTCCTTCAGAAACCGGTCGTCCAGATTGCCTCGCCCAGCATCGATCAACCTCCGCTCGAAAAACCCGGCACCCTGATCGGCGCTTACAAGCTCCTGCAGCAAATCGGCGAAGGGGGCATGGGCATTGTCTACATGGCCGAGCAGACCGAGCCGGTCAAGCGGCGAGTAGCCCTTAAGATTATCAAACCGGGCATGGACAGCCGGCAAGTCGTCGCGCGTTTCGAGGCTGAAAAGCAAGCCTTAGCCCTCATGGATCACCAAAACATAGCCAAAGTACTCGACGCCGGAGCCACGGATTCCGGCAGGCCGTACTTCGTGATGGAACTCGTCAATGGTGTTCCAATCACCAAGTATTGCGACGAAGCTAGGCTGACTCCAAAGAAGCGACTAAGGCTGTTCGTACTCGTATGCCAAGCGATTCAGCACGCGCACCAAAAGGGGATCATTCATCGCGACATCAAGCCGTCGAACGTGATTGTAATTGATAACGACGGCATCCCCGTACCCAAGGTGATTGACTTTGGAGTCGCTAAAGCCATAGATCGAGAACTGACTGAACGTACGCTGTTCACGCAATTTGGCACGATGGTCGGCACACTCGAATACATGAGCCCCGAGCAAGCGGAAATGAGCTCATTGGGCGTCGATACTCGCAGCGACATCTACTCTCTAGGCGTACTCTTGTACGAGTTGCTGACGGGCAGCACACCCCTGAGCTACAAGCGGATGAGGGAAACAGGCTACGCCGAAATCCTTCGTCTGATCAAGGAAGAGGAGCCACCCAAACCCAGCACGCGGCTCTGCAATTTGGGTGAGACGTTGGCTTCCATCTCTGCCCTGCGACAGATGGAACGTAACAAGCTTACTAAGATGGTCCGAGGCGAGCTTGACTGGATTGTAATGAAGACGCTCGAAAAGGATCGCAACCGACGATATGACACCGCCAACGGTTTAGCCGACGATGTGCAACGATACCTGAACAGCGAGGCTGTACAGGCCTGCCCCCCGTCAACGCTCTACCGATTCTGCAAGTTTTCCCGCCGGAATCGTGCGACATTGACGGCTGCAACCCTCGTAGCCGCAGCACTGGTTGTCGGAACCACTATCAGCACTTGGCAGGCCTTACGTGCTCGCGATGCCCAGACACAGGCCGAATCTGCCCAGGCGCAGGCCGAATCTGCTCAGGGGCAGGCTGAATCCGCACAGCGGCAACTGAGCGACCGGTATCGCATCGCCATGGAGGCCGTCGACACGTATCTATTGCGAGTCACTCAGGACCAGAGTTTGGAACACCCAAGTTTTCGCCAGTTGCGGAAGAATCTACTCGAAGCGGCACTCCCTTATTACGATCAACTGCAGCAGCTTTCACCCAAAGATGATCTATCGCGAGCTGCGCGAGCCGAGGCATTCAACCAGCTGGGAAGTGTTAAACATGAACTTGGGTTCTTCGAAGAATCTCGAACAGCCTTCGAGGAAGCAGCGAAGTTGTTTGACCAACTGGCTTTAGCCCATCCGGAACTCGTCGCATATCGTCAGAGCTTGGGCAGGGTACTTGTTAACCTGGCCGACCATTACCGCACTCGGGGCGCCAGCAGCGACAC
>JBGSTP010000076.1:0-2908 GCA_041736515.1 Pirellulaceae bacterium
AGCAACACGGGGCAGGCGATGTCACCGCCCGCGCACAAGTCTTGACGTTGCCCTTTTAATACCAGCTCGGCGCGCCTGTGAATCCCTGGCTTCTGTGGGCATGGTCTAATCTAAAGGGGCTAAAACAGTCAACCCATTCGCTTGGTGCTGATATTTCGCGGCCAAAGTGAAAAGTTCGTATAAATAGCGCAACATCAAAAAGCGAATGCGGCCCAACCCTGGCTCGCAGCCTCTACTTTGCTTGGCCTATTCCGCTATAAAATAGAGGCTTCGTGGCATTCAGCTCCCCATGTCTTGTTATTGCAAGGAACCATTCGCGATGAAATGTTGCCCTCACACCACCAAGTTTTTTGGAATGTTTTTGGGATTGATATTAGTTGGAGGATTTTTCTTGACTATCAGCGATCGACCGACTGCCGCCGACAACGACAGCAAAGTTCTGCGACATGTCGTTATGTTCCAATTCAAAGCATCCTCTTCCAAGGAAGACGTGCAAAAGGTTATCGAGGAATTCCGTAGTCTACCTGCCAAAATTCCGGCGATCGCCGATTTCGAGTATGGCACCGACAATAGCCCTGAGGGCAAGGCAGATGGGTTTACCCATTGCTTCTTGCTGACCTTTAAGAGCGAGAAAGATCGCGAAGTCTACCTGCCCCATGAAGCGCACAAAGCGTTCGGAGCGGTACTGCGGCCACACTTGGAGAAGGTGCTGGTCGTAGACTATTGGGCCGCCAAGTAGCCAACACTCCGGAAAATTTCTATTGCTGTAAACTGGACACACGGATGAGCACAAACAGAAACAGCGCTACCAAGAACGCAAATACTACCGTGTAAAATAATTGCGAAGCTGCCGCAGTTGCGCGTCGCGCTGACTCCGATCTTTTGTGGTCGGATGGGCGATAGATATAGTGGTAGCGATAACGGTAAGACATCGTTTTGCTCTCCTGGTAGCTGACAAAAGTAGCCGCTCGAGCGAAATGGGCGGAGCGTAGCTGGAGCACGTTCCGCAAATTGTATAAAATTAATTGCAAGATTTATTTATAGCAGCGTGGTTTTTATCGCGGCCAAGCAGTCGGCCGCTAGGTAAAGGTCTGGCGACGCTGGCTATAGGGGTGAGAGTCAATCCGTGGCAACCGCTACCAAACGGTTGAGCGTTACTTCTAAAGCTTCCACCGTCTGGCGATCTGGCGACGGTGGCTACCAGGGGAGCGTCTGGCTAAGAGGTGTACGCACGACTAGCCGTCGAACCGTCCCACGGCCAACGTTACATTCTGTCCACCAAAGCCAAAAGAATTATTGAGCGCTACTCGCAATTTAGCTTCGCGCGCATGATTGGGAACGTAATCCAAATCGCATGCGGGGTCTGGATTCTCCAAATTGATGGTCGGTGGAATGATTCCGTGCTCGATTGCCATTAAGCACACGATCATCTCGGAAACTCCTGCCGCTGCGATTAAATGCCCCATCATACTCTTGGTACTCGAGACAGGAACTTTCGGGGCTCGATCACCGAAAACAGCCTTGCAGGCGACTGTCTCGACTTTGTCATTGACGCTAGTACTGGTTCCGTGTGCATTCACGTAGCCCACTTCATCTGCAGACAGACCTGCGTCCTTTAATGATGCCGTCATACACCCGATCGCCCCACGACCTTCCGGATGAATGTCGGTTATGCGATAGGCATCCGCCGTGCACCCATAACCCAGCACTTCACCATAAATTCTGGCCCCACGACGCTTGGCGTGCTCGAGCTCTTCCAGAATGACGACCGAAGAGCCTTCGCCAAGCACAAACCCATCGCGCAACCGATCAAACGGTCTCGACGCTCCAGTCGGGTTGTCGTTGTTGGTCGATAGCGCCGTCAGCAGACTGAAGCCAGTTAAACCAAACGGATGGATCATGCTGTGAGCTCCGCCAGCGATCATGGCGTCCGCGCGACCGCAGCGAATCAGCTCGGTGGCCTCTCCTACAGCCTGGCTACTTGCTGCACAGGCCGTTAGGCAATTGAGGTTTGGCCCTTGTACGTCAAACATATTGGCAACATGCGCCGAGGGCATACTCGGCTCCTGTTCCATTTCCAGCTCTGGATCGAGGATTCTCAAGCCTTCCTTCATGAACGCATCGAGATCGAAGCTATCATCATCTCGACTGGCAACTGTTACCATCTGGGTGAAATTACGAAAATCCTGATTCCCCTCGCCCGCCCCAAAGTAGACACCAATGCGTGTCGGGTCCTTCAGCGTGTCGAGAACACCCGAGTCAGCCACGGCTTGATGGGCGGCACCAGCGGCAAATCGCGCGTGTCGTCCACGCTTGGCCCACACCACAGGATCCTCGCCGCAGTCCGCCACACTCCAATTACGTATCTCAGCAGCGATACGAGTGGGATAATTGGTTGCGTCAAAGATCGAAATGGGCCCTACTCCGCTCTGCCCGCTTATCAAGGCGTTCCATACCGTTTTGACGTCCATGCCCAGTGGATTGATCATTCCCAACCCTGTGACCACAACCCTTCGACGCATTCTCTGCAAACTCCCTATTTGCTGTTCTGCAAGCCAATTTGAGCCTGTGATCTTACCCGTCGAACCACTTCGCCGGTAGCGGGCTCAAGTTCCGAAGACGCAGCTCCAGGGGAGCTTCTACAACCGTGGACTCACGCTTCTTTGAGAGATCGGACAGCCTCACGGGCTCGAATCAAGAACTCGGCCTTCGGCTCTCCCGCCTCAAGCCAAATAGGATGCCCAATCGTAATGCTACTGAGCAGCGGAACGGGCATGTATTCCCCGCGAGGCAAGATGCGATTCAAATTCTCCATATAAACTGGCACAAGCTCCAAGTCGGGGCGCTTCTTGGCCAGGTAATAAATGCCGCTTTTGAATTCCCCCATCATGCCATCTTCGGCTCGACC
>JBGSTP010000269.1:0-9923 GCA_041736515.1 Pirellulaceae bacterium
GTTGAACTTATCTCAACCAAGTTCAACGCCCGTTTGCGGCCTACAGCGGAAACAAGGATGTTTCCCTGGCCTCAGGCGGCTTTTTGCACATCCTCGGTTTCACGTTGCTCCATCCACAGCCAAGCAAGGCCCTTCCTGTTGGGGCAAATCATGAATGAAGCAAGTGTCCATGTCCCAGTCTTGCCCGCCGAAATCATCGCATTGGGGCAGCCCAAACCGGGTCAGATTTGGGTCGATGGCACAGTGGGCGGGGCCGGCCATTCGCGGCTGATCTCCCATCTTCTCGGCCCCACAGGGATCCTGCTGGGAATCGATCGCGATCCCAGCGCATTGGCCCGCTTGAATCAGGCCCAGGCGAACGCACAGCTAAGTGCCAATGTTGTGCTCTGCAATTCCTCCTACGATTCCGCGCCAGAAGAACTGTCGCAACGCGGACTAACTGCAGCAAATGGCATTCTGCTCGATCTTGGTCTAAGCAGCGATCAATTGAGCGACCGCGAACGCGGGTTTAGTTTTCAAAGCGATGGACCGCTCGATATGCGATTTGATCCAACAGCGGGCGAACCCGCATGGGAATGGCTGGCGCGCGTCGATGAGCAAACTCTGGCCGATACAATCTATCGCTATGGGGAGGAGCGATTTAGTCGCCGCATCGCCCATCGCGTCGTTGAAACTCGACGAACTCAGCCCATTCGCACGGCCAACGAGCTGCGAGAATTGATCTATCGCGCCGTACCCCGCAACCATGGCTCGCGCGAGAAAAAAACCAATCGGTCCTTTCATAAACATTCACGCCAAAAATCGATCGATCCGGCCACGAGAACTTTTCAGGCGATTCGCATTGCCGTCAACGACGAACTGGGAATTCTAGAGCGTGCTCTGAAAAGACTACCCGATGTATTGGCTGACGACGGCGTGTTGCTGATCATCAGTTTTCATTCTCTCGAAGACCGGCTTGTCAAATACGCCTTTCGCCAGGATGAGCGACTGGAAATCATTACCAAGCGACCGGTGCAAGCCAGCGAGGAAGAGGTGGCCAGTAACCCTCGGTCGCGCAGTGCGAAGCTCCGCGTCGCACGAAAAAAGCCTGCCAATGTCTAATCAACGACTGCGCCACTTTAGGCCCGAATAACAGCTCGACGCGCCAGTGAGTGGGTCGTAAGCGTCCGTATTTCTTGGATTCTTTTCTATTTTACAAGCGACCCACTCGCGGGCGCGTCGAGCTGGAATCGCCACAGTTTTCCGCAAAGTGGCGCTGTCCAATTAACTAATCATGGACAATTCTGCTGCTAGCTGGGTGATATGTGGGTTTCCCCCTTGATTGGGTGCCTGGTTTTCCGTAAAAGCCCAGTGTTCACTGAGTGACAGTGTATGCGCAAATAATCCTGTTCGGCCTGGAGGCGGACCTACATGAGATCCTGGAAGTTGATTTACAAGGCTGCGCAAAGCATGTTGGTTGTGTTCGCGCTCAGCCAATGCTCGCATGCACAGCAGTGGCTCAACGATCAGTCCTACCGCCCGCCAGTGACTCAGCCGACAGTAACTCAGCCGACAGGGACTCAGCCGCCGATGCCAAGCTTTCCTACTGACGGACTTTTGCAACCGCCCCCTCCGCTGCAGCCCGAAATGCCACCGACGGTCTTTGAACAAGTGGCTCAAGAGGAAAACGCTGCCGTCGGTCCCGTGTGGTACTATCCCTGGACATGGATACCCATGGATGGTTGGGAGAACAGTGCAGAGCTAGGAATCAACGGTTCGACAGGTAATTCGGAATCGATGAGTTTCCAGACGGGCACAAGGTTGAATCGCAAGACTGATTTTACTCTATTCGATTTGAGACTGACTTATAACCGCACTACTGCTAACGGCACCGAGACCCAGAACAATGCGCTAATGTACACCAACTGGGAGCGGTTTTTGGGCGAGTCGCCTTGGACTCTGTTTGTGAAGAATGGTCTCGAGTACGATAAATTCAAAGCCTTTGACTTGAGGTACTTTATCAACTCCGGTTTTGGCTACAACTTCTTCAAGACAGAGGACCTGACGCTAACTGGTCGTTTCGGTGCCGGTGTGTCCCGCGAGTTCGGTGGACCTGATAATCGTTGGGTCGCAGAAGCGTTATTCGGTGCGGACTACGAGCATCAAATTAACGAGCGAAACAAGTTAATTGCCAAAGTCGACTACTTTCCTGAGTGGGGCGACTTCGCGAATTTTCGCTTGATCTCGGATCTGGCATGGGAGTACTTGATTGACAAGGAAGGCAATCTGTCTTTCAAACTAGGCGCGATCGATCGCTACGACAGCACCCCCAATGGCCGCAAGCCCAACGATGTTAACTACTCGGCGTTGATCTTGTACAAATTCTAGCTGGTAGCTCGCTCCTTACTGTTGCGCGGCGAATCCGCGGCGCGATCGACCACATCGTTTGCCGACGCTGCGGCTGACAGGTCCGTTGTCAGCCGACGAGCTGATATCTGCAAATCAGGCAAAATCCAATGTTTAACTTACCACGCTTGCGAGGCATTGGAAAACGAGACTTCCATCGTGAGCTTCAATGCGAACCGTGCTGCCCTCGGAAATCGTGCCTTTAAGCAGTTCTGTCGCAAGAGGATTCTGAATTTCATGTTGGATGACTCGCTTCAGCGGCCGAGCGCCATAGGCTGGATCAAAGCCCACGGCGGCGATGTGTTCTACGGCCGACGGGGATACTTCCAAGGCGATTTGGCGCTCGTGCAACTGAGCCCGCAAGTGTTCCAGCTGCAGTTCCACAATGCGATGAATTTGAGCGCGCTCGAGCGGATGGAACACGATCGTATCATCGATACGGTTGAGAAACTCAGGCAGAAACTTAGCCCGCAGGGCTTCTTTCATGGCAGCTTGAAGCTCATCCTCGGTAGCGCCTTCGCGCGTGAGTTGCTGAATTACTTGGCTGCCAATATTGCTGGTCATCACCACGATCGTGTTAGTAAAGTCGACTGTGCGGCCTTGACCATCGGTGAGACGGCCGTCATCCAGAACTTGGAGCAGGATATTGAACACATCCGGATGCGCTTTTTCTGTTTCGTCCAACAGAATAACGCTGTACGGCCGTCGCCTGACAGCTTCGGTGAGCTTGCCACCTTCCTCGTAGCCTACGTATCCGGGAGGTGCGCCGATCATGCGACTGACAGAATGGCGTTCCATGAACTCGCTCATATCGATTCGGACCATCGCTTGCGCGTCATCAAACATGATTTCTGCCAGAGCTTTGCACAGCTCTGTTTTTCCAACGCCGGTAGGACCTAGGAATAAAAACGAACCGATTGGTCGGTTGGGATCTTGCAGGCCGCTGCGGCTACGGCGGACGGCATTCGAAACGGCGCTAATAGCATCGTCCTGGCCAACGACACGCTGATGCAAACGTTCTTCCATCACCAGCAACTTGGCTTTCTCGGTCTCGAGCATGCGCGTTACAGGAATACCGGTCCAATTGCTAACGACCATGGCAATTTCGTCGGCGGTCACCTCGGTTCGCAGCAGCTTTGGTCTATCCGCTCGGTTTTCGTGTTCGCTGCCCTGCCCTGCATGCTCTTGGGTCTCATGTTCCATCTGTTTGGCGAGCACCTGCCGCTGTTTGTCCAATTCAAACAGCCGTTGGTAGTCGGCCTCTGGAACTTGGCTACCGCTCGATTGTTTGTCGCGAATGGAAGTTTCGAGCTGTTGGAAGTCTAGATTTACTTGGTCGAGTTGTTTGCGCACCGATTGTACATCGCTCAGGCCGAGCTTCTCCGCTTCCCATTGTTCACGCAGGCTAGCCAACTGTTTTTGCAGTTGCTTCATCTCGGTCTCGATGGCTTCCAAATGCATGTCCGAAGACTCGTCGCCCTCTTCAGTGAGTTGCCGTTGTGCGAGTTCAAGCTGACGCAATCGCCGTTGTACGACATCGATCTCACCGGGAACGCTTTCACGTTCCATTGCCAAGCGACTGGCTGCTTCGTCGACCAAATCGATGGCTTTGTCGGGTAGAAAACGATCGGTAATGTAGCGGTTGGATAGATTGGCAGCGGCAACCAATGCGGTATCTCGGATCTTTACGCCATGGTGCGACTCGTAGCGAGACTTCAAGCCCCGCAGTATGGAGATGGTGCTTTCGACCGTGGGTTCGCCTACGAACACCGGCTGGAACCGACGTTCAAGCGCCGCATCTTTCTCGACATGTTTTCGGTATTCGTCCAAGGTTGTCGCACCGATACAACGCAAATTGCCACGGGCGAGTTCTGGTTTCAACAGGTTGGCCGCGTCGCTGCCTCCCTCCGACGCACCAGCCCCGATAACCGTATGCAGTTCGTCGATAAACAGTATCACATTTCCGTCTGCATCTTTGACTTCACGCAACACGGCCTTGAGTCGCTCCTCGAATTCACCGCGGAACTTAGTCCCGGCCAGCAAGGAACCAAGATCGAGTGTTATGACTCGTTTGTTTTTAAGGCTCTGAGGGACGTCGCCTTGTACGATGCGGAGCGCAAGACCTTCGACAATTGCAGTTTTGCCGACGCCGGGCTCGCCGATCAAGACCGGGTTATTCTTTGTGCGTCGCGAAAGTACTTGGATCACTCGGCGAATTTCGTCGTCCCGACCGATTACCGGATCGATTTTGTTTTTGTTGGCTTGTTCGATCAGATCGATGCCATACTTTGCCAGCGCGTTGAATTTGCCTTCCGGGCTTTGGTCGGTGACTCGAGCGCTACCACGCAGCGTTTGGAGTGCCTTGAGGATATCCGCTTCTTGGATTCCATTGAGTTTCAGAACATCCTGCGCTCTTCCATTTGCTTTGATAAGTCCCAACAACAAGTGTTCGGTGCTGACATACTCGTCCTTCATCAGTTCGGCTGCTTTGGCAGCCGCATCGAGGGCTGCCCGAAGCGCTGCGTTGACTTGCGGTTCGCGGCCTCCACTGACTTTGGGAAGGCGGTTGGCTTCCTGTTCCGTCATGCTGCTCAGACGCTCGATGGCGACTCCCATCTTCTTCAGTAGCGGTACGACGATTCCCTCCGAATCTGCCAGCAATGCTTGCAGCACGTGCAGCGTATCCAAGTCGGGATTACCGAGCTCAGTGGCGCGGCTCTGTGCACCGGCGACCGCTTCCTGTGCTTTTACAGTCAGTTTGTCGAATCGAAATGTCATATGAGCCTCCGCGAAAAACGGGTTTCCTGAGCTGCCTGCTGCCAGTATGGCGAGCAGTACTATCTATCGACATACCAATGAAAACGGGGTGCCAACTAGGCACCCCGCTGTTCAGAAAGTAGTTTTTATTTTGCTGTACTCGCAGTCGATCCTCGTGCATGCCAACTCCGCGTTCCTAGCTGTCGCGTCGTTGGCATGGACCTAATTACTGATCTTTCTTGACTTCGAATTCAGCATCGATGGCGTCTTCATCGCCGCTCGAGCCGGCGCCTTCTGCAGCTGCCCCGGCGGCCGGTCCGCTGGCGGCTTTTTCATATAGCACTTTACTGAATGCTTGTGCCGCTTGCTCCAATTCGCTGGTCGCAGATTTGATGGTCTCGGTGTCGCCGGTTTCCGAAGCATTGCGAACCTTCGCAATGGCTGCGTTCAGCGGATCTCGATCGGAATCGGCCAGCTTGTCAGCATGTTCCTTCATTTGCTTTTCCAACTCGTACGTCAGGTGCTGAGCCTTATTGCGAGCTTCTGCCAATTCGAACTGGCGTCGATCTTCCTCGGCGTGCTCCTCGGCATCCTTCTGCATGTTCTCGATTTCGGTTTTCGACAGTCCCGACGATTGCTGAATTTTCACTGACGCTTCTTTGCCGGAGCCCATTTCGCGAGCGGACACGTTGAGGATGCCGTTCTGATCGATATCAAATTTGACTTCAATTTGAGGCACGCCACGTGGTGCGGCTGGGATTCCCTCGAGGTTGAATTCACCGAGCAATCGATTGTGTGCAGCCATCTTGCGTTCGCCTTGGAAGACACGCACCGTTACCGCTGTCTGATTGTCGGCGGCCGTGGAAAACGTGTTCTTGCGCTCTGCAGGAATCGTCGTGTTGCGTTCGATCAAAGCTGTGAGGACTCCTCCCTCGGTTTCGATTCCCAAGGTAAGCGGCGTAACGTCGAGCAACAGCACGTCTTTGCGGTCGCCAGCCAGCACGCTACCTTGAATGGCCGCACCGATCGCAACCACTTCGTCGGGATTAACTCCCTGATGCGGATCTTTACCGAAGATCTTTTTGACAACCTCGCGCACCTTGGGAACGCGTGTCGAGCCACCTACCAAGACGACTTCATCGATCTCGGAGGGCTTTAGCTTGGCATCTTCCAACGCTTGCATCACAGGTTTGCGGCAGCGTTCGATCAAGTGGTCGATCAACTCTTCAAACTTGGCGCGCGTTATCTTCATTTGCAAGTGCTTGGGACCACTCGCGTCGGCTGTAATGAAGGGCAGGTTCAAATCGGTTTCTGGAACGGTACTGAGTTCCTTTTTGGCTTTTTCGCAAGCTTCCTGCAGACGTTGCAACGACATTGCGTCGTTCCTCAAATCGATGCCGTTTTCGCGCTTGAATTCGCTGGCCACATAATTAACCAAGGCTTCATCAAAGTCGTCGCCACCTAAGTGCGTATCACCACTGGTTGAAATAACTTCGAAAACCTTGCTTTGCTGATCACCGTCGCCGGTGGAAGCGACTTCCATTACGGATACGTCGAACGTACCGCCGCCCAAGTCAAAGACCGCGATTTTGTGATCTCGCTCTTTATCGAGACCATAGGCCAAAGCGGCCGCGGTGGGTTCATTGATGATGCGGGCTACTTCCAAACCAGCAATCTGTCCCGCGTCCTTCGTGGCTTGACGCTGCGCATCGTTAAAGTATGCAGGCACGGTGATCACGGCTTTGCTGACCCGATGCCCTAGGTACGACTCTGCCGCCTCTTTCAACTTGCGGAGAACCTTAGCTGATATTTCTTGAGGCGTGTATTGTTTGTCGCCAATCCCAATTTTCACGTACTCGCTGTCGCCGCCGACGACAGCATAGGGGACCATCTTCTCTTCGGATTCAACTTCGGCATGCCGTCGACCCATGAATCGCTTGGCGGAATATACCGTGCGGCGAGGATTAGTGACCGCCTGTCTTCGGGCCGGTTCGCCCACAATCACTTCCCCTTTATCGGTAAAAGCGACCACGCTGGGGGTCAGTCGATTTCCTTCCGCATTGGGGATAACCTTCACTTCGGAGCCTTCCATAATGGCGACTACCGAGTTAGTTGTACCGAGGTCGATGCCGATGATTTTTTCGCCTTGAGCCACTTGGTTTTCTCCTTCGATTACTTATGATCCGAAGCGTCTACGACGACGATACTATTCTGTCGGCCGCGAACGGATAAAGGGATGATTTGTGCAAAGGGCTGCAGCCTCGGTAGTCGAGCCGCGCCAAAGTTGCTTAACATGCATGCGATATCCCCTAACAGCAACCCGTGTGCCAAAGGCAACTTGGATGGTGAAACACCAGTGCATTGAGGAACTACTCGATTCGTAGCCACTGAAAAACTTCCGATTGGACGGGTTTTAGGATGTTTGCAGTGCCTTAGCTAAAATGTCCTAGCGGTGGGAATAGTCGGTCGATGCCATAATGGCAGATTTTCGCAAGATAATCCCATCACGTCAGCTCAGCCCGTTTCTAACAGTAGCGAGTCAACATGGCAGTCGACCACGACCAAACCAGTCGAGAACTATTCCACATCGACCAACAACTCATCGACTTGCTAGGGCAACGCGCTAGGCTGTTGCGCGAGTCTGGCGCGGTATCACGTGTAGAAGGCGTGAGAGCACCCATGCTGGAAATCGATGAGCGAGCGGCGCGGGATGTCGGTCTTTCGGCATCGTCGATCACTAGTTGGTTGCGGCATGCGGCAAGTATCTGCGAGCGCGAAAGTGGGCTGCGCGAGCCAATCGTTTTTCTCGGCCCCATCTACAGCTACAGTTATTTGGCTGCCGTCAAGCATTTTGGCTTAGCGGCCGATTTGGTGCCGGTTACTACTATCGCAGCCGCCTTTGAGGAATTGGTGCGTGGGCAAGCAAAATTTGGTGTCGTACCGATCGAGAATAGTACCGACGGACGCGTGGTAGATACATTAGGCATGTTCGCTCGCACACCTGTTCATATCTGTGGCGAAGTGCTTCTGCCGGTGCATCATTGCCTGCTCGGACTCTGTCCGCGCGCGGAGGTAACGGTCGTGCAAAGTAAGCCACAGGCGCTGTCCCAATGCCGCAACTGGCTTGCTCAACACATTCCAGACGCCAAATTGATCGAAGTGGCCAGCACGGCTACAGCTGCTGCGCTGGCGGCGGAAACGCCCGGCGCGGCCGCAATCGCCAGCATCGAAGCGGGCATTCATCATGGCCTGCACGTCATCGATGAGAACATCGAAGACAACTCCCACAATGTGACCCGTTTTGCGGTTATCGGAAATCGCGAAAGTGAACCTACGGGCCGCGACAAAACTTCGCTGATGTTCCAGCTCAATCATCAGCCTGGCGCCTTGGCACAAGCCATGATCGCATTTCAGCGTGCCTCGGTGAACTTGACGTGGATTGAGTCTTTCCCGTTGCCGAATTGCCCCAATGAATATCTGTTCTTCGTAGAATTGGAGGGGCATAAGTTAGAAGCGGCCGTTGGAGCGGCCTTGGAAGAACTCAAGCTGCAAACTCGGCGACTCGAAGTGCTTGGTTCCTATCGCCGTGGTACGCCCGCTTAGTCCCGGTAGCAACCGCTCACCGTAGCAACCGCTGCCAAGCGGTTGGGGCAACCGATAAGGTCCACCGTCTGGCGATCTGGCGACGGGTGGCTACATTGCCATCGAGACATGGAGTCCACCGTAGCAACCGCTGCCAAGCGGTTGGGGGCAACCGATAAGGTCCACCGTCTGGCGACGGGTGGCGACGGGTGGCTACGTCTGGCGACGGGGGCATCGAGTCGAAGCACCAATCCTACTCGGTGGGCCACTTGGAAAACCAGTAGTCCTGAATCTTTGTGTTTAACAAGCGGACGTTGTCGTGGATTCGTGGCAAGTCGGCGGTCTTGATGTTTTGGCCTTTTGCCAGTGCGAGTGCTTGATCGATGGCGTCGAAGAGTTCTTTCTCACGCTCGGATTCCGATTCGATTTCGGCCAGTTGTAAATAGGCTAGGGCTTTAATAACGTCATCCATATCTCTGTCTTCTGACGTTCGTTGCAATACTTTGCGAGCCTCATCGACATTTTTGCGAACTAAATGGCCACGTGCCAGCTGCAGACTTGCGAGCCCCGCATACACGCGGTTCAATGGCTTGGTCTCGTCGTCCATCGGGAAAAAATAAATCACCGCTTCCCACTTGGCTAAGGCGATGGCGCTATCCTGATTTAGCAAGGCCCAGCGGTATTGCTCCTCGGCATCCTTTTTCTTCACGATGCCACAATAATAATCTTCTTTGCTTTCGAATAATCTAAAGGGCGTAGAGTGGGCCAGAGCTGCACCCAATCCAAAGGCGGTCAAGAGCAGCGCCGCGGAAGCGGCAAGCGATAGTGAATGGATCCGCAATTTATTGGCTCGCTCGCGCAGCTTGGATTGTAACGCCAACGTAGCTTGCATCGGGCCAGAACCGCTTGCCACCGAGACGCCAGGAAGCGGAATGGTGTGATCTGGCCAATCGTTCTTTAGGTCACCAGCTCGGTGGCTCCGCAGAAATTCGAGAACCTCGCTGGGGCTGCCAAAGCGGTCGTTGGGTGACTTTGCAAGCAAGCGAGCGAGCAATTCGATGACGGATGTGGGCGTGTCTTTGCGAAAAAGTTGAATATCCGGCACAGTTGCTTGCACGTGCTGCATGGCCAGCGCGAGTGGTGTTTCTCCGGTGAACGGCGGCCTGCCTGAAAGCATGTGATATACGGTGACTCCCAAC
>JBGSTP010000109.1:0-7360 GCA_041736515.1 Pirellulaceae bacterium
GTGACAATTCGCGACGAGTCGATTCCGTAGACCGATTCGCAAGTGTCAGCAAGGTTACTTGAGATCGCGATGACTCTGTCCGACTGCGCCAAAAGCTGTCGTTCGAGTCGCTTGTAGAACGCGCCAACAAACCTGCCCACAACACGATATTTTTTGCCAAGAATTTTCTGAGTCGCGATGCCGATCGCATCTTGCAACCAAAAAACTTTGCGCGCCCGAATTTTTGAAGCGGCCCGCCACAAAATCTTCTGCGCGTCGAGCGGCATATTTGCGGAAACAACGAAGTCGAAATGCTCTGACTCCAATTTGCGACCAAGTAGGTTGCCATACTCGATTTCTTGCTGGCGACGTTTGACCAGAGAGTACTTATCCACTGGACGCCGAAGCTCGATCGGCCAAAAAGCAACATCGTCCCCGGAAATTAATTCCGACGTGTAACCATGTGGTGTACTCGTATGCGATACACAAAAACTGTGTGTAACCGCATGCCCACGCCGCGCAAACTCGGTGGACAGCTGGCGAATAAATGCGTATCCACCATAATCGTTGACTAGGACTTTCAACCGCGACACCCCTTGGTGATTGCCATCTCTAATAGGCTCCTTCACACATCGACACAGTTCGTGCCGTTCGGATCAAAATGTAAAGATCCATCCACACCGACCAATGCCGCACGTAATACTCGTCGTACATCAATCGCTCGGCGTACGTTGTGTTGTTGCGACCGGAGATCTGCCAAAGACCGGTGATACCCGGTGGCACGCGTAGATAGTCCCTGAAAGTGTTGCCGTATTTCAGAATCTCATCCTGAACAATCGGGCGAGGCCCAACTAGGCTCATTTCACCTACAAATACATTCCAAAGTTGTGGCAACTCATCCATGCTCGTGACCCGGATGATTTTCCCAATCCAAGTGATGCGAGGATCTTTCTTCAACTTGTGATCTCGATCCCATTCCGCCCGCAACTCCGGGTGTCGCTCCAAATGCTGCACAAGAATCTGGCTCGCGTTCTGCACCATGGAACGAAATTTCCAAGCATGAAACTCCTTGCCGCCCCGGCCAATTCGAGGATGGCTGAAGAAAATTGGACCTGGGCTGGTGATCCGAATGAGTAGCGCTATCATCAGAAACAGCGGGCTTAACGCAAGTAGAGCGGCGCCCGATACGATCATATCCAACGTTCGCTTAAGCATCCGCGGCCAGGGCAGAAGCAAGTTCTCCTCAATTCGAATCCCACTGGATAGCCCGCAGTTTATTAAAGAGCTTCCAGCGCTCTGGCGAGAACTTGCAGCCCGAGCGAGCACTACATTGGGAAAGGCACCAAATAGTCCCGGATCAAGTTCGTTTGACTCATGCTGGGCATGATCCACCACAAACAACCAGTACACATGCTCCTTCTTGGCGTTGGCGACCATACAATCCGGTGTTCCACGGTATTTGACCGTCTGCTCAAATCGCCACTCGAATTCCTGATCGCTGATCGCATTGGAATCCCAGCCGGAATCTCTCTCGCTCAGCTCCGCGAATCGACCGGCCGGCCGCAACATATTCCAGCCAAATCGATTCATGTTGCAATAGACGTTCATCACGTCCGCACGCGCGCCAACAAAGTAAAACGGAACTCCCATTCTTGCTGCTCGCATGAGCGATTTTGCGACCCCTCGAAACAAAGGCAACATCGGCAAGACCAGCGGAAACCCAATGGTGGCACCTAATACATATGGCGAATCCCAAGTTGTCGAGACACCCAACCCAAGCACTACAGCCAATGAGCAACAAAAGGTTGCGCGAAACAACTGCCTCAATTCTCGCGCGGGATGCCAACCAATCCCTGGATACAAACCGAACGCCCAATAGCAAGCCGTATGAGCCGCGAGCGCTACCACCACAAACGCGGCAAGATGATTGGCCTGATGCCCAAACGCTTGGGCCACAGTGAGACCAATCACAATTGCAATGAAACAGGCGGCCATGTCCGCTACCCACAGCGGCGTTCCTACAGCTAACTGCTGTTGCAAATAGGAGTAAGTTGCCAATCGATCGTCACAACTCGGATGCACAGGCGCCGCCGCGGGCGACTCGACCAATGCCCTCTCACGGACGTCGTCACTGACTGCTCCCTCTTGGTCAATGACAAGCACTTGATCGGGTAACGGTTCGCCCACCGCAACGTGATTCAATTCATGCCGGCTACGAACGCTGATTGCTTCGGTCTTTTCTCGGGCAAAATTCGACGTTTCAATCATCTAACCGTAATCTCCACACCTACTGTAAACTTGAGAAAAACCAGTAGACTTTTCCCAAAGAGTTCAATCCGTACACGCGGTGAATCTGAGTACGAATTTGATGTGCATCCAATCCTAATAAGGAAGGACGATAACGCAAGCTTGGTGGATTACTGAAACTTGTCTGATCCTAACGGCGACAACGACTACGGACCCGCTATCGACCATGACGGCCATTTAGGCAACTCGAACCCCCCATACGAATACGAGCCATGCGGCAGAATCCCAGGGTTTTTTGCGAAAAAAGCAGGGCGGCAACAACACCCCTTTTACTGCGGAACCTGCCTACGGTTCCGCCACCGTGTTAAACATTTATTTAGGAAGCTTTTTTATGCTCGGTGACTTCAAACAGCACCTGCAGCTGCAACTGAATGAAATAGACTCAGCCGGACTTACTAAACGCGAACGCGTACTCTTTTCTCCGCAAGACGCGCACATCGAAGTTTTGGACGAGAGACGAGTGCTGAACCTGTGCGCGAACAACTATCTGGGCCTTGCAGAACATCCCGCAGTCAAGAAAGCTGCCACAGATGCACTGGATCGCTGGGGTTATGGATTGGCTAGCGTGAGGTTCATCTGTGGTACGCAACGGCTGCACCTAGAATTGGAAGCGAGCCTTAGCCGTTTTCTGAAAACCGAAGCCACCATTCTTTACTCCTCGTGCTTCGACGCTAACGGAGGACTCTTCGAAACTCTGCTGTCCGCAGAGGACGCAATCATCTCGGATGAGCTGAACCACGCCAGCATCATCGATGGAGTTCGCCTGTGTAAAGCCAAACGATTCCGCTACAAGAACAATGACATGAGCGACCTGGAGTGCCAGCTGCGCGACGCGAAGAGCTGCCGCTTCCGCATGATTGCCACCGATGGCGTATTCTCCATGGACGGCACGATTGCTAATCTCCCAGCAATTTGTGAACTGGCCGACAAGTATCAGGCAATTGTGATGGTAGACGATTCTCACGCAGTGGGATTTATGGGAGAGCAGGGGAGGGGGACGCACGAACACCATGGTGTGATGGAACGCATCGACATTCTAACCGGCACCCTCGGCAAAGCGCTTGGCGGTGCGAGTGGAGGTTACACTTCAGGCCGCAGCGAAATCATCGACTTGCTCCGCCAGCGGTCTCGGCCTTATTTGTTTTCCAACTCGCTCGCCCCTCCGATCGCCGCGGCCACAATGAGCGCTCTGGAGCTGTTGGAATCATCCACCGAACTAAGGGATAGGCTCGCACGCAATACCAAACTCTTCAGGCAAGCCATCTCAGAAATTGGACTGAACGTTGCACCGGGAGAACACCCCATTGTACCAATTATGCTGGGCGACGCTCGCCTAGCCAATCGCTATGCGGAGCGGCTGCTGGAACTGGGACTTTTCGTCGTTGGTTTCTCGTATCCAGTCGTTCCGCAGGGCAAGGCTCGAATTCGCACGCAAATCTCGGCAGCCCACTCCGAAGAGGATCTGCTGTTTGCGGTTGAATGCTTTCGCAAAACGGCCCAGTTGCTCAGACCTTAGACTGCTTCAGTATCCAACATCGCCACCAGGATTTGCGGACAAGCGGCGCTAAGCATATCCAAAACTGCATGAAATCCCTCGTCGCCACCGTAGTAAGGGTCGGGGACCTCGCGGGGCCATGATTCTGCCAGGAAATCGCTCAGGAGCCTGATGTTCGCCCCTGCCGACTCGGGATATTTCAGGAGCTCGCGGAGATTACTGCGATCCATGGCAACTATCAAGTCAAATCCTGCAAAGTCACTGCGATGGACCATGCGCGAGCGACTGGTCAACAGAGTCCCCCGCTTTGCTGCGATCGCCCGCATGCGTTTGTCGGCAGGCTCTCCAATGTGAAAACTGCTAGTTCCCGCTGAGTCCACTTCAACTTGCCCAGCCAATCCACGCTCATTTATCAAGCGCTGCAGGATTCCTTCAGCAGCAGGACTCCGACAGATATTTCCCAAGCAAACAAAGAGAATACGCTTCGGAACCACGATCGATCTTTCAGTTCTGAAATTCAAAAACGGTTGGAGAACAGCGAAAAATTCACGATTTCTTCAAGTTACCTGAACAATTTTGAAATTGAGCCACTTTGAGCTTTCAAACTAAAATGAAGGTTGATTTTCGCCGCTGATTATTCTGAACTGCTGCAGGGTGTCGTAATAGTCAGCCTACTTTCCTGTGAAACCTTGGAACACGAAATGGCGAGCCACTATCGCGTCGGTGATAAAGTTATTTACACTCGCGAAAAATATACCACTCGACCGGGCAAACGAGCCAAGAACATCTTCGCCACTCCACGCGGCGAAGCCTACCAATACCAAGTAGAAAAGTTCTGGATCGTTTCCGAGGTTCGCGCCGATGCCAGTCTGGTTCTGCAGACTCGGCGGGGCAAATCCCACATTACCCAACCCGACGATCCCAGCCTACGCAAAGCAACACTCTTCGAGCGGATATTCAAGGCTGGCTTTTTTCCGCAACGATCACCCGTGCCGACACAATTCACCACTTCAAAGGCTTAGTCAACCAGCTCGAGTGGCCCTCTGAACTTGACCGAGCGCCAACCATGCGGCAAGCCCGTTCTAAAGCTTCTTCTCCAGTGCCAACTGATGAAAGAAATGCGGCACACTATCCTGATTGGCAAGCAACCAGTCGATCGTGGGCTCGTCGTTCATGGCCTTCGCAATTGCCTTGGCTGTCGCCGCTCGGTTAGTAGCGAACAAAATCTCGGGATCAAAGTCTTCGTTGACAATTGATGGATCGAGCCAGACCGAACAAATAATCCCCAATTCGTTCGCCAGCGCTTTGGGAATGTGCCCCGCCCGAACTGCGTCCAGCACTCCGTGCGCAATAGCCGCTTGAACTGTACCCATGAGGATATTAGTGTACTTCTCATTATTGACTGTGACCTTACTTATCATCACGGTCACTGGCCGCACTTGAACATCGCAGTTGAGGATCGCAAAGACCTTTGAATGCCCCTTTACCTGATTGCCGATCATGTTTGCAATCGCGTAGCCCACAGGCCCATTGAGTTGTCCGATGACAACTTCCGGCTCAGCCGCTGACCAGGGAGCTTCGGCCTCGACCAACGCTTCCCCAGTCTTTAGGATGATCGGCTGCTGCAGCTTTTTAAGGGAAGATGTTTTCTTAGACGCGGCTTTTGCTTTCTTTGTAGCCTTTGTAGCTTTCTTCTTAGCCAAGATATGCCTCACCAAATTGCCTATCAATATGCAGTCCCTGTTCTTTGGTAACTGCAAAACCTCCGTAGTCTACTCCACTCCAACCTTTATCGCAGCGCATCCCTGTGAAAATCGCAAAAGAGACGACCTGCACTGCGGTACACAAGTTGGCCCGTGCCTTTTCGCTTGCACTCATCTACCGCAACCGTTTTCCTCCCCGAGAACTTGGATATTGCGACAATTTTATACGACTTCGCACCGCCTCAGATTTTGCATAGCTAAAGGCCTCCAACGCAACTGTTCAAATGCTCATTGCTAATCTTTACCAATAGCCAAAACCGAGCGAGCATGCTCGACCACGAGTCAATGTCGCATTTAAATCTGATGAACCTCACCCTACGCAAGTCCTCCACAACAAGGGGTGGCTGTGGAGTTTAGGAGCATAGGCGAGTCAGGAGCACGGCGGCAAAATGCGAACCTAACGCGGTTCTACGTCGAACATACTACGGCAGCAGAAATGCTGCGAAATGCTGTGGCAGGACATTTTACTTAGTAGCTCTAAAAGACCTGGCTCAGCTTTGTGAAAGCCGAATAACGCAGCTCAACACATCTCAACAGAGGGGGTTAATACTGTGGCTTGGTTTGGCAGCGGTGACTGATCCTACGCCACTTCCGAACCCGACATCCGCGGCTGATTCGCCAACTGGTTTCGACTGTCCTGGTAGCTCTTAAGCACTTGTTCAATTCGGTTATTGAGCTGCTCAAGTTCGCTCAGTACTTCATCATGCCTTTTTTCCAGGTGATCCAGGAATGCCAGCCCGCTTGAGTTTGATTCCTGAGCAATTGCTTCGTTCATAGCGCTTTCTCGGATAACCGTATATCCACATCTAGACTTCCGATCGAAACAACAGAGCTTGAAATCGAGCAATTAGACGAATGGTCGGATTGCGAAGGCCGAGCCGACCTTAGGGCTCTCCCAATCCAGGTCGGATAGGCTAAGTTTGCGGATAACTGCTCTGCCGCGGTCACCTGGCGCTAATAAGCTATTGTCTTAGCATTGAAGTTAGTTGGGAGAACGGAGAGGTTTAATGCTGTCAAATGGCTAAAGCGGCGGCTCAAGCGCTCCCCGAAAACAAACTGCGTAATTACCCGCCTCACAACCAAAACACCTGGACGAACCGGGCGGCGGCTTGTAAACTGCGAGACCCATTTCGGCCGAAACTGTACCGATGGCAGCGAGAATCCCACATTCGCTGATTGCCCTAGCACATCGGCTGACCACGTTTTGGAGCAAAACAATGCATTTTATTGAGGGTTTGGAGTAGATGAATGGTTAAGTTGATGGTTCGCGACCGAGAAACGATTCAAGAAGCTGTTCGCCGTTTTCGCAAGCTGGTAGAACGCAGTGGAATCAAGAAGGAAATGCGCCGCCGCGAGTTTTATGAAAAGCCGAGCGAAATTAATCGCCGCAGCCGCCTGCGTGCAGAGCGCCGCGCCCGCCGCACCCGCCAGCTTTCCAACGGCTAAATGAACTTCTGAGCCGTGTTGAGCGTCTTGGGAATAGGCTTAGCATTACTTGGCTGTCGTTTTATTGCGAAGCTGTCATAAGTCTGCCAAGCTGTGAAGATCAAGGCATTCAATTTTGGGTGCCAGCGTCGTTTAATTGGGAATCCGTAGAATCAGCCGAAAAGCGACAATAATCAGTCGTTGACAGTTTGCCTAACATCTGGACGGCGAAGTCCAGTCAAGGTAAACTTCCGAAGCGAAATAGCCAGTGCCCGTGACTGGCCAATTGTGGGGGCGAGTAGCTCAGTTGGTTAGAGCGCCACGTTTACACCGTGGATGTCGGGGGTTCGAGTCCCTCCTCGCCCACTTACCCCATTCTGCCCACAACTGC
>JBGSTP010000271.1:0-11300 GCA_041736515.1 Pirellulaceae bacterium
ATGTCGCTGAAGATTACCAATTTAGCCGACCATGGTAGAGAGTGTGAAGTCGCGCTGCATACTTATTTTGAAGTTGCAGACGTTAGCCAGACGGAAGTGTCCGGTCTGGAAGCACGACCGCATCTGGACAAGCTGACTCAGATGCAAATCGAGCCCAGCGGTCGGACAATTCGATTTGATCAAGAGACCGACCGGGTTTATCAAGGGGCCGTTGATGAGGTCTTGATTTTCGATGAAGGCAATCAACGGGAAATCAAGATTCAGCCAACAAACTCTGAGTCGACTGTGGTGTGGAATCCCTGGATTGAAAAATCAAAACGGATGCCGGACTTTGGGGATGAGGAGTACTTAAAAATGTGCTGCGTCGAGACCGCCAACGTCGCCAAAGACAGAATGCGGATTGCCGCCGGCGAATCGTCGACAATCTCCGTTTCGATATCTGAACACAACTCCTAGAGTTCGATCGCGCGTCCAGAAATAAAGCGCACAGTCGAGCCGTTGGCGCTTAGTGTATAGCCACATGGCCTATTTCGTTGGCAATGGAAAATGCGATCTCCATTGCTTGTTCGTAATTCAAACGCGGGTCGCATGTTGTGTTGTAGGCGGTGTGTAGGTCCTCTTCCGTCAGCCCACCTGCTCCGCCGAGGCATTCGGTAACATTCTCCCCAGTCAATTCCAGGTGAACGCCACCCAGTCGCGATCCACAGGAGCGATGGACTGCGAACGACGATCGCAACTCGGATAGCACGTCGTCGAATTTGCGTGTTTTGTGTCCCGAGCTGGTAGATACCGTATTGCCGTGCATTGGGTCGCACACCCACAGGACTTTTACTCCACTGCGAGAGACTTCGTCGATCAGTCCCGGCAGGAGTTCTGCTACTTTGGAACTGCCTACGCGGTGGATGAGCGAAATACGACCGGGCTCATTCTCCGGATTGAGCAAGCGAACTAAATCGATGATTTCCTGTGGGTTTGCTGTTGGACCAACTTTAATCCCTAGCGGGTTGTGAATCCCACGCAATAACTCCACGTGAGCTCCCGAGATTGCACGGGTGCGTTCACCGATCCAAGGAAAATGCGTACCGAAGTTGTACCAGCCGTTTCCGCGAACACTGGGACGCGTCATAGACTGTTCGAACGGCAGATGCAGGGCTTCATGAGAGGTGTAAAAGTCGACCCGCCGCAATTCAGCCAAGGGGCCGGGAGCGATGGATTCAATAAAACATAAGGCATCGCCCAGCGATTGCACCATGCGATGGTATTGCTCACACCCTGGGCTTTTGGAGTCAAAATTCAACTTCCAATTTTCCGGGTGGTGTAAATCCGCAAATCCACCCTCGCTGAGCGCACGAATGAAATTCAGCGTAACGGCAGCCCGTTCGTATCCCCGCAACAGTAACTGTGGGTCATTGCGTCGATGGTCGATCGAGAACGGCGAGCGGTTGATTAGATCCCCCCGATAGGAAGGTAGAGTCTGACCGTCTCGGCTCTCCGTGTTGCTACTTCGCGGCTTGGCATACTGGCCTGCGATACGGCCAATCCGGACAATTTTCCGTCGCGATCCGAAAATTAGTACCAAGCTCATTTGCAGCAGCACCTTCAACTTGCTAGCAATGGACTCCGCTTGGCAATCGTCAAAAGACTCTGCGCAATCCCCGCCCTGCAGAACCCAAGCCTCTCCGGCTTGCGCCGCCACGATCTGTTCCTTTAGGCGATCTACTTCCCAACTCGTCACCAGTGGTGGCAAGCGTCGCAAGATCGCCAAAACTTCCTTCAGTTCCTGGGCATCATCGTACTCGGGTTGTTGACTGGCGGGAAAACTCTGCCAGGAATCTGGCGTCCAAGGATTTCGCATTTCGTTACAGTATTACAGATTGGTTTCTAATTTCTTCGAGTCGGCTAGCGTAATCGCCATTCGGTTTTTATGCTACTGCGGACGCGCTACCGACGTTTAACTCGTCGTCGAAAATCGCGAAATTCTTGTGGCCAGGGTGCAGAGAAGGACAATGGTTCCCCCGTGCTGGGATGCGTCAACCCCAATGTCTCTGCGTGTAAGGCAATCCGCTTGAGCGGCCATTGAGGATGTTCGGCCAACTCAGGTCGGTAGCGAGGATCGCCGATGATCGGATGCCCAGCCTCAGCTAAATGAACCCGAATCTGGTTTCGGCGCCCGGTTTCAAGTTGCATCTCGAGCAGCGATACACCCTGCCATCGCTCTTTGACTCGGAAGTGTGTAATGGCCAGCTCACCAGCGTCGGGATCTGCGACAGAGTAACGATTCAGCGACTCGTCTGTAGCCAGATAGGTTCGAAAGGTTCCATGATCGTCGCTAAACTCACCCTGTACGATTGCCGTATACTTCCGCTCGGGCTTACGAGCGGCGAACTGCTCTCTTAGCGCATCGGCAACTTCGTGGGATTTGGCGAACACCAGTAAGCCAGATACACCACGGTCGAGGCGGTGCACGCAAACAGCCATCGCCCCCGGTTGATTGCGTTCCAGCCACTTGCGAATCTGGGACTGAAGCGTATTCGGCTCGCGTTTGGGGGTCGGAACTGTCAGCAAGCCCGCTGGCTTATTGACCACGATCACATCCGCATCATCGAACACTACTTCAAACCGCGCAAGCATCTTGGCTTTAGCCTTGGGTAGCTTGGCCGGTTGCGGAGCGTAGTCAATCTCCAATTCGTCTCCGACATTTAGCTTCGTATGCGTTTGCGACAGAGTGCGTCCACGACAGCGCACCGCCCCGTCATGAATCAGCTTTTCTGCCACGCTTCGATGTACTTTGAGCACTGTTTGGACAACATTCACCACTGTCCGAGCGGGCAGTGGAATGTTCGGAGCGACTGTGTAATTGATTATCAAAGCAGGTTCATTAGAACTTGAGATCAGAAATATTGCATTTTAACTGCTCGATTTTAATCTGCCAGCTCTCTGGTTGCAGCGAACTGCGAAACATCCACGGCGATCATCTAGACGTTACAATTGCTGTGCGAAAAAAGACATCGACTCCAGTTTGATACCTAATAACCTTGGACGAAACCGTGAACTCTTCGCCACGTTTGAACGATCAAGAACGAGCAACTTACGAGTGGCAGATGCTGGTTACCGATTTCGGTGAATCAGGACAGGAAAAACTGAAGAATGCCTCGGTGATGATATCTCGGGCCGGAGGTGTTGGTGGCCTGGTCGCCTACCAACTGGCTGCGGCTGGCGTGGGGCATCTGTTGATAGCACACGCGGGGAATGTCAAGCCAAGCGATCTCAATCGCCAGTTGTTAATGACCCACGACTGGCTTGGCAAACCGCGCATTGAGTCGATCACACGCCGGCTGAACGAATTGAATCCACGCCTCAAGATATCCGCTATTCCGGACAACGTAAGCTTGCAAAACGTAGGTGAGCTCGTGTCGCAAGTCGATTTGATCGTAGATTGCGCACCACTTTTTTCTGAACGCTTTGCAATGAACGCTGCGGCCATTGAACAAAACAAACCGATGGTCGAGTGCGCGATGTACGAATTGGAAGCCCAACTGACTACGATTGTACCTGGCAAGACCCCCTGTCTTCGCTGTTTGTACCCAACTGAACCACCGAACTGGACTCGCAGGTTTCCTGTATTCGGAGCTGTCTCGGGATCCGTGGCTTGCCTGGCAGCCATGGAAGTCATTAAGTTAGTCGCCGGTTTCGGCCAACCCTTGTTGGGACGAATGTTGCGCTATGACTTACGCGATATGTCATTTCATGTGTTAGATATTTGTCGCAAACGTTCGTGTGCAGCATGTTCCCATATAGAGTAGAGATTCATTTCATGACAGTACGAATTCGCATACCCGCTAATTTAAGACAGTTTAGCGGCGGTCAAGCCGTAGTGGAGACCCAATCGCAGAACGTAGGCGCAGCTATTGAAAGTCTCGTCGAACAGTGGCCTGGGCTGCGCGATAAGATTCTCGATAGCGAGGGTCAAATACACAGCTTTCTGAATGTGTTTGTTGGTCATCGCGATATTCGAGACCTCAATGGGGTAGCAACCGCACTGGCCTCGAATGACGAACTACTAGTCGTCCCGGCACTTGCCGGCGGATAGCGGTTGCTGACAACTCGCGTGTAACTTCGTCAATCATTGCAGGGATCTGAGTTGTGATGTCGCCGGCTAATTCGCTTCAACGGTTCGATTGAGAAGCACTCGGCACCGCTTTCGAACACGGATTGTGATTGCTAGTAAAGTCATGGGACAGCTTTCGGATCTGATGGGCTCTATCAAGCTGAAGTTGCACGCTGTGGTCTAAATTTCTTCGTGCACGGGGCCACGGCAAGCTACAAAGGTTTAGCAAACTTTTTGGCTGGCGTCAGTTTAGCTCATGCCAAATAGGAATTCCGTGATCGGTTTCGCCTAACCTACTCGACGCAAATCGGTTTCGACGGCTTTAGCTTCAAAGCCCTCTGGAGAGATATTGTACGCAGTAATCAGGAGCCTCTCGCTTTCCAGACATTCGTAATTGGTTCGCCAACCCCACCGTGGCTGCTTCTCTCCAACATCGTACTGGCCCACAACAGAAAAGCCGCCATTCGTCTGCGTACCCTGCGAAAACAAAATTGCATAGTTCATGTGGAAATCGTCTATCCAAGATACCTGGAACAACTCGGTAACTGAATTGAACGCGATCAGCTCCTCACCAATTCGCGGTTTTCCTTGAATTGCACCGCGATAAGAGTGCCTTACGAAACAACCTTCAAACACAGCTTGAATATGGCTGTCCACCCGTGACTCATCGGCCAGCTTCTCCGGTTCGAACCAGGTACGGCAGTTTCCAGACCAGCTTCCAACTAGGTTTCTTAACAAGGACATCTCGGACATCGTTAGCGCCATTCTTTAATACACAGAAGTTTCTCAACATGTTAGCATAACTAATTCGACGAAGCTTTCACACAGCTCGCCGTAGTCAAGCGCTTTAACGACGTATTCGTATTGAATCCAACGGGTCTTAGAGTCATGCTCGATCCGCAATGCATTCAAGCGCGAGTCTGTGTTCGGCTGCGGCTGAGATGCGGGTAGGAGTTTTTTCGAATTTCGACCCTAGGTGAGCGCAATCCGGCGCAAGTGTTTCCCCATTCCCCATTGCTTACAAAGAAAACCTCGCCATGATGGTTTACCGACTATTCGTGTTTCTTCTCGGCGCTACTTTCTCTGCATCCGCATCGGCTCAGCCAGTGCGGGTTTTTATCCTGGCTGGCCAATCAAATATGCAGGGACATGCGCATGTTCGCACGATCGAGCATCTTGGTATGGATGAAGCAACGCAGCCGTTGTTAGCAGAGATGCGAAATGCAGATGGGACCGACAGGGTCTGTGAGCGCGTGTGGATCTCATCGATTGGCTGTGCAGAAACCGAACAGACCGGCCGGCTCACAACCGGTTTTGGAGCCAGCCAAAATGGGCCAAAGATCGGTCCAGAGTTTACCTTTGGCCTGACACTGCAGAAGCTCATCGACGGGCCAATTTTGATTATTAAGACTTCTTGGGGCGGAAAGAGTTTAAACACTGATTTTCGCTCTCCAAGCGCTGGTCCCTATACCTTCAACGAGTCGCAATTGGCGAATTTCGAGAAGCAAGGCAAAGATCTCGCCGCCATCAAAGCAGATAAAGCAGCAGCGACAGGCGTCTATTACCGCATGATGATCGATCACATAAAAGGCGTTACGGCAGATATCAAGCGAGTCATCCCAGAAACCAAAGATGACCAAGGCTATGAGCTAGCTGGTTTTGTTTGGTTTCAGGGATGGAACGACATGGTAGACGCTGGAACTTATCCGCATCGCGACCAGCCAGGTGGTTACGACGCTTACAGCGCCGCAATGGCACATTTCATTCGCGACGTACGGCAGGATTTGAACGCTCCAAATTTGCCATTCGTGATCGGAGTGCTTGGGGTTGGCGGCCCAATCGAACTGTATTGCCCGGATCAGCAACGCTACAAATCCACCCATGCGAACTTTCGCAATGCCATGGCGGCTCCTGCGAACCTGCCCGAATTCAAGGACAATGTTGTCGCGGTGCGGACTGAAGAATACTGGGATCGAGAACTCTCGGACGCGAAAGCCAAGGAGAATGAAATAAAACAGCAGGCGAAAAAGATGGCTGACGAACAGCAATTGAAACCCGACGCGCTGCAGGCTTTAACTCAAAAGATGCTCGTTGCCGGGCTCACTGAGCGCGAACGCCAAGTTATGGAAAAAGGGATCTCAAACCTCGAGTTTCATTATCTCGGTTCCGCAAAAATTCTAGGCCGCATCGGCCAAGGCTTTGCTGAAGCAGTGTCTGCACTTTCCCAATTCGATAGCTCCAAAAAATGAGGGTGCAATGTTCCAGTTCCTCTTCGTTTGCTTACTTGGCTTGGGAATAGTTTGCTCGGTCTCCAACGCTCAGGATACGATCGAATTCCTGAACGGATCTTCCATGGACTGCACGATCCTCCAAATTCGCAAAGATGCGATGGAGTTTGATATTGAGTTTAAGCTGGGCGATAAACGCATCAAGCAAACTTATCCCTACAGCAAGGTTCACGCGGTAATCTTTAAAGGCAAGCGATTCGAGTTAACTCCCCGAACAACCGCTTTACCAGCCGAACGAAACCTCGACTTGCCGTTGAGGACAAGATCTGAGGTACTCGAACTAATAAATAGCGCTGGACAAGCACCTCCAGATTGGTTTGCCACCACGGAACTTGATGCCCCCGCGACGTTAGAGCTGAACTGGCCTTTGAAAGCCGAAGAAGGTTGGAACAACAAGAAAAATGTCGGACAGTATATCTGGGACATTGTCAATCCGAATGAGCATCGTTGGCACGCTGGTATCAAGCTTGTCCACCATTGTATGTCATTGCATAAGAATGACCGCGTACTTCTTAAACGCGATATGGACAAATTAGGGACGATGTATTTCACTTTGCTTCAAGACTACGCACGTGCTGCCTTTTGGTTTCAGAAAGCCGGTGTACAAGCGAGCGATCCTTCGGGCATATTTTTGGCGGAGTGCTATTGGAGACTTGGTAACAAAGAAATGTCGCTGGCGATGATGAAGGGAAAATCCCTGTCTGTGCGTTCGATCAAGCTGCTAGGTGACATGGGTGAGATCAAAGATGCCTTGCAAGTAGCCAATTTGTACGCAACTTCAAAAGTTGCAGATGAGGCATTCTTGGCTGCTGGCGATGCACTGAGAGGAGCCCAGCGTTTCGACGAGGCCGTCGAGTATTACCAACGCGTAGTGGATTCGAAGGCCGCTAAAAACGAAGAGTACGCAAAGCGTTACAAAGCACGTGCCAGAGAAAGCATTGAAGCAGTCCAAACCATAGACAAAGCCAACGTATCGCGTGTCGCCGATGGAAGTTATCGAGACGCCTCTACGGGCTATAATGGTCCTGTGGAAGTCGAGCTGATAGTGGTGTCGGGAAAAATCCATACGCTAAAAGTAATTCGACATACCGAGAAGCAGTTTTACGCGGCGCTCATCGACACACCTCGACAAATCCTTGAACGTCAAAGCATTTTGGATATTGACGGTACAAGCGGTGCAACTATTACATCACAAGCAATCGTGCTTGCAACAGCACGTGCTCTGGCTCAAGGAGCCCAATGATGTCTAACAGGGTTGGCATTCTCACCATTCATTTTTTTGCACTAATGCTTGTCGATGGTTATGGGCAGGACCAAGACAGACAGGACTCCATCCAATCGAGAGTTCTGTCAGGCGACTTCCATTGGGAGGTGAGTGCTCCGCTCGTAAGCGTACACCAAGAGCTACTACCAGCATCGCCCGTGCATCCATGGATAGCCATCAAAGATCCCAGCGTCGTTCGCTTTGAAGACAAATGGCATTTGTTCTGTACGCTTCGCAAGCAAACACAGGGAAATGGTCGAATTCGCATCGGCTATACATCTTTCACGGATTGGCCCGAGGCCGAAAAGGCTAGATGGAGTGTGTTGAATTTAACAAACGAGTATCACGGTGCACCGCAGATCCTGTATTTCGAGCCACACCAAAAGTGGTATTTGATATATCAGGCGGCGGACTCTAGTCGCAATTTGAAATTTGGACCATGTTTTTCAACAAACAACGATTTATCTGATTCAGAGGGCTGGACATTGCCACAGCCCCTGTACACCGTGCGGGAAGGTGCCAAAGCCGGCTTGGACTTTTGGATCATCTGCGACAAATCAAAGGCTCACCTTTTCTTTACCACACTCGATGGCCGAATGTGGCGCGCGGAAACGAAGCTAACCGACTTTCCCGACCGCAATTGGTCCGATCCGGTGGTCGCACTCAACGCCGACATTTTCGAAGCGAGCCATACGTACAAGCTTCGGAACACAAACAAGTACTTGACGTTCGTCGAAGCACAGCACCAGAGCAGCCGTTATTTCAAGGCATACCTAGCCGATTCTCTCGATGGCCTATGGAAACCTCTGGCAGACACTCGTAGCCGTGCGTTTGTTTCACCTTTCAACGTGACGCAACTCGAGACAGCTTGGACCGACTCCTTCAGTCATGGCGAATTGCTTCGCCTTGGCGTTGACCAAGAAATGGAGATTGATCCCGAAAATCTCCAGATGCTATTTCAGGGTGCAAGCAATAAAGAGACCACTCGCGGAGCTTATGGTGATATTCTATGGCGACTCGGACTGCTGCGTTTTTTGAAGTCCGGCATCCAATAGAAGTGTGTTCGCGAGACATTGAAGCAGAAAACAATGAACCGACAAATCCAGCAGCGGTTATTCTCCACGTACTTCGTTATCTTGGCGGGACTGCTTGGCCTGATTTCATTTTCCGAGTTAGATAATAAAAGCGATTTCATTTGGCGTCCACTCATTGCGTTGTTGTCTTTGGTGCTCTTTTCCATGGGGCTGCTGTTACTACTGTCCTCCTTCGACCGCGGACGCTCGCAGGCATGGATTCGGTTGGATTGGTTCGTTCCCAGTCTGAGAAAAACAACCAGTGGAAAAGCCCCTGCGCATTCGCTGCTTGGTCGCGTTGCCAGAAGTGTTGTCCCATCGTGGCTGCAATCCAATTATCGTACCAAGCGGCGTGGGTCCATTCGCATTTGGCTGCGGCACCTCGGTATCTCCTGGTTGGCATCGCCGGTGCGCCGCGTTGTGCAGGGCGTTTGTTGGCTGGCATTCATGGCATTATTCCTTGTGGTATGTTGGCCGTACAGCGCAACGCCGAAGAAACCGCAGAGTGGATCCCCGAGTTGGAAACTCGAGAGTCTCGATCAAGCCCATGGACATTTCATATTTCGTCCCTCTGTTGAATCCGGTAATACAGCAGCGGACAGTCCGCAACTAACCGCGGGCGATCGTGTCTTTTTGTTTGAGGCAACGGCTACTGCTGCAGCTAGCAAGAAAATCGGCGAATTCAAAATTGAGACGATCGAGAATTCGCAATTGCGGCTCTCTGCCATCGAGGAAGTCACACCTGAGATGCTCAAAACTGTGCTGACGGGGGCGGACGAATTTGAGATTTTCCAGTCGGATCTGGCGGGTTGGCCCTCGCATTACGCTGATAACCTGGAATCCAAAGAGTGGATTCCGGCGGAGTCATTCTTGGTTATGGATCCGCTCGTTAGCTTGTCGACGGCCATCGCTTCGCGCAGTTGGGTTTGGTCCTTAATTTCGGCTGCGATGATTCTGATTGCTTGCTTACTAATACCACGTGGCTTCTGCGGATACGTTTGCCCGTTGGGCACAACCATCGATTTGTTCGACTGGGCATTTTCAAGCCGCGTGCAACGATTTAATGTTTCCGATGAAGGGTGGTGGGTGCACATCAAGTACTATTTGCTCGCGGGAACCATGGTCGCCGCTCTGTGCGGCGTGTTAGTGTCTGGATTCTTCTCTGCTATACCAGTCATAACCCGAGCCATGTTGTTTCTAATCGATCCGCTCCAGATCGGCTCACTCCGGGGCTGGCATTTGATTCCCACGCTGAATGCTGGACATGCCATTTCCATTGCCATGTTTTCGGCGGTTTTGCTTCTGGGATTCTTGCGTCCGCGCTTCTGGTGCAAGTATGTATGTCCGAGTGGAGCAGTGTTTTCGCTCGGAAACTTGCTTCGTGTAACGGAACGTAAAGTCGAGTCGTCGTGCATCCACTGCAATAAGTGCGTGGAAATCTGTCCCTTTGACGCGATCAAGCCAGACTTTACGACTCGGACAACGGATTGCACGATGTGCCAATCCTGTGGAGGAGTGTGTCCTACACATGCAATCAAGTTTGTAGAACGCTGGAACGTCGTAGATCTGAAAGTCGCCGGAGTACCAGAAACGCAGGAGACTTCATTGGGACGTCGCGGATTCCTGTCACTCGCTGCTGGCACTTCCGCTGCTGTGCTGGGAGGTGCGGGCGTGGCTTCGGCAACGCGGGTTTTTGGCGCTCGTCTAGGCGGTTCATTGGTTCCATATCCAGTTCGTCCGCCGGGTAGCGTGCCCGAACAAGAGTTTTTGCAAATGTGCATCCGATGCGGCGAGTGCTTCAAAGCTTGCCCGCACAATGTCTTGCAACCCGAAGGATTCCAACAGGGACTGGAGGGGCTTTGGACACCATTCGCGAATACGGATTGGGCTGGCTGTGAGTCGAGCTGCAATGCGTGTGGGCAGGTCTGTCCGACTGGGGCTATTCGCGCTCTACCTCTGGAAGAAAAACGCGTCGCGCGGATGGGACTAGCCGAAGTGAACCTATCGACATGCTTGCCCTATGCGGAGCGCGAGGCGTGCGACCTATGCGTGCAAGAGTGCATGTCGGCTGGCTACCATGCAATTGAGTACACCCAAGTTGGAACACAGTTCGACGAGCATGGCTTTCCTGTTGATGGCAGCGGCTTCCTGGCACCAGTGGTCCTTGAAGACAAATGTGTCGGCTGTGGCTTGTGCCAGACTCGCTGCTTTGCGATTAATGTTAAGAATAAACACTTGTTGACAACTGCTGCAATTATCGTGGTGGCGGGGGATGGAAAAGAGGATCGTTTGCTGCGCGGCTCGTACCTGGATTTACGCGAGTCCGAAAGGTCTAGGCAGGTGCCCAACGGAAAGATGTCGGACGACAGTTTTTTTGTGCCAGAAACTAAGGACCCTGCGACTCAACCAGCCACGCAAGAATCTGCAGCCGACCCTGACCCGTTTGGCGTCGGGCCCGGGCAGGGATAAGTGGTGGGAGCATCGACTTTGAAAACACGCTCGAATTGGTTGCGTTTGTGGCCGAATAGAAAAACTGCATGGGCCAGCCGATAAGCCGGGTTCTGTTC
>JBGSTP010000163.1:0-5150 GCA_041736515.1 Pirellulaceae bacterium
TTACAATGAGGTCGGCCAATTCGCGGTTGCCTGCGATGGGGGCGATGGCAATGCGACCCTGAGTGGGTAGATGAACCTGTGCCGGGTGCCATACGTGAATTGCCGCCGTACGGCGACAGCCACACACGCACAGCACAGCAAGGAGCAGGGCTGCAACCAAGGTTAGCGATTTAGAGAATGGGAAAGTGATCGTCCGTCTCGACACCGGCAGAGCTTTCCGGATACCAGGATCGGAGCGGCAACGCGCCGCTCCACAGCTCTGTCATAGTCAATTGCACTGTTTAAAGTCAATGCAATTGCGGACTAGGAATTCTTGAAGTTGACGCTAGCTATTTCTTCTTAAGAGTCAGTTCCAGTTTGATGTCGTCGGTACCATCTTCTGGAACGACGGCTGTCAAGCCGGAGGTTGTGAAGGTAGCGTACCGTTGGGGTAAGTCGTTTACCCACGAGGCATTGGCTCCTTCGCCGCCCGAGGCCGCGTGTTCTGCGTCTTCTGCTAGGGCTTTGACTTGGGCTTGATTAACTGCTTTCTCGACGGTGACAGTTTTTGAGACGGTAACTTTGTAGTTCCCTGGAACAGCGCCCTTCTTAGTTTCGAACGCATCCATCGAAAATCTTCCATTGCTATCGCTGAACCCGCGCGCAAAGTTAACACCGTCGGCCTCTGCAAACACAATGGAAGCTCCATCGATTGGTTTTCCGTCCAAGAAAACCGTACCCGCTGTATTCACAGTTCGAGGTAGCCCATCATCGCCAGCGCAACCGATGGCGAACAGGCAAAAGCAACAAAGGAACAATTCTGCGAAACTTCTCATACTGCAACTCCGAAAGAAGTGAAATTAGTGCATCAACACAAATGGGCCGGAGAAAGAACTCCGGCCCAGCTTAGGTTAGTTGGTTCTGCGAACCGTTAACAGCGCATATTACTCTTGCAGGCTGTTAACTTCTCCACCGGTCTTTGAACCGAGTGCTCCCCACACACCGAAGGGGCTTTGACCTCCAGCGGTGGCTGCGGGGGCAGGTACGGTTTGATTGCCCGTGTCAATGCTATCGCTAACGAACCGCACGCTACCGTCGGCTAGTCCCACCGTTACGCCGCCTGTGTGCTGGCTAGTAGGGGTCCAAATACCGGGTGCGTAATGGCCACCACCAGACGCCCAATTGGGATCACCGAGTAGACAAACGGCGGTGTTAGGTGCGAGGATCGTGGTGAATGCATTGAAGAATGCACAGCCGTCACCCCAACGATAACCTGGTGAAGTGTCTTGTGTGAAAGGAGAAGCGGCTGCAACGTACTGGCTGCCCGCCCAAAAGGTACGACAGGTAAGTGGCACATAGGTTGCTAGATTGGTTCCGGATGCGTCCACGACGGCCATGCCACGATCGCGAAGGCCTGTAGGCACAGAGCGCTCAGCGATTAGAGCTGTATTGCTAGTACCGTCGGTCAATGCACCGATCTTCGTAAAGTCGTAACGGCCAAAGACGCCTCGATTGGTCATCGTGCGTGCTTGATACGAAAGATTGTTGTCTGTTCGCTCGGAGGCGCTCACGACAGAATTGACGTAGCAGTCACCCGAATTGAACGCATAGCTAATTCGGCCGTTGGGAGCGCCACTACCGCGGGCGTCAGTGCCTTCGTTTTGAGCGTCGCTTGGACAATTCAGAGTCGGCAAAACGACTCGCCACTGAGGGTCATTGGTCGCGTTGTTAGTCCAAGGGTTGTTATTTCGTGTTTGGATTTGGTTCCAAAGCGCAGTTTGTTCGTAAAATGGAGTGAGCACGGCGGCAGCGCTCAGTCGCAAGCGATGTCCGGCGGTCATGATGTAACCGGTTCCGCACTGACGAGCAGGGAAACGCTTGTAAGTCGACTCGTAATTGTGGCAAGCCAACGCAAGTTGCTTGACATTATTGCTGCACTGCATTCGTCGCGCAGCCTCTCTGGCGGCCTGTACCGCTGGTAGCAGCAGCCCAACCAAAATACCGATGATGGCAATAACCACCAACAATTCAACCAATGTAAAACCAGGACGTTTCTGCACGGAACTCTCCCATAAAAGTAGATAAGGTGAATACAAACCACACTGCTTACCAATGATAACATTGGCGTAATGTTGAGTAAATGGTTTTATTAGACCTGCTTTATTTTTTTGCTAAGAAATATCTAAGAAGGTTGCTGGTGAGCTCTGGATTTGTTGGGGTTGGTCCCTCATGCCTGGCGAGCAGCATTTAATGTAATTTCCAGATCTGAATTTCATCCGTTTCGAAAAGCACAGACAAGCGAGGGTGATCGGTTGGCATGGGAAATTGTCCCTTGCGGACAACGATCAAGTTTGCGCCCATTTTCTTGATACTTTCGAGGTTTTGATTCAGGCCGAAGCTGTTGATTTTATTTTCTAGGATCCACCATTGTGAGGGTGTAAACCCAGAGTACCCATTGAGAATGGGGAGGCGGTGTTGGGTCGCGTAATACATCCAAAGCGTCACAGATTCTTGGCTTGATTCGTTAATGCCTCGAGCTGTAGGCAGGCACAGGATCGCCGCAGTGTCCTTGGTCTCTGCTAAAAAATTCACCCAACCATGTTCGTTTGGTACATAAGTGGGAGGAAAGACCAAGCGAACTTGTCCAGGAATGTTCTCGAATGCCAGGATCATGAGTAGGCACACCGACGCGAGCAGCCGAGTCCATGCTCGTTGTGGCGACAGGTGCTGAAAGCGGTTGCCGCACACCGATCGCTTTCCGACAAAACGGTCGCTGGCCAGGCATGCCAACAAAATTATGGATACTTGAGTGAAATACGCGAATCGATAGGGAGAGCGAATGCGGGCAACGGGGCTAAAGTGTTCTGCGATCCAGTTCCAAGGATTCCAGTTTCCAAATTCCAGCCCAGGCCCAAATGAGAAAGCAAAGCTAAAAACAGCAATAGCCCAAAGCAGTTGGCGTCCGAAGCAGACGATTCGCCTTTGCCTGCCCCATTGGCTTAAACCTATTAACGCGAGTCCAGGGCTTAGCCAGCCCGGCAATAGAGGTTCTGGAAACTGTCCTGGATCAGCGGTCTTCAACAGTGGGATCGCTCGGAACACCGAGTTTGAGGGAGCGGTTGACCAACTCCGAAGGTTAGCGGATAGCGAGACAACCAACTCCGGTGGACGTTCCACCGCGTAGCTACTCTGAATCAATGCCATTGGGCCGACCAATGGCAGCAGGAGGATGACAGAAGTAAGGCCTGCTAGTCCCCAAGCAGTCGCAACCGCGCGCCAAGAATAGGTTGGCAAGTTGCGATTCAAGCCGCGCAGTCCTGGGAGACAAAGGTTGGCTAGAACATAGCACATCGCCAAGAGCGCAAGCGAGCTTACCACCAGGATGCTGAGCAACAACGCTTGGTGAATACTGGTGGCGGCCACGCTAGCCAATGCGATGCCGGTCCAGATTCCATTTTGCCAACTTGGTTTGCGACCTAGACGCATTATATTTGTCATTGTCCAGAGTGCTCCCCACAGCGGCACAAGCTGAATCGCTTCGATGTTTTGCAGGGCTAGGGGATGAAGCAAGATGGCGAGGCCGCCAAAGAATTGAGTCATCGGCTGGCAATGAAGAACAGCCAGTAGCCGCGCTGCAAACCAGCCGTTGAGAACCAAGGAAGCAATAAGGTAACTGTTGTAGGCTGGCACAGGAGAGTCTGCGTACCACACAAGTGGAGCGAGAACAAGTGTCGCAGGTTGCGGCTCGGAAAGCGCGAACGCTCCGAGTGCAGGATAAAAGATGGGTGCATTCCAGTAGTCGCTCAATCCATGCGAAAGGCTTTCGGCATTCCACCAAATGGTCCAGGCATTGAATAAGGGAACCGTGCCCAAGTGGCCGTCGCTAGTCGGAATGGCGGCCTCGAAGGTAGTGACTATCGGCCAAGTGGCCCACATGGCCGAAAGTATTAACGCGAGCAGGAAAAACAGCGAGGTTTTCAAATTGTGAATCATGCGCCCGCCTCGCGGTACCTGTCTGCCGAGTGGCAGCAACTGTTGTGCTAATCCGTGTGAAAACGCCGGCCGCCATTGATGGATAGGATTTGTCCGTTGATAAACTCGCTCGCATCGGAGGCAAGCCAACTGATCGCGCGGGCGATGTCCTCCGCAGTTCCCCAACGCTGGGCCAGCGATTCGTTTTCTGCTCGCCGCCGCCACGACTCGTTGGCAGTCGTGTGCCCCCAATCGGTTTGAATCCAGCCCGGCGCGAAGCAGTTGACGCGGATGGTCGGATAAGAGAGCGCCAGCGCAGTCGAGAAAGCTCCCACTGCGGCCTTGGTCGTGCAAAATAACTGGCCGGGTTCTCCTTCCATGCCAAGATTGGCCTGGTCCCAGCTGGTATTGATAATCGTTGGCTTTGCATTGGATACCAGTGCTTGTCGTTTCATGCGGGTTGCCACCAGTCGACTGAGGCGAATCGTTCCCTGAACATCGACGCGCAGAAGTAGCTCAAGCCGCGACTCAAACGATTGTGCGCGGGCTTCGCCGGTTAGGACATCGGCACCGGCATTGTTGACCCAACAATCGACTTTGCCCCGCCAGGCGAATGCGGCGCTCACAAAATCGCGGCAAGCAGACGGACAGCCTAGATCGCTAGTGATCCCTAGAACCTGCTGCCCGCAATCGAGTCTCGCCTTAAATATTTCCAATGCGGTGCGCTGCAAGCCAGCTAGATTGCGTCGCGCGTGAAGCACCACGGCAAAGCCCTGGCTTGCGAGTTCCAACGCAGTGGCGCGTCCGATACCCGATGAGCTGCCAGTAACCACCGCCACCTTGCATTGAGTTGTCGATGTCGAGGAATTCATCGCTGTGTCCACTGAGTCAATTCCACTGAGCCATGCAGTAGAGTAGGTTTATGCCGAACCAACCCAAGATTCTAGTCGCTGCAACAGAAAAGCGAGCGCTGTCGAGTTTATTGCTCAGCCAGCTACGAAAAAAGCCACAGAGGTAGGGGCCTCTGTGGCTGGCAATCTGTTGCAGTGCCGGGTGTGGCTAGATGACACTTTCGGGCAAGGCTGAAGGTGCCTCAAACTGTACGTGCTTGAGCACTTAGTAAATGCTGCTGGCACCTGTATCCGGGTTGCCGCACATGTGGAAGTGGTTGTGGTCGATGTACAGCACCTCGGCTGCTT
>JBGSTP010000168.1:0-10711 GCA_041736515.1 Pirellulaceae bacterium
CCCTTCGTGCAGCTAGCAACCGGCAATCCCTTACCTCTAACCAATGGTGTGTGTCAGATCAAGTCTGGTTCTTTACAGCTCAGTGGGTGGCCATGGGGAGAGAGTTTCGGCGACGCTCCAAGATTGGCTCCATCGCTTCCAATTCGGTGTAAAACATCGCCCCGCCATCTATCTTTTGTGCTTCCAGCCTTCTCAGGTGGCTAGACATCGCTGGTCGAGAACCCAACCAGGGTAGCACCACCGTCCACACGACTGCGATGAGGCCAACACACATGGCGAAAGCAAACCGTTTTCTCATCACAAGCTCCTGGTAGCACAATTTCTTCGGGGCGTTGTTGCCCAACACACGGAACTCGCAAAACACAATTTCAATAATTTGCACAATGCAGTTCTGTATTTCGTAACATCCGTAACAGAAGTTCGCTTCTTCAGGCATCACTACCCGTTAATCCTGTTGCCAACGCGAGAACTGCCATGACCCAGATGTTACTCGAAGCCTGTGCGTCCAAGCTAGAGGCACCTCATTCGGAATTCTGCGAGACGATTATTGTCGGCGGCGGAATGTCTGGACTTGGTTGCGCGCATCGCCTACTTGAGAATTCACAGTCATTTCTCATGATCTCCCCTGAAATCGGCGGACGCGTTAGGACCTCTCCCGACGGGCGTGTGAACTATGGGGCCTACTATGTCACGGCTGATTATGAGCATACGCTACCGCTGGTTCAGCTCGGACCGCGCGTTCGGTTGACAGATGCTTGGTTTCATCGCAATGACCAGCGCTATCGTCTAATTTCCCCACGAGCACTCAAGCACCTGCCCGCTGCACTGCGTTTTCAACATGATTTACGCATGTTCCGCAAACACTTCAATGCGATGAATGCCGTGGCAGAGAACCACTCGCGCAGAGAACTGATCACCGCAGACCCGCTGTTGCGCGCCACCTACCATCAATCCGCCGCGGAATACATTCGCTCTCGACGCCTTGAGGGCCTGTTCTCAGACTACATCGATCACTTGCTGTGGGCTTCATTCTTCCATGATCCCTATCAAGTGTCGACGTTCTTCCTACTGGCAGCTTCGCTACCGCTCATCGTGCCCATGTACACGTTCGAGTTTGATTCCTCAATCGCTACCGCGGGCTTCGAGGACAAGATCCTCAAAGACAGCATTGCGAGAATCGACATTCACGGCAGACAACCTCGCGTTGTAACAAAGCGTGGCCGTGTTTTCCGCTGCAATAACCTGGTGATGGCGACCCCCATGGATATTACCAACCGCCTATTAGGGACACTCGCGCAACCCATTCGCGGTGGAATTGATGTTTCGTTCTATCACGTACGAGGAAAGCTGAAAGCGAACTATGAGGGTAAGACACGGAACTTTTTTCCCAGCGAAGAGGGGGCAATCATTTCGCGCGAAGCCGATGGTAGCTTTCTCTACTTCTATCAACAGGACCAGATCCAAAAGTACTTTGACAGCTACGAAGTCATCACTCACGACCGCTGGCATCCAGCTTTGTTCTTCCATGGAAGCGCGCTGCTGAACTCGCAACCTTCGCCAAATATCTTCATCGCCAGCGATCACGATGTTCCCAGCATTGAGAACGCTTATATCAATGGACGCTACGCGGCTGCTCTAGTGCTTCGACACAATCTAAATTCAGGGAGTAAGAGCCTTCACCCCTCTTCCCCCACCCGCGCGCCGCAAATGCTAGAACAGGTGATTTGTTAGGCGAAGTCTCGCATCGCTGCTCCCGCGGAATTAACTGCCAACTGGTATAGCCCTAGCGCGTGCGGGCCGAAGCCTACTACCGAGAAATTACCTGGGTGTAAACGCTGTGGTCGAGGAGCGGCATGCGCAGAAACCGCTGCCAACATCAACAACAACTGAGCGCTAGCTTTGAAAACGGTCGGGGTTTGACAAAATTCGAAATTGAACGGCTATTTGCTATTGAGCTGTATGAATCGGTGTAAAATCGGGCCAACTTCCTTCGCCCCCAAACACCATCATCGCTGGAGAGTGCTATGTCTGCGATACGACTCTTTATTTTCCTCGGTTTGGCTCTGAGCGGAACATTTAGTGCTGCAGCCGACGACCCTATTTTCTCAGGCCCGCAGGTCGGAGAAAAGCTGCCGAACTTTAAAGCCTCAATCGCCTATGGCAAGGATGCTGGTGCGGAGTTCGACTGCGTGGCGCGAGCTAACGGTAAACCGATGCTACTGGTGTTCTTTCACACCAGAACCCGTCCGGCTTTCGGAATGACACGCGTGCTCGGCGAATTTGCGGCCACAAAAGCAGACAAGGGAATGCAGACGGTTGTGATTTTTCTGACCGACGATCCCACGGAAACTGAGAAGTGGGCGGGAACCATCCAAAAGCAACTGCCAGCCGGAATCACCTACGGTATTTCGCGCGATGGCTTGGAAGGTCCTGGCTCCTACGGGCTCAACCGCAATGCCACATTGACGATCCTCGTCGCCAACGAAGGCCGCGTTACCGCAAATTCAGCGTTGATTCAGCCGCAGCTTCAAGCGGATGGCCCCAAAATAGTTCAGGCTATTGTCGATGCAACTGGCGGGGGCAAGGTGCCTGGTATTGCCGAACTGGAGGGCGGACGAAACGGACGAATGACTCGGCCGGATGCCTCGACCGTCGATAGCGACAAGTTGCGTGAGTTGCTCCGGCCAGTGATCAACAAGCAAGCGACAGCGGAACAGGTCAAGCAAGCAGCGGAAGAGGTTGAGAAATATGTCCAAGAGAACCAAGCCGCGCGTAAGGAGCTAGCCAGAATCGCGACGACCATCGTCAATTCGGACAAGCTCACGAACTATGGAACGGAGGCGGCACAGGATGTACTTCGTAGCTGGGCTAAGAAATATGCAGACTCGAAAGAACTTAAAAAAACAAAAGTCAATAAAGATCCCGACTGAGAACTCCGCACACGAGCCTCTCTATCGTGGCGCTACCGGTGCCTTCCGTCGCCACTGTCGCCAGACGGTGGAAGACGTTGTGTGGCTCCGGTTGTCCCATCCGAATGTGTTTGCCTGTGTGGCTTCAGTTGTCCCAACCGAATTTCTGCTTGTGTTTTGATATCGAAGGCAAGTGGGGGAGTAGGAGCAGCGGAGTGGGAGAGCAGTGTGCGGTTGGGACAACCGCTGCCACAATGAACCGAATGTGTTTGCCTGTGTGGCTCCGGTTGTCCCAACCGGTTCTCAGCACTGCTGAGTCCTAATTCCCTATCCCCTATCCACCGCTTGGCAGCAGGTGGCTCGAAACTATCCGTTGCCACTATCGCCAGACAGTGGAGCGTTAGGCTAGACGCTGGTCCAACGCTTAGCAGTGAACGCGCAATTCAAGACGCCTCGCTAGAAAGCTCCGACCGCTCACCGAATAGCATACACCGCGTCGTAGGTGCGGATGTAAAGCGTGCCGTTGGCAACAATTGGTGATGCCGTAATGGGCTCACCTCCCATATCGTTTGTCGCCAAAATCTCGAATTTGGGCCCGGCTTTGACCACGGTGCATTTGCCATCTTTGCCGCAGAAATAAATCCGACCATCTGCATAAAGGGGACTGACCCGATGCTGAACCGTATGGGTGCGTTCAAAATAGATTTCTTTCCCGGTTGACAGATCAACACACTGCAGTTTGCCATCCTTGTGCAGCATATAAACCAATCCATCGACAACCAGTGGGATTGAAACATCGGGAGTGGTAGCCAGGTGCCACCTCTTGCAGGTTGCGCTGCCATCCACATTGCCTTTGAGATTGTCATCGACGGTGATTGCAACCGTCGGTCCCGATTTGGCAGTTGGAATGACGATGGTCCCAGGAACAACGGCAGGCGACGCGACAAACCGAAAGGTCTCATCATTCTTCGTATTGATGTCGCTTGGCCCGTTCAATCCTGAAAATCTCCACAGCTCTTCGCCAGTTTCCAGCGCATGTCCTGTTGTACAATCCGCACCATGAACGACTAGAAACTTTCGCTGGCCATCGTCATACAGGAACGGCGAGGCGTAGGAATGTTTGCATTCGAAATATGCGTCGGTTACTCGGCTGTGAACCCAAATGGTATCACCGGTTAGCATATTTAGTTTTACGACCAGCCCAGTTCGCGTATCGTCGTCTTTCTTCATTGCTCCATGAATGAGTTGCAGATACAGAGCATCCCCGGCCAAAACCGGCGTCGAAGACATACCAAATTGGATATCGATTTTTCCAAATCTAGCTCCGACATCGAGCTTCCATATCTCCTGGCCGACAAAGTCGTAGCAGGCCAGAATTCCAGTCGAAAAGAAAACCCAAACATGCGTACCGTCGGTTGACGGAGATGGCGACGCTGAATTGCCCTCGCCAGCTCGCGCGTTCTGATTGCCGCCAGTGACCGTTCTCGACCACAGCTGACTACCATTCTTGAGGTCAAGACAAATCAGTTGCAGGTCGTCTCCGGCGGCAGACGTGACAAACATGCGATCATTCCACACGGCCGGGGTAGCTCCACCCTGCCCGGGCATCGGAGCTCTCCAGGCAACGTTCTGTGTGCTTGACCATGATACGGGGATCCCGGTTTCGATGGAAACACCGTTGCCCTGAGGGCCCCGCCACTGTGGCCAATTGTCTGCACGCAAATCGTTGCAAGCTAAGCCGACAAACACACAAAGTGCGACGAAAAAAACCGATAGTCTGAGCATGCTAGTTGACCGGTAAATCAGGAAGGGATGGTGGAAAGTAACTTGGCAATTGCGTGGAAATAATCTGCGGCCATGCGCCATGAATGTGGAGTTCGGGGAATGGTGACCGCTGAGCGTCCCTAGTTTTGGTAGGCGGGCATAGCCTCTGGGAAACGCCCAAGATCCAAGCTGACAGAAAATGCGATCTCCAGCTGTTCACGGATGCTCGAGGCACCACACCAATTGAATATTGTAACTGCGGCGAGAGTCGCATTGTAGGTGGAGCAGCCTGGCTGATTACATACCGTCACAGGTTGCGTTCCTCCAAGATCGAGATGACCATGGAAAGACTTGCCTGCCGCAACGCTGGCGTGCGTGCGAGCAGACAATGAGGTATAAATGTGGCAAATAGGAAATCGATTCGCTAACAGAAACGTTACCAATGCTCAGCCAATATATCACTACTCCCGTGGGAATACTGCATGCGGTTTGGACCGAAGCAGCTTTGTTGCAATCCTGCAGTTTTACTGATGCAACTGGAGTGGACTCGACAGCATGGTGGTGTTTCCGTAATGCCCACGCATTCCAAGAACGGCAACACCACTTAAAAAGCGCTTTCACACGATACTTCGAAATTGGAGTACTCCAGTGGGATTTAGCATGGCTGGATTGGACGAACCTGACTGAGTTCCATCAGCGTGTGCTTCGCCAATGTTTTGCGATCCCTAGCGGACAAACCATGTCCTACGGGAAGCTGGCGACCCGCGTGGGAAGCGATGGCGCAGCCCGCGCTGTGGGTGTTGCCATGGCGCGCAATCGCTGGCCCTTGCTAATTCCTTGCCATCGCGTTGTCGGTAGTTCAGGCAGACTCACAGGCTACTCGGGTACCGGCGGCATTGCAACGAAACGCTGGTTGCTCGATCTAGAATCTGGACTCCTCGCCGGTAAGAACATTCAATACGAGGTGCTTTCATGACACACGCCGCTTTATTTTGGACGCATGTCGTGTCGGCAATCGCTCTGTGTTTCATTGATCAGCAGGTGCTTCTGGCCACAGATTACTTCCTAACGATTGGAGGCGGTTATCAACCCTCGGCAAATCAAGCTTCACTGGAAGCCAATGTGCTGTTCTTCCAAAAAGTTCTGTTGGAAAAACATTCTGGCTCCCGAACCCAAGCGACATTCTTTGCAGATGGAATTGACAGTGAGTCAGATCTTCAAGTCCTCACCACTCCCATTGCGACTGCTGCCGAAAAAGACACTCCCGCTACCGATTTGCTCCAAAGACTTTACTCTTTCCGTAGTAACCAATCTGTAGAGTATCGCAATCATCGCATATCTCCTGTCTCTGGCCCCAACAGCCCACCAAGCATAAGCAGCAGCTTGAAGCACATGTGTAGCTCGATGAAAGCCGGGGATCGGCTTATCGTTTACGTCACCGCTCACGGCGGTTCCGCTAAGGGAAAAAATAAATTCAACACGACGATCAGCTGCTGGGATGATCAGTCCATCAGTGCCCGCGAGTTCACAGCTTGGCTGGATGCGGTACCGACGACCGTCCCAGTGGTGATGGTCATGGCGCAATGCTACTGCGGCGGATTCGCACATACTGTTTTTAATAATGCCAATCGCAACGATGGTTTGTCGGACCGTTTGCGAGTTGGCTTCTTTGCACAGCAACACGATTTACCTGCCGCTGGCTGCCGCCCCGATATTGAGAACGACGAAGAGTACAGCAGCTTTTTCTGGGGTGCGTTTGTGGGACGAAGCCGAAATGGTAAAGCGATGCAAAGCGCTGACTACGACGACAACAAGAAAATCTCCTTTGCTGAAGCGCATGCGCATGCCCTGCTGACCAGCGAGACAATTGATATCCCGCTTCGATCGACAGAGGTGCTTTTACGTAGCTACAGTCGTATAGAGGGATATGACCACCTTCGCACCGACGATTCCGACATCCGAGATAGCCAAGGAGCTGAACCATCTCGCAGCGTTCATCAGCTTGTCGGTATGGTGGGCTCATTTCAAGACATCTGTCGCGGTACAGCCCCTGAAATGCAGCGTACAGTGCAGGGTTTATGCGAACAGTTAGATCTCAAAATGGGAGATGCTGTAGAAAACCTGTTCGAGAACTTTGAGACAGAACAAGCAGAGTTTCGCAGTCAGCGTCGCAATTCGTTCCGTGGCCGTCGACGCGGAAGCTCTGGTCGTCGCGAACTCCGCGAAGAAATCGTACAACAGTGGCCGGAACTGGGCGAGCCGAATTGGAAGTCTGCTGCAATACTGCAGGAACCCGGTCAGTCGAAACTCTGGGCAGAGATCCAAAATCTGCCCAACTACGCGCGCTTCATCGAGAATCAACGCAACCGCGAAATGACCGCCGACCAGATGGAACAAGCGGAGCTGCGCGAGGTCAAGTACGAGCGTTTGATTCATACGCTGGAGGCAATCTTACTGGCGAAGAATCTCGGTAAAGTAGCTACGCCAGCAATCGTCCAAAAGTATCAACAGATGCTAGCTGTAGAACAAAGCACGCTGAACCCTGCACTGAATTAACCGCTGTGCTCCTCGCTAGAAGTTTCATGCGTAGATGAAACGAGGCGTAGCTGTATCGTCGAGACCTTCAGCGTTGAAGTAGTCGTGAAGAACAGCCGAGTTTTCCATAGCACGCTGGAACGGAAAACTGTTACGAATCAGCTATGTCGAAGCTCCACTACCGTAAATCTGCGAACAGTTACCGATACGATCAAATCGGTATTAACTATGTGTGGAATTCGTTCCATCGTGGTCGTCTCTCGATACGCCAGCAGATCTTCATAAAGCGGCACCCACCCCAATCGGAAAGCTGTATTCTTCGAAAGCTAGTTGCTGTCCCTCGAATGAGCCGATTCCACCTGCTCTTTGGTCTTGCTCGCAAGCAAGTAGTAAAATACCGGCGTAAGAAAGATTCCGAAAAACGTTACGCCGAGCATTCCGGAGAATACTGCAATTCCGAGTGTGGATCGCATTTCCGCACCAGCTCCCGACGCCAATGCTAGAGGCACCACGCCTAGGATAAAAGCTAGAGATGTCATGATGATGGGCCGTAGCCGCAGGCGGCAAGCCTCGATGGTGGCGTCGAACTTGCTGGCACCAGCGGCCTGCTGTTCCTTCGCAAATTCGACTATTAGTATCGCATTTTTACTGGCCAAACCTACCAGTACGACGAATCCAATTTGAACGAAGATATTGATGTCCATGCCAGCGGTTGCGATGCCTACTACGGCCGCCAGCAGGCACATGGGCACGACGAGCACGACCGCCAGCGGCAGCTTAAGGCTTTCGTATTGAGCGGCTAGAACGAGGAAAACCAAAACTACGGCGATACCGAATACGATCAACGCCGTGTTGCCTGCTTGGATCTGCAGGAAAGTCAGCTCGGTCCATTCGGTATCAAAGCCGAACGGCAGGCTTTCGGAAACAACCTTCTCAACTGTCTTGATCGAGTCTCCTGAGCTTACGCCTGGAAAGGCCATCCCGTTAATAGCCGTTGCTGGAAACCCGTTGTAACGCATGACCGCAGCCGGTCCCGTGGTGTCGTAGACGCGTGCGAGTGTTCCAAGAGGCACCATGTCGCCTTTGTTGCTACGGACAAAAAGTTGAGTGACTTGATCTGGCGTGATGCGGTACTGTGCGTCGGCCTGCACGTTAACTTGCCACGTTCGCCCGAAAGCATTGAAGTCATTGACGTAGTAGCCGCCCAAGTAGGTCTGGAGCGTAGTGAATACTTCATTCAGGGCAACGTTCATTGTTTTGCACTTCTCGCGATCGACGTCCACAAACATCTGTGGCGTGTTTGCACGAAAACCGCTCTGCATGCCAAGGATCGATGGCTCGGCAGAACCCGTCCGGGATAATTTATTGGAGGCGACTTCGAGTTCGGCAAGCCCCATTTGTCCGATGTCACGTACGATGATCTTAAAGCCGCTTCCGCTGCCCAAGCCGTCGACGGGCGGCGGACCAAAGACAGAAACTCGGGCTTCGATGATGTTCTGAGCGACCAGCTGCCGAACCTTCATCGCGATCCGCTCGGAATACAGATCCGCTTCTTCGCGATTGTGGAATGGTTCGAGAATAACGAACATCGATGCAAAGTTCGAGCCGACAACTCCTTGAACAATCGACTGCCCGGAGATCTCCAGCGTGTGATCCACTCCGGCTACTCCGGTCTCGGAGCTCCCTCGTGCATGCTTAGCATCATGTTCGTCCCTGTGCGCGGTCGCCTGTGCTACGGACTCGCCAAGGCGCTGACTGTTTCCACTTCGGTCACCCAATAGCAGTTTGCTCATTGCCCTGACGACATTGTCGGTTCGTTCTAACGATGCTGAATCCGGTAACTGGATGTCGACCAGCAGGTAACCTTTGTCTTGATTGGGCACAAAGCCCATGGGTACTGTGGTCAGGCCCTTGTAGGTGCCCCACAGCAGTCCAGCGTAAACCAGCAACACTACCACCGAAAATCTCAGAAGCCAGCCCGCGAGCTTGGCGTAGCCGCTGGACAGTGCACCAAAGAACCGATTGAAAAGCTTGAAGAACCATCCGAATGCATAATTCATCAAAATTGACAGCGGATCCCGTTGCTCGGCCTTCGGTTTCAAAAGAATTGCGCTCAGCGCTGGACTGAGTGTCAGAGAATTCACCCCACTGAAAAACGTCGAGACCGCGATTGTGGCAGCGAATTGCTTGAAAAACTGCCCAGTGATGCCTGTAATGAAAAGACACGGAATGAAGACGCACATGAGTACCAAGGAAATGGCAATAATGGGCGTTGTAACTTCTCGCATCGCTTCCTCGGCAGCTTGGACCGGACTCGCTCCGTGTTCGAGCTTATGCTCTATTGCTTCAACCACCACGATCGCATCATCGACTACAATTCCAATGGCCAGCACTAGTCCAAAAAGGGATAGGTTGTTTAGGCTGAAACCAATACCCGCCATGACAGCGAAGGTGCCGATGATGGCAACGGGTACAGCAATCAGAGGAATAATGGCTGCTCGCCAAGACTGCAGGAAGACTAGCACGACAATGGCCACCAAAATGACCGCGTCCCGGAGCGACTTAAATACTTCTCCGATCGATTCATTGATAAATGGCGTTGTGTCGTAGCTAATCGCAAACTCGACACCCTCGGGAAAACGCTCACGTAGTTCCGCCATCTTGGCTCGAATACTATCCGCTGTCGCCAGTGCGTTTGAGCCTGGCAGCTGATACACCATTAGGCCCGAGGCAGGTACGCCGTCCAATTTGCACATCGTATCTTCAAAGCCCGCTCCGAAGTCGATACCGCCGTACTGCTTGCCGGCTTCGTCGCTGCGTCTTTCGGAGACGACATCTTGCAGCTTAACGATTTGTCCCGCTTCACCGGTCTTGATCACGATTTGGGAAAACTGCTCAGGGCTCGTCAGTCGGCCAAGCGTCTTCAATGTGTATTGAAAATCTTGCCCGCTGGGAATTGGTGGACGGCCCAACGCTCCAGCAGCCACTTGGATATTCTGCTCTCTGAGCGCAATAATTACATCACTCGCGGTCAAATTCAGGGCCGCCATCCGATTCGGATCCAGCCAAACTCGCATGCTGTAGTCGCGCTGTCCGATGATAGAGATGCGACCGACGCCGTCGATCCTTGCAAGCTCATCCTTGATGCGAATGGTTGCGTAGTTGCTCAAGTACAACTGATCGCGGGACATATCGGGTGAGAAGAGATTGACAGCTAGCAGCGCGTTGGAGGAGCTCTTCAGCACCGACACGCCCGTGTTCTTGACTTCGGCAGGCAGCAAGGGCGTTGCCAGGTTGACACGGTTTTGTACCAGAACCTGAGCCGTGTCTAGATCGGTTCCAACGGCAAATGTAACCACGAGAGAGTAGCCGCCATCGTTCGTAGACTGACTCGACATGTACAGCATTTCTTCTACACCCATGACCTGCTGCTCGATCGGCGCCGCCACCGTGTCGGCGACGACTTCGCTGCTGGCCCCCGGATACTTGGCGATTACTTGCAC
>JBGSTP010000198.1:0-16359 GCA_041736515.1 Pirellulaceae bacterium
GATGGCAAGAACGATTTGGTGTACGGAAATGGACACGACTATGGACTTTTCTGGTGGCATAACAAAGGCCTAAACTCCGAAGGCACGCCCGAGTGGCAGCAACATGAAATCGACCGATCCTATAGCCAACCGCATTCGTTGGCGTGGGCCGATTTGACGGGTGACGGAAAACCTGAATTAATAACTGGCAAACGCTACTATGCTCACAATGGTCGCGACCCAGGCGGTGAAGAAATGCCCTGCATTTACTATTACAGTTGGGATCAGAAAAATTTGAAGTTCACCCGCCACGTGATTGAAGAGGGGCATGTCGGTACTGGGTTGCAAATCGTAGTAGCCGATTTCGACAACGATGGCGATTCCGACATAGCAGTTGCTGGCAAAAGCGGTACCTACCTGCTCACTAACCGTGGCATCAACTAAGAGTCGTGCGAAGGACTAGTGTCCATTTGGTTGCAAGTGGCGATTCTGAGTGCCGAAGGCACGGCACCAGCCAAGGATGCGTTTCCTAGGATAATATCGCCCACAATCCCATCGTCGCAGCCGCGATCGACCGCCTGCACGGTCAATCGCGACTGCGACGATGGTGCACTCACTCACAAAAACCCGGGATTTTGCGCATCCCAGGCTAACGCCAGCCGTCGCTCCTCAACTAGGAAAATCCGGGCCAGCGCATTCTGTTCACAAGTCCTTCAACAAAATTTAACTTTAGGGTTGTAGTTTTATTGTAGAACGATTGTCCCAATCGTTTTCATAAGTAATTGGGACAATTGCTCTACACTGCACCCTAGTCTTTAAAGTGGACAGAGCACCAGTTTCTCGAACGATATTAAGCGCAGTCTCGGTTTGCGGAAGTTCTAACGGTTCGCACACTCGCCCTGGGATTGATACGGGCTTCGGCCGCTTTTCCGAAGACAAGTCGCAAAACGCATTCATTCCCTGACTGCGGGGAGTTTTCTCCCAATATGCCCATTTCTTACCTTGTCCACCGTTCTTCGAGTCCAGCGGTCGGTCTAATCTGCCTTGATCTTTAAGGAAGCTCAGTTTAGCCGTTGACCTACGAAGCACAATGCGGCTATTCTCTGACTGTTGAACGAAATGCATTCTATTCTGCGGCAGTTACGGCGAGCCTTCGTCTTCTTAATCGCGGCAGGGTTCGTTTTATTTTTCGGCCCGTTTGTCGCTTCTTCATTCTTCGTGGCGATGGACCATAGGCTCTGCGCTTAGGAAGATTTGAGGAGTCTCAGGGATTGAGCTCAACTATTGAGGTAGCGACCAATGTTGAATCGCTGGTCGCAGTCGATGAAGCGAAAGCAATCGATCGACAATTACTGATCGACAGTCGCCTTTTCGCCAGTGAGAAACCATTGGCGAGTTGGTGGCATTTTTTGTCGACACTGGCTGCTCTTTCTCTTTCGGCCAGCGTGGCGGCAATGAGCGATATGCTTTGGTTGCAATTGCTCGGCTGTCTGCTGACCGGCCTCACTTTGGTGCGGCTATTCATTGTCTACCATGATTTTCAGCACCAGGCTATTCTAAAAAACTCCGCATTAGCCAGCGGCCTGCTGAGCTTGTATGGCTATGTAATGTTGACGCCTCCCAGTGTTTGGCGACGATCACACAATCATCATCATCATCACAACTCCAAACTTTTCGGTGCAAGCATTGGTTCATTTCCGATCATGACGACAGAAAGCTTTTCGAAGGCGACGCGACTTGAGCGTTTGGAGTACCGGATCGCAAGGAGTCCTCTGATAATCGTCTTCGGTTATCTGTCGGTATTTATGTTTGGCATGTGCGTTCGTCCATTGGTGTTAGACGCGCGAAAGCACTGGGATGCGTTGGTGTCTTTGTGCGTACATTTTGGATTAATCGCATTGCTGTGTGTCTTTGCAAACTGGCAAACGGCGCTTTTGGCGTTTGTTCTACCAACCTGGATCGCCTCCACCCTGGGGGCCTATTTGTTTTATATTCAACACAATTTTCCGGATGCCAAAATACGACGGTGTGAAGAATGGTCGTACACAAAAGCAGCGCTGAGATCGTCGAGCTACCTCGAACTTTCTCCGGTCATGCATTGGTTTACAGGGAACATTGGTTACCATCACGTCCACCATCTCAATGCAAAAATCCCGTTCTACCGACTTCCCGAGGCAATGGCGGCAATGAAAGAACTGCAGACTCCTTCACGGACTTCGTTACGCCTGAGCGATATTTCCGGCTGCCTGCGGCTCAAGCTATGGGACGTGGACTTGGATCGCTTTGTATCGTTTTCGGATGCCAGAGCCTCATAGTCGTGAATTTTTTCAAGCCGAACACACCCATGTGCTTGAGCTGAGTGACGTTGAAAAAAGCGAACGGTGTCAAGCTATTCTCGATGTTCAATATGGAGTTCCTTACCGAATCGGGGCTATCAGCCGTTCGGCCAGCCTTCATTAAATTTTTTGGGGGGACCGAACGGTCCTGAATGTGCCCATTGCAATCCGCAGCGTCAGCTTGGGGTGCGCATTTGAGTGCGATGGCACCGCAAGCCTTAACCTGGAACGCGAGTCCCAGGGAATGAAACTGCGACGACGGTGGCCCGCCAGCATGAGCAGCCCTGGGGATTTGCATCGATTGCAGCCCAGGCAGTTGCTTGCCGTCGCTCCGCAACACAAAATAGCGCTGCTTCAATACCTCCAAGCGGTCTTGGCATTCCGATGTCGAAGTTGTTTAATGGCACGCTTGAAACTAGTTTTTTGGGCTTAAGTTAGCACCGATATCTAAGTAATTGAGCAAAGCACCTTGGCCACTGTCTGTCAGACTAATGGCTTTCAGCGTCTCGGCGAGGCGTTGTTATGTGCGGCAAGCCAACGAACTATAGTTTGGTGCTTATACCTTCGCGAGGCGCAGTCGTTGGTCCGATTGACGAATCCAAAAAAGTCGCCTGGCAGAGTGATTCTGCGGCGATTCAGCGGCGACGATTCCTCTAGGAGACGCCGCCCACGTGGCTTGGCTCCCGCAGAGCTATTCGTCGTGTCGTTTTTGGCTCTCATATTGGCTGGTACGTTAACGCTCAAATTCGCACCGGGCCTATATCGCAGCGCTGGCTTGAGTTGGACCGATGCGGTCTTCACTTCTACTAGTGCCGTGTGCGTTACAGGGCTGGTGGTTGTCGATACCGCCACCTACTTCACTCCGCTGGGTCAAGGACTATTGCTCGCGCTCATTCAGCTGGGTGGACTGGGGATGCTTGTCTTAACCAGTGTGATTATCACGGTACTGGGTGGGCGTCCATCGGTACGGACAGAAAACTTGGCAGCAGGGGCTCGTCACATGTTGCCGCAAATACCTGCGCGAAAACTGATTTTGGATGTGGTGCGCTTTACTTTGTTTTTTGAGGCGTTCGGAGCTGTTTTGCTATACGCTCTGTGGGCGCCACGGCTCGGAGTGCAGGAGGCGATTTGGCCGGCGATTTTTCACTCGGTAAGCGCGTTTTGCAACGCCGGCTTTTCGACCAACACTTTGTCGCTGGTCGAGTTTAGCGACTCGCCGATAACCCTCGTCATCATTTCTTTTCTGGTGGTCGCGGGTGGGCTTGGCTTTATAACGATGGAAGAGCTGCACCAACGCTTGATTCGTCGCAACAAAGCGATGCGACGCCTTTCGGTGCACAGCAAGTTGGTGTTGGTGACGAGCGCTGTGTTGACTTTTGGGGCTTGGCCGCTCTTCGCGCTGTTTGAATGGGAAGGCGTGCTGGCTGAGATGTCGACTCTGGACAAACTGACTAATTCATTATTCTTGAGTGTTACCGCTCGCACTGCCGGTTTCAATACAATCGACTATGCGGTGGCTTCCGACAGCACCAATTTCCTCACGATCATCTTGATGATGATTGGCGGCTCGCCCGGTTCTACTGCGGGCGGCATGAAAACGACTACCTTTGCACTATTGGGATTGTTGGCGTGGTCTCGTTTCATTTCGCAACCTACAGTTACCTTTGCAAACCGCTCCATTCCAGGCGAAACAATTCAACGGGCGACAGGCCTGTTTGTGATTGCAACCGGAACTGTTGTGGTTGGAGTTTTCGCTTTGTGCTTCATTGGTGACAGTTACGGCAAAAGCCCTGATTTTTTGGCGAGTCTGTTTGAGACGGTGAGCGCGTTTAATACTGTGGGTTTGTCGATGGGACTAACTACCCAGCTATCGACGCCGTCTCGCTGGATTATTTCCTTTTTGATGTTTGCTGGAAGAACTGGCCCTCTGGCAATTGCCGCCGCGCTCGTAGTGCGCATTTCCAACGGAGGGCGATTTCGCCTTGCGTACGAAGACGTAGTTGTAGGTTAGCGTGTCGCTGGCTTAGGAGTTATCGGATGAAACGCTTTGTAGTAGTAGGTTTAGGTAACTTCGGTTTTGCTGTGGCCCAATCATTATCTGAGAATGGCCAGGATGTGATTGCCGTTGACTTGAATGGCGAACTGATCGACCGACTTGGCGCTCTCATTTCCCATGCGGCCGTAGGGGATGCAACCGATGCAGAGACGCTCCGCCGGATCGGCGCTGCGGACGCGGATGCAGCGATTGTGTCGACCGGAGACAATATCGCCTCCAGCGTTTTGGCAACCATGGCACTGCACGATCTCAAAGTGAAGGATATTTTTGTTAAGGTCGTTTCTAACGACCACGCCCGAGTCATGCATCGGCTAGGCGTCACCGATGTTGTATTTCCTGAACATGATACGGCGCTCGCACTTGCCACGCGAATTAGTGGTTCTGCCCTGCTGAATTACGTTCGATTGGGGGCCGGTTTCAGCATCCAAGAAATGGGGGTGCCCAATAGTTGGTACGGGAAATCCATTCGACAACTCGAGATACGCCAAAAGTACGATGTCTCGATCGTAGCGCTGCACGACGTACTCACCGACAAAATCACTGCGACTCCCAATCCAGACTACATACTGAAAGATTCCGACACGCTGCTACTCGCCGGTCAGGATGCCGCACTTCAAAGAGCGGCAAATGTCAAATAGGTCGATTTCCAAGCTAACGAAAGTGTTTTTCGATGAAACGGATAGTTTCCTCGCCACGCATTGTGTGACCACCTTGGAAAAAGGTGATCGCAGTTCGATCGCTGATTCCCAATTGATCATAGACTAATCTCACCTTTGCGAACTCCGATGCAACCCAGTGGTCCGGTGCAACCAAATCGTGGTGTCCGCGTTCGACCATGAACGGGCGCGGTATCATCAAATAGGACATTTCAGCATAGCTGAATGTGTTGCCCATATTGAAATAGGGCATTTCCCACTCAACTGTTTGCATAAAGCTAAAGCGTTCATGGGTTTCTGTTACCTTCCTAGTCCAATCGTTGAAGTCCGAAGCGCATATCGAAAGTGCATACCGCGTTAAGACTGTGGGGATGCGTACTGCCGACTCTCCACCATAGCTATTGCCATAAAACGCAATTCGACTCTTGTCGACCTGTGGCAAGTCCGATAGCCAACGGGTTATTTGGTCATGCTGCAGTATTAAAAACGAGAACAGTGACTTTCCAATCGTGTTGGCTTTGCGATCCAGCCAACGATATTGGTCCTCGCCGCGATAGAGGTTGTGCGGTGCAAAAACGATGAAGCCACGCTCTAGAAGCTTTTGGGCTATGCCATTGTAGCCACCCTCCAACACGTTCTGCGGCAGTCCGTTTCGGCCATGCTGCACGACAATCACCGGCCGTTTCTCTCCCTCCGCAATATTCAATGGCATCATTAAAATTCCCCAAGCAAACAACTCGGGAACAACATCGAGTACTACCTCATAAGCGTGCCACTGTTCTGTTTCGCGGACTAGCCGCGAGCGCGGGTTGGCGGCGAGTAACGGATCATCAAACCTGCCCAGTACATCGCGCCAGAAAATCTCGCGATAGCCCTCTGTGTGAACAGTAAAAGCGGCGACAGCGGACGTCTCGTGAAACGCCTCCGTCGACCATTTTCGCATTCCAAGCTGCGGAAGCGCCGTGTTCAAGTAGAACTCTTCGCGGACCTGAGCAGATTCACGCGCCAGCCGTTGCGTTGCGTCATCGAGTTGCTTGAGCTGCCGCGCGTGCCGTTCCGCCTCACTGTCCACCAGATCCTCTCGCGGGATAATGGGACTGACGTCCGCGCTCAGCAATTCGATGTTCAATCCATCGGCAAATTGCTTCGTGGCCAGTTCGCCAAATGCCAGTTCGCCAAATGCCAGTTCGCCAGATGCCTGCAACTTGCCCGCAATGGGAGCTTCAAGCGGCATCGCTTTGTCGCGTTGGGCATTGATGGGCGGAGCGGGACTCTCCTCTTTCAGCAGCGTGCGCGGTGCAATTAGGGCACCGAAAATGGAGTTGTTAAATTCACTGTCCAGACACCAAACATTGCGATAGATAGGTTCGCGCCAGGACGCTTTTTTTTCCACGTGTTGGCCGCTTAGCAGGGCAATGTCAATACGGGTGTCGATTGCGAAGGCGTATTTCGCTAGCAGCTCTCCTTCGCCCCAACCAGCAATTCCAATTGGCTGTGTTGTCTGACGCGTCTTCACGAGCCAATCAACCGCAGCCATCGTTTTATCCACTTCATAACCAATGATGTGCCGTCCCATATGGAAGGCTTGTCGATAAACCCACTCGCGATTCGAAATCCCCAGCGGCTTCGCTGGACGAACCTCTTGTCGGTTGATCAAGCAGGGGATAATGACCCTTGCGCCACTGGCTGCCAATCTCCTCGCAATTTGATTTTCCGCCGGTATTCCACTAACCAAGCCTACAAGCATTTCGGGCGACTGGTCAGCGTCCGGCAGGATAAGCACATGGGCGGCATGCGGACCATGCGGTTCGAGCAAGAGTCCCTCGCCCTGAACTCCCTCGAGCACTGGCCACTGAACTCGCGTGATGCGCAATCGTTCGTCTTCGAACACAATTGCCGGCAGACTATCGTAGCCAATCCGTTCCATCCGAATCGGCGGACTGTAGTGAGAAAATGCCAGATGCGAATGCGGTTCGCGTTCTCTTCCACCTGCGCCGATGAGAAACTTCAATCGCTCCCGCTTGGATTGGACTGCTTGAGGATCCAGTTTCGCGGACGCAGCCAGCGCCTCCTGCGACTCATCAATCTTGCGTTCCACGAAGCGATGCGCGCCCTGCATCATGCGGGCGTCGAGCGCATCTTGCCAGTCAAGCAACTGAGTTCCCCGCAGCGGCTCAGCCGCTACCGCGACGGTTTGCCAGTTGCCATCGCTCCAGCACATGGGACCTAGGCAAATGTCGCTCAAATAAGCCAGGCACATCAAGCACACGAGTCTGCAGCGATTCGTCATTAGCTAGTTCCAATGCGTAAATTTGTCAACGAGTACTAAAGTTCTAAATCAGATTGTCAGTGTAACAAAACACACTGCATGATTCGAAGCGTTGGTCGATGTATAATGGGAGCATCACCTACCTCGACACCTGTCCCACCCTGAGAATGAGTGCAATGTCTCGAATCTACGCAGGTCTGTGCATCCATTTTTTGATAGCGACATGTGCACTGGCAATACCGCTGGCTTGCTTCGGCGATACACCGGTTGATTTTGTCCGTGATGTCCAACCGATTCTGGCCGAACATTGCCTGCATTGTCATGGTGCCGATCCCGATTCTCGGCAAAGCGGATTGCGACTGGACATCTTCGAAGATGCCGTCCGTGGCGGTGAGTCGGGCCAACCCGCCATCGTTCCGCGCGATCTCCACAAAGGAAGTTTTCTGGAACGAGTGCTAAGTAACGACGACAGCACGCTCATGCCGCCCCCAGAAGAAAAGAACCCCCTGTCCAAGTCGCAAATAACGACGCTCCAGAAGTGGATTGCTCAGGGCGCCGAGTATGCTTCGCACTGGGCTTTTGTGCCTCCCGAAAAGAGCGTCACTCGGCAATCGGATTTACACCCGATCGACGCATTAGTATCCAACAAGCTGGCTTCCATGAATTTGACGTTTGCTCCGCAGGCAGAGCCAAGCATCCTCTGCCGCAGAATCTATTTAGATATCATCGGATTGCCACCAACACCTAAAGAACTAGAAGAGTTTTCACGCGATGGAATCGAAAAGACCGTACGTCGATTGCTGGCCAGCGAACGCTACGGTGAAAAATGGGCGCGACCTTGGTTAGATCTGGCACGGTACTCGGATACCAATGGCTATGAGAAAGATCTGCGCCGCGACCAATGGATTTGGCGCGATTGGGTAATCGCTGCAATCAATCGCGACCAACCCTACGATCAGTTCATTATCGAACAAATTGCGGGTGACCTGCTTCCCAACGCAACACAGGAACAGATCATTGCGACAGGCTTCCTCCGCAATAGTATGCTGAACGAGGAAGGGGCCATCGTGCCAGAACAGTTTCGCATGTTTGAGATGTTCGATCGGATGGATTGCATTGGCAAAGCGGTCATGGGCTTGACAACTCAATGCGCCCAGTGCCACAACCACAAATTCGATCCGATAAGCCAAGACGGGTACTATGGTCTGTTCGCTTTCTTGAATAACACCTATGAGGCGCAATCGTGGGTATACGATTCCGCTCAGCAACGTGAACTCGCACAACTTCGCTCCGATTTTGCCGCCAGCGATGAACGCGTACGGGCTGTACGCGGCAATTGGGTCGGAGAACTGGAACTATTCGCACAACGGTTGATTGATCTGCAAGTTGCGTGGACGCCAATTGGCTTTCATCAGTTGGAGTCGATTAGCGGTCTCAATCACCCGGTTCAGTTATCCGATCGCTCCATTTTGATGCTGGGACACCGTAGCGCGGATGTGTTTTTTGTTGCCAAGGGCGCTTGGCAAGGGACAACCGGTTTGCGTTTAGAAGTACTGCCGCATCGCGACCTACCGTTTTCTGGGCCAGGTCGGACGAGTACGGGAAGCTGGGATGTGCTCGAGTTGGAGGTACTGCTGCGACCACCTGGATCAAAGGAGTGGAACAAACAGACCTTGGTCCATGCTTCGGCAGACTACTCTCAACCGGAACAGAAGTTGGACGATGGCAAAAAATCGCTGGGTCCGGTGGCCTATCTGATCGATGGTAAGGACGCAAACGCATGGAAGGCCGATCGCGGCAACGGTCGACGCAATCAAGCGTCTGTCGCCGTGGTCCAGTTTACACAACCGCTCGAGTGCCCTCCAGATACTGAAATAAAGGTGGTACTGCGGATGAAAGATATGCTCGGGTGCTGTAGACTTAGTTTGACAACTGATTCGGCTCCGACCGCTGCCCCGGTTGACTATGAAGCTGTACGAGCAGCCGCTATTCCCGCTGCGTCGCGCACTGCAGAACAGCAGACTGCTTTGTTTGCGGCATGGAGAAAGTCAGTGCCTGAATTGAAGGCGCTGAACGATGAGATTGAAGCCATTTGGCAACGTTACCCAACGGCCATGACTTCCGTTTTGCATCTCGCACAAAGAGCCGATGTCCAGCGTCGCGAAACTCGCGTGCTATTGCGAGGCGAATGGGATCAGCCGATCGCAGAGCCGGTGCAGCCGCATGTGCCCGTTGCACTGCATCCAATGCCTTCCGGCCAGTCCGCCGACCGCTTAGCATTTGCCCGCTGGTTGGTCGACGCGCGGTCTCCGCTGGCTGCCAGAGTTGCTGTGAATCGCGTGTGGCAAGCGATGTTCGGCGACGGCTTGGTGGAGACGAGCGACGATTTCGGCACCCGTGCTCCAGTGCCTGAGCACCGAGAACTGCTCGACTGGTTAGCCGTAGATTTCATGGAGCGCGGTTGGAGCCAGAAGCACTTAATCGAACAGATTGTGCTCAGCAAGACTTATCAACAGCAGGGGCACACTTCCAACGAAATTCTTGACCGAGATCCGAAGAACCGTTGGTTAGCCAGGGGACCGCGTTTTCGAGCGGATGCCGAAGTGGTGCGCGATATCGCATTATCCGTTTCAGGTTTAATCACACACCGGTTAGGCGGACCAGGAATCCTACCACCTGTTCCACAGAACGTGCTGGACTACAACTACGTCTATCCCGACTACTGGAAGCCAGCTACAGGTGCCCAGCGGTATCGACGCACGGTCTATGGTTTCCGCAAACGCTCAATGCCAGATCCAGTGATGTCGAGCTTCGATGGACCTAATGGAGATTTATCCTGCGCTCGACGTTCTCGTTCCAATACGCCGTTGGCCGCGTTGGCTGGTTTGAACGAACCAGTGTTTGTCGAAGCTGCTCAGGCGCTCGCATTGAGAATCCTACGCGAATCGATTGCGGACGATGAGAGCCGAGCAAAGGTTGGATTTCTACTTTGCACTGCGCGCCAACCTTCCGAACTCGAAGTAGCCACGATTCTGGGATTAGTCGCCGAGCAGCGTCAGCGCGTCGCAGAGGGATGGCTGAATCCACGCGAAATTGCCACTGGCGATCCCGCCAAACTCCCTGAACTGCCCGGGCAATGCACTCCTCAGGATGCCGCCGTTTGGACCCTGGTGGCCCGCGTATTACTCAACTTAGACGAGACGATCAGTAAGAACTGAGTTGGAACCCTAGCATGAAGAACTTACAACGCATGGATATCTCAAAGCTAACTGAATCGATGCCACTTTCCAGACTTCCTGCGCGACAATTGAGCCGCCGCTGGTTTTTTCAGGATTGCGGTATTGGACTTGCCGGAATGGCAGCAAGTGCTTTGCTCGCATCCGAAGCTAGCGTTCAAGGAGCAAACCGAGCGTTGGCTCCGCGGCAGCCGCATTATGCACCCACTGCAAAGCGTGTTATTTATATGTTTCAAGCGGGCGCGCCGAGCCAGCTGGAGCTGTTCGATCCAAAACCTGAATTGACTAAGCGTAACGGCCAATTACCTCCAGCTGGACTTCTGGACGGTTATCGCGCTGCGTTCATTAATCCAAACTCCGCACTGCTCGGAGGAAAATTTCCGTTTGTCAAACATGGACAATGCGCCATGGAGCTCAGCGATCGATTACCGCACCTCGGCTCAATTGCTGACGAGATTTGCTTGGTGCGGAGTTTGCACACCGATGCAGTGAATCATGCTCCGGCGCAAATCATGATGAATACTGGCTCGCAACAGTTCGGACGACCAAGCTTCGGTGCTTGGACGCTTTATGGCTTAGGCAGTGTCTCTGAGAATCTACCCGGCTTTGTTGTGCTCACGAGTGCCAAAGGAACCAGCGGTGGTGCGAGTAACTACGGATCCGGTTTCTTGCCGACGACTTATGGCGGTATTCCATTCCGAAGTGCCGGCGATCCGGTGTTGTACTTGTCCAACCCGCCCGGAATCGATGCGCGCGCTCAGCGTGTATCGCTGTACACTTTAGAGCACTTGAATCGTATGGCGATGGAAAGAATTGGCGATCCAGCCATTGAAGCCCGCATCGAGGCCTATGAGATGGCGTACCGATTGCAAACAAGCGCACCTGAGTTGATGGATCTGTCGAGCGAACCAGCCAGTGTGCTGGCTATGTACGGCATCAAAGATCTGAACGAAGCCAGCTACGCGCGGAATTGCCTTTTATCACGGCGGTTGGTGGAGCGCGGCGTGCGGTTTGTGCAGCTTTTCCATGAAGTATGGGACCAACACGGCGATCTGAAAGCGGGAGTGACTCGCAATGCAGAGGCGACCGACCAGGCCAGTGCTGCGCTAGTCAAGGACCTCAAGCAGCGTGGGCTGTTAGATGATACTTTGGTAGTTTGGGGTGGTGAGTTCGGTCGGACGCCGATGGTACAGGGAGGAAACGACGGTCGCGATCATCACAATCGCTGTTTTAGTTTATGGTTGGCTGGCGGAGGTATTCGGCGGGGTTACGTGCATGGGGAAACCGACGATTTTGGATTCAACATTGTCAGCGATGGCGTGCACGTTCATGATTTGAATGCAACCATGTTGCACTTGCTCGGATTCGATCACACACGGCTAACATTCCGTTCCCAAGGTCGCGACTATCGGCTGACCGACGTGCATGGCAAGAAGGTGGATGCTCTGTTGGCATGAGCAATGCGCAGAAGCTAAGCACCCACGCACACGTTTCTCAACAAAATACACGTAGCAGCGTCTCTCCGGGACGCTGCATTGACGAGTCTCGGAGAGACTCGCCTACGCGACAATACGTCCAATGATTTATGCATGGGGTGCTTACTTCTCAGAACAGATTGCGGTCGAGCATCCGGTAGTTGATAGCTTCTTGCAGGTGGATGGTGTTGATCGCCTCGCAGTCTTCGAGATCGGCGATGGTCCGGGCAACACGCAGGATTTTGTCGTGGGCTCGCGCAGATAGTCCGAGTTCGTTGCAGCTATCGCGCAGCAGGTTCAACGCTGTTTGGTCGAGCGGGCAGTATTCACGTAACTGTCGACTGGAGAGTTGGGCGTTGTATAGACCTCGGGCTCCATTAAATCGCGAGGCTTGATTTTGGCGAGCTCGTTCCACCGACTCGCGCATGTTGGTACTGCTGGTCCCAGCTTGCGAAGAGGAAAGTTCTTGAAACGGAACGGCGGGAACTTCGATGTGAATATCGATTCGGTCCAGCAGTGGTCCGGAGATGCGCGCCATATAGCGTTCGATTTGTGGTTGGCTACACGAACAACTGCGGCGTGGGTCGGTACGAAAACCGCACGGGCATGGGTTTAACGCGGCGACCAGCATGAAGTTCGCGGGAAAGGTTGTACTGCGCAGTGCTCGCGAAATGGTGACAGTGCGGTCTTCAAGCGGTTGACGCATGACCTCTAACGTCCGACGATCAAATTCGGGCAGTTCGTCCAAAAATAACACACCGTGATGCGCCAGGCTAATCTCTCCCGGCGAGGGTGGACTTCCTCCGCCTACCAGACCAGCGTTACTAATCGTATGGTGTGGTGATCGGAACGGACGCACGGCCAACAAAGGTTGTCCGGGTTTTAAGCGTCCCAACGAGCTATAAATGCGCGTGGTCTCAATCGACTCTTCGGCGGTCAGGGTGGGCAGAATTGATGGCAAACGCTTGGCCAGCATCGTCTTGCCCGATCCAGGAGGGCCTAGCATGAGCAAATTGTGCGCGCCGGCCGCACTGATGGTCAGCGCTCGCTTGGCAACTTCTTGTCCGCGAACATCGGCGAAGTCCAATTCGTAGTTGCTGAATTCTTCGAACAGCTCTTTGAGCTGCGATGGCTGGGGATCGATGTCGAGCGTCCCAGCTAGGAAGCCCACCGCTTCGGTCAATGTCGAGATTGGAATCACATCGATTTCATCGACCACCGCAGCCTCGCCCGCGTTTTCACTGGGTACCAGGATTCCCCTGTAGCCGGCGTCGCGAGCGGCAATGGCCATCGACAGCGCACCCTTGATAGTGCGCGTATGCCCTTCGAGAGCCAACTCGCCAACCACGGCATACTCTTTGAAGCGATCAGACTGAAACTGCCCACTGGCCGCTAAGATCCCTAGCGAAATCGGCAAATCAAAAGAGGCCGCCTGTTTAGGCAATTCCGCTGGAGCCAAGTTGATCACCACACGATCGTTGGGGCGCATAAAACCACTGTTGACGATCGCCCGTTCAACGCGATGCACGCTCTCCTTCACCGCTTGTTCCGGCAGACCTACTAGCATTGTTTTTGGCATCGATGTAGCGGATACATCTACTTCGACCTCAACTGGCAAGGCTTCGATGCCCAATAGCGATAGTGTATTTAGTTTGGCCAACATCGACTCGTCTTCTCCGGAACTCGGGCTCAACATCGAGTCCGGTATTATCTCTAGCTTCCTTGTCAGCAGCAACTACGCGCAGCCTGTGGCGCGCCAGCAAACCGGCATGCAGCGACAGGCACTACATAGAAGACGTGCAAGCCGCTGCGACCTTACAGCAATTTTCGAGTTTTAATTAAATTCTCTCCCCTTGGTCCCTTCCGCGTTTACGCGACTGACTAAAACGCGTCAATGCCGCACTTTCGGAATCGGAACGTGAAGCGATGCGAACGTCCGTCAATCGCGGTCGCCCCTTTGGTGACAAGACGTGGACTGATGAAATTGCGGAACCGCATGGATTGTGGTACACGATACGGTCGGTCGGACGCCCGAGAAAAAATCCGTTACAACAGAAATAGACAACAGGATCGCGATCAGTGCGCCGCGCTGCCGCCGGCAATCGCAACGATACCGCCGGCTCGGTAGCCAGAGTGGAATTTTGTCATGAGACATCTCCTAAAGCGATTCTTCGCGGCCAATATTTGAAAGGAGAAAACACGCATGATTGCTTGTCCGCTTTGCATGCAGAAATTGCCGAGCTATCGTCCCGCCAAATGGGATCCGTATTATCGCTGCCCTTGTGGAACGCTATTTCACATTCGGTTTCGTAGGGCGCTCCCACACTTCATCACCATCGGGCTGCGCAAGTGCGATCCAATTCGTTTACCGCCGCCACAACAGTACTTTGCCTACCGCTTCCTGCTCAAGAATCTGTTTCGATCGCTGCGTGGTGGCTGTCGCGACACTCATCGCGAACTGGCTCTCTCGTATTTGCCAATGTGTGATCTGATCCGCTTTGGCGACCAGCATTTCGCGCCGATTCGCAACCAAGTTGGCGAAATTCTTGTGGATCCCGAAAAGTGCGAGTTTCTCGTGCCCGAGGACGGGCCACCTGCGTCGAGATGGCCTGTGATTGGCGATTTCGAAGAACTGCACACCAACTGTGATTTTGCCAGTTGGTGTCTCGAACGGATCGGAGACGGGCGGTTTTCCGAAAACGAAGCCTGCGCGTTTGGCTACATCTACCAGCACTTTCCCCACGTCAACGCCTTTTTTGGTTCCGGTAACAAAGAAATCGCCGCAGCGTGGAAAAAAGCAACCAAGGGCCAACTGCCGAGTTCGCGGCGAGCCCAAGTCCGATCCCGCCTGACGTGGTAAATACTCGCGGTACTGCAGCCGCCAAATAGATCAAAGATCGAATATATGCTAATAAACGGCACCGCAGGTTCTCTTCCGATTGGCTTAGGCTCGTGCTTGGCGTGCCTCCTTCCGCAACGCCTCAAGTTCTCAAATTGTCGCTTAGCCATTTGCGTAGCTGCTGAGCATTTGTGCTACTTGCGCCAACCTTCGACTTGTACAGCACTTGGCCGTCAGTGCCTACGACGACACAGCGGTTCGGCCAGCCAGCGTAATCTCGAGACGTTTTGTTCTCCATAGAGTCTATGGCTATTGGGATTCTCAGCTTCATCGAACGCTGGCAGACGGCGGCTGTGTCGATGCGCTCAGCGTGCGAGCCGGCCTGCCCGATCTTGAGCAATTTTTCCTGCTGCTCCGAGTTCACCACAGTTAGAATCGAGTCAGGATGCGCTTCACGTATATATATAAACAAGAATTCGGCGCGGTCGGAAAACTCCGCATAGACGGCGTCGATGGCCTCGAGTTGGCCTTTGAAGGGCGGACAAGTCATACTGCCAAAGATCAGAACAGCAGGTTTCTTGGTGTGAAGCTCCTCCAGCGAGATCGTCCCTAGGGCCAATGAAGGGTTCTTAGCTTCGTCAAGTGGAGCAGTGGTCGGTTTGAACCACTTAAGCGTGAATGTTGGTGCAGCCTTACCGACCTCAAGATGATCCTCTCCGAAACCTCCTTGGCTGAAATCTGCTCGGGTAATAACTTCTCCCGGCTTCTTCCCCGGCCGCTTTCCTTGTCCCTGTGCTCCTGCCGTCGATAGCACTAGAACAATCAACGATGTAACGAATATACGCATGGCGGCACAATCTCCCTCTGATTTTGCGTCGAGATATAGCTGGTAAGTGGAAGAAATCTCCAGATCATGGCGGATGCATGCAAAATGAGTGTCGTCCACTTCATCAAACGTTAGGCATTCTAATGTCGCGGGCGTTTGCACCACATTCATACACTTGTGGCGATTGCCATACTTCTCGGCAAAGACTCCTCGGCAAAATGCTCTGGCGGTTTGTTGGAAATAACTTTCCGCCAAGCATCCTTCTTTGCTACCAATCTAAGCTCAAATTCGACTTCGGAAGCGGCTCGTTCGAATCTCGGTGACACTACTCAAAAAATCGGAAGTTCTGTAGATGGCTGGTTGTTGCTGTCGATTTTAGCAGATCCTAGGTGTTTTAACGGCGCGAAATCAAACATCTCAATTACCAACCTGACAAGAACTTTAGCATTCGTCTGCCCGACGCGGTCGTCGCTGTCCCAGCCAAGGCGGACGAGGAGTCATCGAAAGTTAAGCTCGGACAAAGTGACTCTTCGATGATCGAGTGCCAAGCAGTCGGAGCACGGTTTGTTACGGGACACAGCATCCCAGTTGTTACGGGACACAGCATCCCAGTGTGTTAGTAGCAATCCCAGCAACAGAATGCTGTGTCCCCGCGCGATGGTGTCCCCGCGCGATGCCCGCGCGATG